>JAKSLC010000034.1 GCA_024401415.1 Bacteroidales bacterium | reverse complement strand
GCAACTGGAGAGGAACAAGAGATTCTGCGAGGAGAACAAGAAAGAGAACTTGGCTCAAGTGTTTGCTGAGGTACGTTACAGCAAAGAAAACAATGAATATTTCTCAAAAGAGTTGATGGATGTTTTGAAGTTACAAGGCTTCATCGAATGAGACGACATCAGTCTCGATCCATATATCTACGAGACGTTTCCCGGTTGACAAAAGATAATAAAGGTCAACGATATTGAGCAACGGGATAAGAATAAAAATATTACGCACCACTGCCTTAAACATCATCTGTTTAGTCAGTGGTGCGTTATCTTGAATATTAACCACACGAATGTGGTATACAGCCTTACCGAAAGATGTTTTGCCATTAAAAGGCAGAATATCCTTAACGAAGAAATAGAGGCCTGCCAAGCCAACCCCTATGACAGGCACTACAGTGAGAGCCACAGCGACAAAGATATCTACCACGAAAGCAAAAATTCTCTCGATTATTGGTGATGATATTGCATTTTGCAATAACTCATACAAATGAGGTAGAAGATCATCCTTTGCCATAGCATTTCTACTAAAAATAGTTACTTCTTACGCATTACAAGATTTACAGGTACGCCCGTAAAGTCCCACATCTCGCGCATTTTATTTTCAAGGAAACGTTTATATGGGTCCTTGATGTACTGAGGCAGATTACAGAAAAATGCGAAAGTAGGAGTTGCACTTGGCAACTGAGTTATATACTTGATTCGGATATACTTACCCTTAGTTGCTGGAGGAGGATACTCGCCAATGATAGGAAGGAGAGCATCATTGAGCTCAGAGGTAGAGATACGTCGTTTACGGTTTTCGTAAACCTTATCAGCCTGCTCGATTGCCTCATAGATACGCTGCTTATTAGGAACAGAAGTAAATACGATAGGGAAATCTGTGTAAGGAGCCATTTCTGCGCGGATAGCCTCTTCCCACTTTTTAGCTGTTTTAGAATCCTTCTCGATCAAGTCCCACTTATTAACCAATACGACTACGCCCTTGTTATTCTTCTCGATAAGCGAGAAAATCTTCTTATCCTGAGCTTCGAAACCGCGAGTAGCGTCAACCATAAGGATACAGACATCGGAATCTTCTATAGCTCTAACGGAGCGCATAGTAGAATAGAACTCGATATCGTCTTTCTCCTTATTACGTTTACGGAGACCTGCGGTATCTACGAGATAAAAGTCGTGACCGAACTTATTATAGCGAGTATAAATAGAATCGCGAGTTGTACCTGCTATAGAAGTTACGATATTGCGCTCCTGCCCCATGAAAGCGTTGAGGATAGAAGACTTACCGGCGTTAGGTCGACCGACAATAGTATACTTTGGAAGAGAATCGTCTATATCGCTCTTAACATCCTCTGGGAGCAGTTCTAGCACACGGTCGAGCAAATCGCCGGTACCACTACCATTACCACCGGAGATAGTAAAGAAATCATTAAAACCTAAGCGGTGGAACTCATAAGAATCACCCACATGCTCAGAAAAATCGACCTTATTTACAACAAGGATAACATTCTTTTTAGAGCGACGAAGCAGATTAGCGATTTCCAAATCATAATCAGTGATACCGACTTGGACATCTACAAGAAAAAGGATAACAGCAGCTTCATCGACAGCCAACTGAACCTGTCGACGAATCTCCACCTCAAATTCATCATCTGAATTAAAAGTATAACCGCCTGTATCAATGATTGAAAACTCCTTGCCATTCCAAAATACCTTTCCATATTGGCGGTCACGAGTGACACCTGCTGTCTCATCGACAATAGCCTGATGAGATTTAGTAAGTCTGTTGAAAAGCGTAGACTTGCCGACATTAGGGCGTCCTACTATAGCTACAATATTTCCCATAATCAGATATTTGGCGCAAAGATAACTAAAGAGTTCGTTAAAGACAAAGTTATTACTCGCTTTATGTTTTCTTTACATTCTTTTAGCTTAGAACATATAGTTCAAATAAGGTGTATCGAAACCTTACAAAGGTGGTTACGTAAGAATCTGTGATAATAGGCAACGAATAAAAAACTGGTAACATCTAAACGTGAGATACAATAAGCTCATAGCTCTGTGGGTAACAATGTGTTGTACGATATGTGCAAGCGCAGTAAGTTTCACTGAGAACAAGATATCATACGAGTCCATTGGGCGAGACACTATTGTGCAGATAGTGAAAGCATCCTGCTCGGGAGATGTTGTGATTCCCAATATTGTATACTATAAAGAACAAGCATACTTAGTAAAATCCATCAAAGCAGGAGCCTTTTCTGGGAATCGAAGTCTAAACTCCATTATTATACCAGATGGCATTGAGGCCATTTGCGACAAGGCATTCCATGACTGCAAGAGACTCAACACAGTAGCGCTACCACAATCGCTCACAGAAATAGGGAGGAACGCATTTGCTGACTGCGTAAACTTGACATCTATAAGTCAGCTTGGCAAGATCAAAGTCTTGAACAACTCCACCTTTATGAACTGTGCGAAACTCACAGGCATAGAGTTACCCGAAACATTAGAGCGTATAGGAGACAAGGTATTTTACAACTGTGCCGCATTGAAGCATGTAACTATACCCGAGAAAGTAACGAGACTAGGAACATTAGTCTTTGCCAATTGCACCCTACTTAACGACGTTTCGCTCAGCAAGAATATAGTAATCATGGCATCACAGTGCTTTGGCAACTGTATATCGTTAGAGAGCATAACGCTGCCAGATGGTATTATCACTCTCACGGAGAGTGCATTTCAAGATTGTACCAGTCTTAGAACCATTACCCTACCGAAAGAGTTGACAAAGATAGAGCGATGTGCATTTTTGCGCTGTTCGGCATTATCTTCAATAGATATTCCAGCGAAAGTTACAGGCCTTGGAGAAAAAATATTTGATGAGTGCTCGTCGCTAGAGAGTATAAACGTGGCAGATGGCAACAGTATATATACCAGCGAGATGGGGCTTTTGCTCACAGTGGACGGGAAAAAATTGGTACGATGTCCAGAAGGTAAGACAGGAGAATGTACAATACCCAACAGCGTAAGAGAGATTGCCCCCAAAGCATTCGAAGGATGCAGTAAGCTCCAGATGATACTAATGTCGGACAGGCTCAACACCATCGGCGAGAGGGCGTTTGCGGGATGTAATTCACTAAAAACCATATCACTACCTGCCAGTCTAGAATTTCTTGGAGAAAGAGCATTCTTCCAGTGCAGCAAGCTAGAGAGAGTAGAATTTGCGGACCCTGCATCAAGTCAATCCAACCCATACTTCAAGACATACGGTCAGCAGGTAGGTTACGACAACGGGAAATACATAGGGAGTATACAATCATACACCTTTGCCGAATGCAGAAATCTGAAATCGATAATCATACCTAGCTCAGTAAAAACCATAGTAGACGATGCTTTTTACAGATGCGAATCATTGGAAGAGATATACTGCCGAGCATTGATACCGCCTACGATATACCAGTTGTCTAGCAACCATTCTTCGCGACATACGACAGTACTTGTAATGCCACACACTGCCAGTGCATACAAAGCAGCTAACGGATGGAAACGCTTTAACATAGAAGAACTTGTCAGTGAAGAGGAGTTCTTAGCGAAGAAAAAACAAGAGATACAGGAGAAACGAGAAGCCGAAGCTGCTGCAGCTGCATACAAGAAGCTAACGCGTGAAGAGAAAAAACTACTACGCAACCAGCAACGCAACGAGAAAATGGCACGCAAAGCCAGAGAGAAAGCAGAAAAGGAGCGACTACGCAATAGGGAGAAGAAATAAAATCACTACTTTTGCGACAATAAGAATTGTAGATATGAATACTATTATCAAGACTATACCACGTCTGCACCATGCAGATTCAGACTTATTTTTCGTAATGGCTGGTCCTTGCGTTATTGAGGGAGAGGATATGGCACTACGCATTGCAGAGCATCTAGTGAAGGCGTGCGACAAACTAGAATTGCCGCTAATCTTCAAAGGATCGTACCGCAAAGCCAACCGATCTCGCATAGATTCATTCTCGGGCATTGGAGATGAGAAGGCACTGAAGATACTCAAGAAAGTATCTGACACATTCAGCATACCTACAGTAACCGATTTTCATAGTGCGGACGAGGCAGCTATGGCGGCAGAATATGTAGACGTGCTTCAAGTCCCTGCGTTTCTATGCAGACAGACAGACATACTTGTAGCAGCAGCGAAGACAGGAAAGGTTGTCAACATCAAGAAAGGACAATTCTTAGCGCCAGAATCTATGAGTCATGCTGTACAAAAAGTGAAAGATTCGGGTAACGACAAAGTACTTTTGACAGATCGTGGCACGATGTTTGGATATTACGACCTAGTAGTTGACTATAGAGGCATACCAGTGATGCAGGAGCAAGCACCAGTAGTACTTGACATTACGCACTCACTACAGCAACCGAACCAAGCATCGGGCGTCACAGGAGGGAAACCTGCTCTAATAGAGACAGTAGCTCGTGCTGGTGTAGCGGTAGGCGTTGACGGTCTCTTTTTAGAGACACACTTTGACCCTCGCAATGCGAAATCTGACGGAGCCAACATGCTTCAGCTAGATTTATTTGAGGGGTTAATGGAGCGCCTGATACGCATAAAGAGAGCCATACAGTAGGAGATAAAACAGGATTTACGATATATATGAGATTTTTAATCACGAACGACGACGGTTATACAAGTCAAGGCATCCGTGTACTAGCCGAAGAGGCGATGAAATACGGAGAAGTGACAATAGTAGCGCCAGAGACCGGGCAATCGGGCAAAAGTCATGCCATAACTGTATGTGAACCATTGAAACATACCAGACATGATGATTATGGGCTAGATGGTGTGGAGGTATGGAGCGTATGTGGCACACCTGTTGACTGCATAAAACTAGGTATCCACAAGATGCTTGATGGCAGACGTCCTGACATTATACTATCAGGCATAAACCATGGAGGCAACTTTTCGTCATCGGTACACTACTCGGGGACGCTAGGGGCGGTAAGAGAAGCGGCGCTTCTAGGCATTCGTGGTATAGGATTCTCATATTTTGATTATGATCCGAAAGCAGATATGGCTTCGGCACGAGAGGTGGTGGCAAGGCTTCTACCAAGATTGACATCATTTAACTGGCCATCTTCGACATACATGAATGTAAATATGCCAATTGGCAAATCGAAAGGCATGCATGTATGTCCAGTAGGTCAAGGACATTGGTTTGAGAAGCCACATAATATAACCGACCCATTCGGTCGCACATACACATGGCTTGAAGGAGATTTCATAGACGATGAACATGAGGGATCGGATTCTGATTATCATTGGCTGATGAAAGGATATACCACGATTTCTCCGTGCAAGCTTGATGTGACAGACTACGACGTAATATCGCAACTGAAAAACGTAGATTTGTAAGGAATCTATATTTAAGGCATAAAAAAGAACGTTATGAACAAACGTTACATCGGAGTAATATTAGGACTGATACTTCCTGTAATAACAATGTGGGCGCTATATGAATTTTCATATGGAGGAGATCGTCCGGTATCCGAATTTATCGAGAGTCTGATACGACTACAGAGTATGTCGACGATGATAGCTATAGCTTGCCTGTCGAACTTAGCGGTATTTACGATATTTGCCTACACTGACAAATACGAAGTATCGCGAGGCATGATACTATCCACCATATTGTGGGCATTTGCCATAGTCGTAATAAAATTCTTTGTCCAATAAATAAATGAAATACTATATCATAGCAGGAGAGCCATCAGGCGATTTACACGGGTCCAACCTTATGAAAGGCATACTAGGTAAAGATCCAGAAGCGGATATGCGTTTTTGGGGAGGAGACCTAATGTCTGCGGTGGGAGGAACCATGGTAAGACACTATAAGGACACTGCTGTGATGGGAGTTTGGGATGTACTGACACATCTTGGAAAGATACGTCGTAACTTCTCGCTATGTAAGAGAGACATACTCGAAACGCAACCTGATGTTCTGATACTAATAGACTACCCTGGATTCAACCTGCCGATGGCAGAATTTGCCAATAAGAATGGGATAAAAGTATATTACTACATTGCGCCAAAGACATGGGCATCCAAAGAGTACAGAGTCAAAAAGATTCGCAAGATTGTGGATAGGCTTTATACGATTTTCCCTTTTGAGACTGCGTACTTCAAGAAATTCGGGATAGATGTTCACTTTAGTGGCAACCCATGTATGGACGCCATAGCGCAGAGGCATCATGCAGAGGAGAGTTTAACAGATTTCTGCAAGCGCACTGGAATAGATGATAGCAAACCTATTGTGGCACTCTTAGCAGGCAGCAGGCAAGGGGAATTGAAATACAACCTACCAGCGATGCTACATGAGGCAGACAGGCATCCAGAGTGCGAATTTGTCATAGCAGGTGCTCCTTCATTTACAGAGAAAGATTATGCCCCATACATAAAAGGGCACAACGTAAAAATAGTATTCAACGAGACATACCAGCTAGTAAGTCATGCGCGTTGCGCCATAGTGACGTCAGGCACTGCCACATTAGAGACCGCACTACTTAACTGTCCACAAATAGTACTATACCTAATGTGGGGTGGTCGCTTCGCAGACTTCATGGCAAAGAAAATATTCATAAAAGTACCATACATTAGTCTGGTTAACCTTAACCTCAACCGTACAGCTGTAGAGGAGTTATTTCAGTGTGCTTATACACCTGAGAAAATGCACTCATTGCTCAACGACCTACTCGACGAGACTCCATACCGCAGAAAGATGCTAGAAGACTATGCAGAACTGCAATCTGTGATAGGCGGACCGGGATGCTCCACTCGCTCGGCAGAAGATATGGTAGAGGCGCTGCAAAGAACATAACAAACAACAACAAATAATAAACAAACAATTCAAAACGAAATGAAACAGATTAAATCAATTATCACGTTATTAGCTTTTGCGCTCTTAAACTCTTTTGGTACAAACGCTAATGCCACGAAACTAGTAAGTGACACGACAACATTTGATGGCACGCTAGTCAAAATTGGACAGATTCGCATTGTGGGGAAATACGATGCTGAATTTATCCCAGGAGAAAATTTCAGCTACAAAGTGCTATGTGATGCCGACTATGCAGACTACGTTAACATTTACGTAGATGGAGACAAATTTGAGGCATCTATAAAACCGATGAAAAGCAGTGGACCAATGAGGCCAAAACTAACAATCACCTATCCAGCCAACTATTACTTCAATGATTTAGACATCCACGTTAGTGTTGGTGCTACTATGAAGACAGACGAGCTAATAGTAGACGATCTAGACATAGATGTAATAGCTGGAGCAGAATTCAGCGTAAACCGAATCAAAGCCAACAAAGCAGATTTTGATGTCAAAGCTGGATCGACATTGAATATTTCCAGTGTTGAATCGAAAGAACTTGAGATTGACAATAATAGTGGCAGCACTATCGACATTAAAGGCATCAATACAGCATCACTGGAGGTAGACGGTTCTTCTGGAGCGAGTGGAAAAATCTCAGGCCATGCGAAAAAAGCAGACATTGACCTTAGCAGCGCAGCTCTAATAATATGTAACGACTTTAGTGCTGAAACAGCTATACTAGAGGCGACCACAGGAGCCAGCCTAAGCATGGGTACAATAGAGAAGGGGATAGAAGCCAAAGCTACTACAGGAGGTACAATCACGTATTACGGCAAGCCGACATTAAAATCCATAAAGAATAATACCGGTGGAATCATCAAAGGGAAATAATTAACAAACAACAAATATGACCTGGGCACTTCGGTGCCCATTTTTATTGTTCCTAATTGTGGTATAAAAGAGTAACAGGCATACTATACTTAAGAGACAGAGAGATGTAATGATTTATTCTCTCCTCTTTTTGTTTTTCAGATAAAGACTCGTATAGATCCAACGTTGTATCCATTACGACAAGAGGTTGCTCCAGCAGAGACATAGACTTACCGGTACGAAAATCGTAAGGATGATATATACAACCAGTCCCACAACGAAATCCCGTTCTATCGGCAAACCCCAGAGACGAATCCAAATACATTCCATTATCCTCCCAAATCTCCAGAGTACGAGGCACGAAAACACGAAGATAATGCTGACGTCCCACAGATAAAGACTGCTGTACCCTACTCTCGACCATCATTCGCTCTTGCTTCCACTGCTCCTCATTATCAGCTGTATAATAACCAGGATGAAAACCCAACTGATGTCCGCGTGCTCTCAGACGATTCAGCATACTATCAAAAGCACGCTTACTCAGGTAATTATCAGAGACAGGCTTATTGAAATCGTAATGAGTTGCCATAATATTAAATGTACCCTTCTGATTACGAACTTCGCTCATATCCATCAAGGCATCAAACGTATCATGCTCATCATACCACAAATTACGCACCCTTTTTAGAGCCGACAACAAATCGTGTCTCTTTATGATATCGCCAACCATAGCCTTAAGAATAGGCTCATAAGTCAGAATATCAACGTCATGAGTATACAACAATTTTTCGCCCTGTCGGTTTACAGGCAACTGCACCCCCATACCCCCGAAGATACGAACAACCATCTCTGCATACTCATTGACCATTGGCCTATCAATGAACCCCATCTTATAAGCCAGAGAAGAAGATGCCTTGAACCTACCATGAGCATCGAGCATATCAGCGTTAGCATTCAGCTCCTCGACCCTTGAGAGGAGGAAAAAAGCAGACATAGCCAAATCTAGAGAAAGACCTACAATAGCAGAATCTGTTTGACTAGTACATTCCGTTGAACCTCCGTATATAGCGACAATACTATCTTCTGGTCCCCACGGATTGTCAGTCCACTGTGGATTATACACATCTGAAGATAAGACAGACAGAGATTTTCCCTCATACTCAATGGTATAGCTATCAGGAAGAGCATCAACAGAGATAAAATCGACATTCAGACCTAAAATAGATACGAGCATCTGTTCGAGAGCATACTGCCTTCTATTATCTTCAGCGGATATTCTAACGACAACACTAGACATACTTACTTATGCATTATATAAGACATCAAATCCACGAACTGCTGAGCCTGAGACATTCGAGAAAAACACATTATTGTCTCTTCATTACGATGCACAGATAAAGAGCCCTCTATAAGAGACTCAAGCGTACGCATTACACTATGTTTATCCCTCAGTACGACCCCTGTACCAGTCTCCACTATCATAGCCTCTAGCTGAGAATCTGGATTGGGGAGACATATAATAGGTCTGTTCATAGCCATATATTCGAAAGACTTAGTAAGCATAACTCCCTTATTGCCATGATTAGACAATATGAGAAGAGCCGAACTCTCCTTGAGTATATCAGGGACCATATCAGACTTAACCCACTCTGAACAACGCACAACATCAGTCAAATGATACTTCTCTATTACCCTATTCATAATAGAAATGCTATTAGAATCAGTATAGAAGACCACATCCAGCCTAGAACGCTTATCCGCGGGCAATTCATCTATTGCCTCGAAAAGCATATCAGGGGTGTGGGCTGAGATATCCCCTGAAGGAGTTGCCAAAGTACCTGTATAAACGATCCTTACCTTATCACCATGCCAAGCCGGCTGTGGGGAAAAACGCCGCTCATCGAAACCATTAAGAATCAAATGGCAATTACTATTCCACTTAGAAAGATAGCTACAATGCCAATTTGACACACTGACTACTGCATTTGCCTTACGAACGATACGAGTCCTAATCTTCTTTTGGAAATGCCTCATGACACCTGCCAAACCACGGCGAGGATAAAACGTCTCGTCTTGCTCATAAATATCACGGAAATCCAAAATAGATGGAAGTGAACTCATTAACCGCTCGGCCACCATAAGAGGATAGAACGACGACGTAGAGCAAATCATACAATCGATATGGTGAGTTGACAAGAGAGCCTTACAACAAGTATAATATTCAGAATCGACGTCGGACCACATGAAACGGAAAGACGAGAAGAACCCCTTAATCAACGATAATAGTACCTGTTTATGAGACCTCTCTCTTGAGGCTACGGTATAAACCTCATCAGCGTAACCAGACAAGAAATCGAACGAATTGAAATCCCTATGTTTTGTTATAGCGACCACATAGACACTATGCCCCAAAGACTTGAGGTTGCGCGTCAGGTAGCCCATACGAGGAGCAAACGACGGAGGAAAATGGTCGGCCAATATCAGAACATTCATAAATAAACTACCATTACGAGAACAGCAAAACGAAGCTGGTTATACCTTTCTTGCGATCAGTATGGAGAGACAATTCTCCATTACTCTCCTTCATGATACGGCGAGACAAAGACAAGCCGATGCCACTACCATTAGGCTTTGTGGTGAAGAACGGCACAAAAATCTGCTCCTCCTCCTCGGCTGGAATCATTGGACCATTATTACTAATAGTTATGACGACTTGCTCTTCTGCGTTACAGATAGCAGATACCATCACCTTACCCATATCACCAATAGACTCTACTGCCTGGAGAGCATTCTTAAGAATATTAATCACCACACGACTTATGAGACCCTCATCAGCATAGACCAGCAAATCTTGAGGTTCGACAGATAAATCGATTATTATACTTGAGTCAGGAACCTGATGTTCTGCCAAATCGCACATTTGCTGCAAAAACGGCCTGACATAGAAGAGCGATGGATTGGGCTTAGGAACATGGGCAAACTTGCGATAATTCTCGACAAACTCGATTAACCCCTTACCTGTACGACTGATAGTAAGCAACCCCTGCTCTACATCTGGAGTAGCGGCAACGCCTTTCGAAATCAGGGTATCAGCCAAAGAAGTCAGAGGCGTTACAGAATTCATAATCTCGTGAGTCAGCACACGGCTGAGACGTTCCCAAGACTCGACCTCCTTATTGTCCAATTCTCGTTGAATATCATTAAATACGAAGACCCTAACCTTCTGCCCTTTAAGAATAGTATTAGTAACCTGGACAGACAACGAGTGCTTACCATTACCAGTAGAAACCGGCACAATAAATCTATCCCCTATAGACAAAGACCTCAGTTTAGCTGGCAACTCAGGATCGACACGAGACAACTGCTCCATATGAGTGAGGACCTTCATATTCAACAGATGAAAAATTGCCTCATTACTCTGAAGAATGAAATCTCTCTTATCAATGACAAGAATACCAGTATCTACGACATTAATTACCCTTTCGAAATACTGTTCACGTTGACGTATTTCGCTATTGATATCACCAACTACTTCTACGATACGATTAAGAGACGCGTTAAGAATAGCGTCAGGAGAACGTCGCCACTTTGTAATGAAACGAAAAGTAAAATCGCGATTATCGATAGCCTCCAACATGTGACTAACATTCTTGCGGGTACGCTTGAGGCTCGATATGTGATAAAAATACATAATTACCACAAAAACGATCAACAATACTATAACTATCGACTTATAGTCCATAACGCTTAAGCTTATTGTACAACGTCTGGCGCGAGATACCCAACTGCTGGGCGACAAGAGATAGATTTCCATCGCACTCCGTCATAGCAGCCTTTATCATACTTCTTTCCATATCCTCTAGGGTTTGCCCCTGCATAGAGAAAGCAATATCGGAATTTGAGGCTCCCTTATCAGAAAGAGATGAATAAGTAGGAAGATCGAAATCAGCGGCTCTCAGAATATTACCATCAGACATTATGACAGCCTTCTCCACAACGTGTTCAAGTTCGCGGATATTACCCATCCAAGGGCAAGAGACCAAGATAGACTTTGCGTCATCGGCCAAAGTCAAACTAGAACGATTATACATCTTAGCGTACTTATCCATAAACAGTTCTACGAAAGCAGGGATATCCTCTTTCCGTTCGCGAAGAGAAGGTATTTCGAGATGAATAGTATTGATACGGTATAGCAAATCCTCTCGGAACTCACCATCAGCGACCATTGCCTGTAGATTTTTATTAGTTGCGCAGACCAATCGGATATTAACATCAATCTGTTTATTTCCACCGACACGAGTTATATACCTCTGTTGGAGGGCGCGCAAGAGTTTAGCCTGCAGCTGGTAAGAAAGATTACCAATCTCGTCCATGAAAAGGGTACCATTCTCTGCCTCCTCGAACTTACCAGAGTGATCTGCCTTGGCATCAGTAAAAGCCCCCTTGACATGACCGAACAACTCACTCTCGAACAAAGTCTCAGTCAGAGCGCCCATATCGACAGCTACCATAGGACCATTATTTCGAAGAGAAAGTCGATGAATTTCCCTGGCAAGAAGTTCCTTACCGGTTCCATTTTCTCCTGTTATAAGAATATTGGCATCAGTTTTTGCCACACGTTCAACGATTGTACGCAACTTGAGCATTGCAGGAGAATCTCCCCAAAACATGCCATTAGAGGTATCAGAGTTGGACTGCTTATCCACTTTAGGTTCCTTTCTACCATCGCGAGCCCGAGAAAGGACCTCAACCAGATTATTATTGTCGAATGGTTTGACTACGAAATCCACTGCACCATCCTTCATGCCATTAACAGCAAGATTGACATCAGCGAAAGCGGTAAAAAGCACCACGCTAGTGTCTGGCATTATCTTCTTTATCTCTCTCAGCCAGAAAAGACCTTCATTTCCGCTATTGATACTTGTAGTAAAATTCATATCCAGCAGGACTACATCTGGTTGAAATTCGCGGAGAACAGAAGGAATCTGCTGAGGCAAAGCAAGAGTCATCACCTTATTAAAATAACTTTGCATCAACATATTAACAGACAATAACACATTCTTATTGTCATCAACAACTAGTAACTTGCCTTTAGGTTTCATCAAAATGTGCAATGTAAAGTTTCTGTGCAAATATACACAATATTATCAAGCTAGCTCACGAAGAGCACAAAGGCAAGGCAAACATTAAGGAATAGTTATGTGAGGGTACTTGTTGGTTGCAAAAAATGACATAATTATTACATTGGAAGTAAAATACATATTATGAAGTGGACATTTAATCTTTCAATTGCGTAATTTTGTCAGCAGTTTAAATACAAATTATATGAAAAGAACTATTACTTGTTTACTAGTAGCTGTTCAAATGCTTATTTTCAGTGGATGTAATAAGTATGCGAGCGTTGCGAATGATCCTACACAAACTCGAATTTACACATTAGAGAACGGACTTAAAGTATATATGTCTGTCAATCAGGATGAACCTCGAATCCAAGCTAACATTGCAGTACGAGCAGGCAGCAAGAACGATCCTCATGAGACTACGGGACTTGCCCACTACTTGGAGCACATTATGTTCAAAGGCACTTCCCATTATGGCACGTCAGACTATGAGGCAGAGAAGCCATTGCTTGATCAGATAGAGAATCTATTTGAGAAATATCGCGCAACTACCGACAAAGAGGAGCGCAAAGCGATATATCATGAGATAGACTCTATAAGCTACATTGCTTCTAACTATTTTATTGCCAATGAGTATGACAAACTGATGGCTACTATAGGAGCTAACGGCACAAATGCCTATACTAGCTACGACGTAACGTGTTATACAGAGAACATTCCGGCTAACGAAGTAGAACGTTGGGCGATGATTCAGAGCGACCGATTCAAGAACCTTGTGATACGAGGATTCCACACGGAGCTTGAGACCGTATACGAGGAGTTCAACATGTACTTGACGGATGACAACGACAAGTGTCTGGAGAAGATGAACTCTATACTCTTCAAGAATCATCCATACGGCACACAGACTACATTAGGTACACAGGATCACTTAAAGAATCCATCTATCAAGAACATCAAAGAGTTTTTCAACACATGGTATGTACCTAACAACGTAGCAATCTGTCTATCTGGTGATTTTGATCCAGAAGCTACACTAAAGATTATTGAAAAATACTTTGGAGACTGGAAAGCGAGTGAGAAGACACCAACATTTACATTTGAGCCAGAGCAGCCTATGACTGAGCCTTCATACATGGAGGTTATAGGACAAGAGAAAGAGTGTGTATGGCTTGGTTGGAGATTCCCAGGAGCTAACAACATAGAGTCGACAGATTACCTTGACATCATATCGGAGCTTCTGAGCAACGACAAAACAGGTCTTATTGATGTTAACCTAGTACGACAGCAGAAAGTGCTAGAGGCATGGACCAGCAATTACACAGAAACAGACTATTCTGTTTTCCTTGCAAACGGCACACCTAATGAGGGTCAGTCTCTCGAGGAAGTAAAAGATCTTCTTTTAGAGAACATCAACAAAATTGCTGCTGGAGAGTTTGACGATGACTTACTCGTATCCATCATCAACAACATGAAGCGTAATGAGATGATGAGAATGGAGAGTAACCGAGCACGAGTACAAGCGCAAGTCAACTCATTCATTCAAAATATTGAGTGGAAAGATATAGTAAATAGACTTGACCGTATATCAAAGATTACAAAGCAACAGATTATTGACTTTGCAAAAGCAAACATAAATAACGGTTATGCTGTCAGATACAAACGTCAGGGAGTAGATACGTCTGTATCACCTATTGAGAAGCCATCTATCTCTCCTATTCAGATGAACAGAGAAAAGAAATCTAAGTTCCTAGAAGATATTTCGGCAATTACCCCAGAAGAGATCAAGCCTATATTTGTGAACTTTGACAAAGACATGAGCAAAGTTGACATTAAAGGCAATGATCTTCTATACGTAGAAAACACAAGCAACGGACTCTTCTCAGTAGAGTTTGTTTACCCATACGGTCAGAAAGCGGACAAGACGCTAGACATAATTGGTGACGTATTTGACTACCTACGTACAGAAAACATGTCGGAGGAAGAGATACAAAAAGAGCTTTACAAGCTAGCTTGTGAGACATACATATCTGTAGATTCTCGCAATACTACTATAGGCGTATACGGACTTGCAGAGAATCAGGAGAAAGCCATTTCACTTCTTGAAGAGATAATCACCAAGGGATATGTAGAGTCTGAGAAATTTGACGCAATCCGTGGACAAATTATTCGAGACCGTGCAAATAAAAAGACAAATCAGCGCAGATGCTTTAATGCACTATGTACATACATTATATATGGTCCGGACAATACATATACACACACGCCAAACAATGAGGAGTTGATGCAGCTTACATCTGAGGATATAACAAATGCTTTACATAAGGCATTCGACTACAAGCAAACGGTAATATGCTACACTCCATCTTCACTAAAAGAAGCACAAAATCTCATTGCTGCAAATCACAAGATAGCAGAGAACCCTCTACCAGAAGCTGAAGATTACTACTTCAAGACCTGGAAGTGCGAGAAACCAGAAATATACATTGCGCCTTATCAGGCAGCCAACATTCCGCTAGGGAAGACAAATTTAACTTAGCTTCATACCCAGCCAATAGTATGTTTAATGATTACTTTGGAGTAGGCATGAACAGCGTAGTATTCCAAGAACTTCGAGAGGCACGAGGATTATGCTACAACGCAACAGCAAATTTAAATGTTACTCCATTTGACAAGAATGGTGAGGTGTACTTCTATACACACATTATATCTCAGAATGACAAACTATATGAGTGTTTGAACACATTTAAGGAGATAACAGAGAATATGCCAACCGCCGAGAATGCATTTGAGATAGCAAAATCTGCATTACTTAAGCGCATAGCATCTTCAAGAACCTTGAAGAGCAGAATCTTATCTAAATATGTTCAAAGTGTAAATCTTGGTATTGACCATGACATCAACGAAGATATTTACAACGCTGTGAGTGCTATGACTATTGATGATATCAAAGCGTTCCACGAAGAGAATATCAAGAACCGTACATATCGTAGAGCTATCCTTGGAGATGAGAAGCAACTTGACCCAGGTATTTTGAAATCGCAAGGCGAGATTCACAGGCTCTCACTTGAGGATATATTTGGATTCTAGCATCAGAACTAAGTTCACACATATTACATAGCATATTTTCAAAAAAGTAATCATGAAGCGTTTAGTAAGTATCTTGGTAACATTGGCAGTGCTGACTGTTACCAACTCTGCGATAGCTCAGCAGAAATATCCTAAGGGATTGTACATGAGCATCGATGAGCTTGTCAATCAAACTCCATCTATTCACGACGAAATGGAAATTATTACTCGTACTAATTTCGACTTGGCAATGAATGGGGGAAATGATTACGAACTCAAATCCCCTACACTTGATAAGAAGACAATCAAGCGTAAAGCTGTTGCTTATTCTGATGGAGATACTCTTTATCTTAATGGCAAACAGTTCATTTCTCAACCTTGGTATGCTAAGGTATATCATTACGGAGAATACCTGGTATTCGACGGATGCCAGTCAAACAATGCAGGAGCGGTAGCAGCCGGTGTCTTGTTCGGTGCCATAGGTGGTGCTGTAGCAGGTGCTAAATCAGCACACAAACGTTATACTTATGCGGTAAAACTTGGAGACAGCGAGGCATCGTCTATAAACCTCGATATCTTGAGTAAGATTCTCCCAGACTCTGTAAAGAAGAATGATGAGAATGATATCGAGAAAGAGAAGGCTTTGTTGGAAAGCATTCAGGACAAGAAGCAGAAAAGGAAAACTAACACTATGCTGTTGGAAAAGTATCTTCCTTATTTAAGACAGTGATTTTCACGTCACGTCCTATGTAGCAAAACATAGAGACGCTAACCACACAAAAGGCTGAATTCCCATGTGGGGAATTCAGCCTTTTCTTTTTTTGTTGATTATTAATTACTTTCTTTTTTACCTTTGACACACATAAGCGTATATTGTATGTAATCAAATTACAAACAGAGTGATTGACGAACAAATAATACAACAATGCCAGAACGGCGACCAACAGGCGTTTCGTAAGATAGTGCAAGGCTATCAGCGACTGGTCTTCTCCATAGCACTCCGGATGCTGTGTGACGAGGATAACGCCAAGGATGCTACTCAGGCAACGTTTATTAAGGTCTGGCAAAATATCCGCTCGTACGACATCAGATACAAGTTTCAGACTTGGATATATACCATAGCGGTGCGTATCTGTCTGGATGAACTGAAAAAGTCGAACCGACTGGATCCTATGCCGGAAGACGAATCGTACTTTAAGGAATACGCCGATGACGTATCGCCCGAAAGAAAACTGGAAAACTCGGAGATGGTATCTGTCATCAAGACACTGACCAACAATCTGAGCCCTAAGCAAAGAATGGTATTCACACTGATTTATCTTGAGAACCTCGAGAGCTCGGAAGTTCAGCAGATAACAGGTATGACTGCCGACCAGGTAAAGAGCAATCTAAGTATTGCAAAGAAACAAATCAAAGAACAATTAAAACAACTCGGATATGACAGATAAGTTCGACGATATAATCCTCAGACTGCAGGCGCAGCAGCCATCATTGGATAATGCCGATGAACTGACGGATATGACAATGGCGTCATTGCCCGATCAGCAACAGACACCTGCTATAGCACCCAAAGGTCCACGGGTCCTGTATATCATCCGTAATATCTCGTCAGCCGCTGCAATGTTCCTCATTGCCCTGTTTATATGGCAATATAATGAGGTACCAGAGCTCACACCTAGTGAGTTCTCTCAGACAGGTAGTAATAGCGAACAGACTTTTTTCTGTGACGGTGCTGACCGTAAAGAGTGCATCAATAAGTATATTGAAACACGGAGGTCTGCCAAACATACATTAATAGAACAATTAAAACGTGTACATCATGAAAACAATCAATAATATCATCTTATTCCTTCTCCTGGCTCTACTTGCTTCGTGCGATAAGGAGACACTTAACATGACAACAGTATTGAACAGCGATGGTTCGTGCAGCAGGTCGATAATGTTCAAGTGTGACAGCCTTACTATGGCTGGGGAGAAGACTGAACGCAAACATATTGTCGACGTTCTGGACAATGAAACATGGCAAAAGAGTTGGGAAAGCTATACTGACTCAACTAAAGCTGAGACATCATACATCTGCACTGCAACGCGAGATTTTGACAATGTCTCGGAGATGAACGATAATTATCCTATCGAAATATACAATACCAGGATAATCAAGCAGAGTAATTATGAGAAGCATTTCTGCGGATTCTACTCTGACGTGACATATAGTGAGACATTTGTCGACTTCTCAAAGGAATTTGCCGTGCCGGGATCATTGTTCTTCTCGGAAGATGAGTTGTCTTACTGGCTGACAGGCGAACCTAACATACTTCAAGGGAAAAGTGGATACGAGAGTATGTCGGTGATTGATAGACTTGAATCTGCTATGGATTCATGGCAAACAGCCAATCGTATCCATGATATGCTGACTGTGATAGCAGATAACTATGACTCGTTTGAGAACTGTCCGATGAGTAGAGATGACATTCTGCTGAAACGAGACAGCCTGCTCAATAAGGATTTTTATTGCAATAAGTCTTGGGATATCATCGGTAACGACAATATAGATATTACGGATGTAGAAAAAGCAATCATAGGCACAGATTATTTCCTCAAAGGCAATGTAAATGAACGTCTCAACTCGCTCTGCAGCAATCTGGAAGAGAGATATGGGGCAATAGGGCTGGATGATATTGTATATACACTGGTAGTTCCTGGAACGGTAATTTCAGTTGGCAATGGAGTTTTGACGGGAAACAATGTCATAGAGTATAAGGTATCGGGTGTCCGAATGCTAAAGCCTGATTATACTATCTGTGCTACATACCGCATTATCAACTGGTGGTTTGTTGTGATTGCATCGCTGATAGTTTTGACCCCGATATGTATAGCGGTATATACCCGCAAGAAGAAATAGGTACATAAGAATAAATTACACGCGATAAGATTTTGGCGTGAGTCAAAAAAATAGGAGGCTGTGTCAGTAAATATGGCACAGCCTCCTTTATTATCAATAATCAGATGATGTCCTATTAATTATTTCGGATATCAACACGCTTAATCTTACCGCTGATAGTCTTTGGCAAAGCGTCTACAAATTCGATTACGCGAGGATACTTATAAGGAGCGGTAGTCTTCTTTACGAACTCCTGAATCTCCTTAACCAACTCATCACCTGCCTTAGCCTTGTACTCCTCTGCGAGAACGATGGTAGCCTTTACGAGCTGACCACGAACCTCGTCAGGTACACCAGTTACGGCGCATTCTACTACTGCTGGGTGAGCCATCACGGCATTCTCTACCTCGAAAGGACCGATACGGTAGCTTGAGTTCTTGATAACATCGTCTGTACGACCGATGAACCAGAAATAGCCATCTGCATCAATAGAGGCAACGTCGCCAGTGTGGTAGATATCGTTCAATACGGTATTCTTTGTACGCTCTGGGTCGCGGTAATACTCCTTGAAGAGACCGAGAACCTTCTTGCCGTGAGTACGGATAACTATCTCACCCTGCTCACCTGGACCTGCGAATGTGCCGTCTGGCTTAAGAAGAGCAACATCGTACTGAGGGTTAACCTTACCCATTGAACCTGGTTTTGGCTCTGTCCAAGGCAAAGTAGCGATAGTCAATGTTGTCTCAGTCTGTCCGAATCCCTCCATCAACTTGATACCTGTGAGAGCCTTCCACTCCTCGAATACAGATGGGTTGAGAGCCTCACCTGCGATAGTACAATAACGAAGCGATGAGAGATCGTACTTCTTCACATCCTCACGAATCATGAAGCGGAATACTGTAGGAGGTGCACAGAATGATGTGATACGGTACTTCTGGAACATCTCAAGAAGATCTACTGGCTGGAACTTCTCGTACATATATACAAATACGTTAGCACCAGAGAACCACTGTCCGTAGAGTTTACCCCATACAGCCTTACCCCATCCTGTATCAGCAAGAGTAAAGTGGAGCGACTCCTCATTGAGGTTATGCCAGTATTTACCTGTGATGATATGCGCCAAAGGATATGTGAAATCGTGAGCTACCATCTTAGGCTCACCTGTTGTACCAGATGTAAAGTAGAGAAGCATTATATCATCATTCTCATTTGCCACTTCTGGACGAACAAAAGGCTTAGCATTCTCTATACCCTTCTGGAAATCTTCCCATCCCTCAGGGACTACAGGACCGATAGAGATAACGCTCTTTACCGAAGGAGAATCCTTCAATGCCTCATTTACGTGACCCACTACTACCTCATCGCCACAAGCTACGATAGCCTTGATAGAAGCTGCATTGGTACGATAAACGATATCTTTTCCTGTAAGAAGGTGTGTAGCTGGGATAACTACTGCGCCGAGCTTATGGATAGCAATGATAGAGAACCAGAACTCGATATGACGCTTAACAATAAGCATAACCATATCACCTCTGCCAATTCCTAGACTCTGAAAAAAAGAAGCTGTCTTATCGGAATAGTCCTTGATGTCCTTAAATGTATACTGACGCTCTGCTCCATTCTCGTCAGTCCATAAAAGGGCTTTCTTATTTGGCTCCTTAGCAGCCCACTCATCGACTACATCGTAACCAAAATTAAATCTTTCAGGTATCTGCACCTGAAAGTTCTCCATAAAATCCTCGTACGACTCGAAGTGAGTCTTTTTAAGATATTTTTCTAGCATCGGCTTGAAATGTATTTTGACACACAAGCCCGCTTAAATTATATTCCGTATGCAAAGGTAAGGCATTCTGATTTGATTTTGCAACACACGTGGCATATTTTTTTGAAAAAGATATGCGTTTTAGTGTAACCTTTAAATGTTAAATATTGTAGTACGATATATTACAGCACATTTAAACACTACAGATATGTATACTACCTATGACAACATGAAAGCCATAGAGCGCTACTACAACCAGATTTCTGATGCGGAAGCGATAAGCGCTCTAAAAAATGTGATTTCTCATTCGTATTACGAGACACATTTACCTGACCCTAGTATTGATGCTCTTACGAAGGAAGATATCAAGGCTATAAAATTGGATTTAGCACAAAAGAAGATGGGCATATCATCTGCGCATAGTGTGTTCCGCACAGACTCATTGCGCTTCAACACGATTATTTCCCATATAAATACGTATAAGCAGAAGACGGTTCCTAGAAGTTAGTTTGTGATGTGTATAACATAGAGGTATATGAAAGCCGATAGCGTAGGTAAACGTTATCGGCTTTATTATATGAAATATACACATTGTATCTAAGAATTGACACTTTGGATATATAGTTGGAGCACCCTATGAGCACTCGGGGAGCACTCGGGGAAGTCCTTTCTTCATCGCAATTTTTTTATTAAAGATAACGTCATTTAGAACGTGGAATAGATAAGCAGAGGAGAGAGGGAAGAGAAAGTAAAGGAACGGAAAGATGAGAGAATTTCTTTTTTTCACTTAAGCGTACAGATGTAGAAAAAACTATCTATATTTGCACATCAGTGAACGCAAAAAGAAAATACAAACGTAAACTAAATAAGCACAAAAGATGATTAATCAACCAGAAGTGAAGCTTGGTATTGTTGGCGTAAGCCGCGACTGCTTCCCAATCGAACTTACAAAGAGCCGTCTTGCCGCTCTTATGGCAGAGGTTAAGAAGGCAGGTCTTCCAGAGGTGTATGACTGTCCAGTAGTAATCGAGAACGACGTTGACACATACAAGGCTCTTGATTGGGCAAAGGCAAATGGTATCAACGCAGTATGTATGTTCCTCGGCAACTTTGGTCCAGAGGGTCCTACAACACTTTTCGTACAGAAATTTGGCGGTCCAACAATGGTACTTGCTGCAAAAGAGGAAGGCAAGGCAAATCTTGCTAACGATCGTGGCGATGCTCTCTGTGGTGTCCTCAACTTCTCTTACAGCGTAGGTCTCCGCCGTCTCAAAGTATATATTCCAGAGTATCCAAACGTAACTCCAGCAGAGGGTGTTAAGGAGCTTGCAGATTTCCGCAACATTGCTCGTGTTGTTAACGGAGTACGCAACCTCAAGGTTATTGGCTTCGGTCCACGTCCTTGGGACTTCCTCGCATGTAATGCACCTATTCAGCCAATGTATGACCTTGGCATTGAGGTACAGGAGAACTCAGAGCTTGACCTCAAGAAGGCATTTGACGAGATTACAAGCAAGCCAGGCAAGGCTGCAGAGATTGCTGCTGTAGCTAAGGATATGGAGAAGGAACTCGGCAAGGGCAACAAGTATCCTGAGATTATCAACAAGATGGCACAGCTCGAGGTTACTCTCATGGATTGGTATGAGACAAACAAGGGCGGTTCTAAGTATGCAGTATTTGCTAACAAGTGCTGGCCAGCATGGCAGCCAATCTTCGAGTTTGAGCCTTGCTATGTAAACTCACGTCTTACAGGTCGTGGTATTCCAGTAGCATGTGAGGTAGACCTCTATGGTGCACTTTCTGAGTACATGGCAGAGTGTGCTACAGAGAAGCCAGCTACACTTCTCGATATCAACAACTCAGTTCCTGCTGACGTTATCCCTGCTGGTGCAAACCTCG
>JAKSLC010000033.1 GCA_024401415.1 Bacteroidales bacterium | reverse complement strand
TGGAAAAACCATTTGATACCTTACAAAACCAATGGGAAACCATCACGGAAGTAGAAGGTAACCACCATAGTTTCGAATTTGAGGGATTAGGGTACTACACACGTATCAACTTCCCTTCTTTGGAATTGATAACGAGTAAGTCGGACTATGCTCATATTGCCAAGGCGACTCTTACTGTTTACGTTGAGAGAGATTCATACGACAAACGTCGCATACCATATACCTTCTTCCTATCTACAATAGGACGTTCAAATGAATTTGAGAACTCGATTCCGGTTGTAAACAGTGCGCATAATACAGTATACGCCCAGTTGCATTATGATCCATTTGACTTGAATCAGGTATACTATACATTTGACCTTACATACTACATCAACTCACGTTTGAATCAGGATATCGTACCTACAGATGGTCTATTCTTAACCTGGGGTACTACATACAATCCTATGAATTACAACTTCATGGTATTTAATGGAAACGATATGCCGAAAGACAAACTGAGATATCGTTCCAAACTTGACATTATATATTACTACTTCGATAGAGAGGACCGTTAACCATATTGCACTTCATAGAAATGACAGTAATCAGTAATACATATAAAATATTAGTCTTGACATTGCTAATTAGTATTGGCAATGTGTTGACTAACGCACAGAATAGTACCTCGTCTCCATATTCGGCATTTGGCATTGGACTGCTAACTCCGCAAGAGGATGCGACATCTGCAGGTATGGGACACGCTGGTATTGCTCTATCACCAAACGACTGGATCAACATCACTAACCCTGCTGGAATCGGGAATCTTGATTCTCTGACATTCCACTTTAATGCTCAATTAAAATGGTTTTATGGACACATCAAGCCAGCAGAACGTGGACATCAGAGTGTATATCGTACAAACATTGACGGTATCTCTTTTGGATTCCGATCAAAACCTTGGTGGGCAACGTGTATTGGATATGCTCCATATTCTACTGTTGGCTATAACATTCTTGACCCATACCAGTACATAGCGGGTACCCAGGAAAAATACACTATAAAGCACCAAGGATCTGGCGGTTTGTCTAGAGCATTCTTCAATAATGCATTTACACTTTTCAACCATATTTCACTTGGTGTCAGTGCAGGCGCGATTTGGGGTTCTATCACTAAGACCGAGACGGCCATGTTCCCTTATGGTGAGACCATATACAACACAAAGAAGTACACAATGAACAACCTCTTCTTTGAATATGGTGTACAGTTTAACTTCAACATAGGCAAGGAAAACAATTTCCGCTTCGGAGCTATCTTCAACGAGAAGACAAACATGCGATCTTCATACGATCATATTGTGAGCAACGATATTTCAAACAACCTTTTCTTTGATGACGTTACTCCTCTTGATGGAGAGTTTGCTGTGCCTCGTTCTTATGGTGTCGGCTTCAGCTACAACCGCAGAAAATTCACCGCAACTATTGACTATCGAGAGAACTTTTGGGGCAAACTGAAAAACATAAAATTCCGTGAGACTGCACGTTATATAGACAACTATTCTATCGGAGGTGGTGCAGAATGGGCATGTGGCAAGCGTGAAGATCCATTCTACAAGAGACTCAGATGGAGACTCGGTTGTCATTATGAGACAAGCTATCTTGGAATCACGAACAAAAAGGTTATCGGAACAACAACTATCAAGAAAAAAGTTCCGGTATACGACCCGGAATATGCTACTACAATCATGAAGGAGATCGACATGAAGATTCCTGTACTTGACCAAAGTGGCGCAAACCTCAGTGCCTTGACCTTCACTGCTGGTATAACGATACCTCTGGGACGTTGGAATAATGCAATCAATATAGGTTATGAGTACCGCAAACATGGTACAAATACCAATGGTTTGATGAAGGAGAAATTCCAAAACATAAAGATAGCACTTAATATACGTGAGATATGGTTCGTGAAGTCGAAATTCGACTAATCATACCAAATTTACGTTACAGACTAGCATAAAAGGTTGGGCGAAAATATTCGTCCAACCTTGCCCGTTCAATAAAATATGAAGAATATAGACAAATACAACATACTATTAGCATCGAACTCGCCTAGACGACAAGAACTACTGGCACAAATGGGAGTAAAGTTCACCGTTGTTGTCAAACAAGGCATTGATGAATCATTCCCATCGGATTTAGCTGCTGAGTGTGTACCTGAGTTTCTTGCCAACAAAAAGGCTAAAGCGTACGTTGCAGAACTGAAAGACAATGACCTTCTAATCACATCCGATACAGTAGTAGTTAGTGATGGGAAGATAATAGGCAAGCCCAAAAGTGCTGAAGAGGCACGAAATATGATAGCTTCATTAGCGGGCAAGCCACATGTTGTATATACAGGTGTAGCGTTGTACTCTACAAAAAAATGTGTTTCATTTACATGTGACACTAAAGTATATATGAGCGAAATGTCGGACGAACTAATCAACTACTACGTTGAAACATACAAACCATTAGACAAGGCTGGTGCGTATGGTATTCAAGAGTGGATAGGTCTGACTTCCATATACCGCATAGAGGGTTCGTTCCAGAATGTGATGGGGCTACCTACACAGAGACTATTTGACGAACTAGCTAAATTTTAGACAGACATGGCACGACTTACTCCTCATAATAAGCCTAAGAGAGATATACCTGTCAAGATATACCTCTCGGAGGAGGAGATGCGCGTCATTGAGCAGTTTCAGAAGAAGAATAAGATACCATCGCTTGCCTCTGCAGTACGTGAGAGTTCTATTCGCTTCATAATGGGTCATCTATTGGAAAATAATTATCCGTCACTATTTGACCAGCCTCCATTGGAACAAGAGTAAAGAAACTGACGTAAACTGAAATGGACTAAACTAAAACACAGCATATCATGATAGAAAAAGTATATTACTCGATAGGCGAGGCTGCGGAAAAATTCAACGTTCCTGTTTCAACCATACGATATTGGGAGCAACAGTTTAAGATTCTTAAGCCTATGCGAAACAAGAAAGGCGATCGCTTCTTCTCTCAGAAAGATATGCAGAGTCTCAGCCTGATTTACCGCTTAGTCAAAGAGCAAGGAATGACCATTGCAGGAGCTAAGCAACGTCTTTCAGACAACCCAGAAGGCCTGAATCACAACACAGAGATTGTCAGACGCCTGCAATCTATACGTCAGGAACTATTATCATACGCAGAGGAGCTCAAAGTATGATAGTAGTAGGTGCTATAATAGAAGCATTAGACCAGGCTTTTCATTTTTCTACACAAGACACATGGGACAACTCTGGTTTAATTGTAGGAGACCCTGAATCAGAAGCTACAGGTGCGATATGTTCGGTAGACATTACCGAAAGTGTAGTAGATGAAGCCATAAGTTTAGGCTATAACGTAATTATAGCGCATCATCCTATACTATTTCGTCCTCTAAAGAGATTAAACTATGCTGATGAGGAACAACGACTGATTGCTAAGGCTATCAAAAACGACATTAATCTGATAGCTGTGCACACTCCACTTGACAAGACACCAATCAAAGGCACTAGTGCTACTGTAGGAGCAAAGTTAGGTCTTACAGACATGCGCATACTTGTACCAGAGCAATACTCATTTGGAGAATGTGGATATGGAGTAATAGGCACATTAGACAAGACAGTATCATCTGCCGAGTTTTTGAGCCACGTAGCTAAAACGCTCAACTGCCAGACAATCAGCCACAACGGCATTCAGAAAGAGTCTATAAAGACCGTAGCGTTATGCACTGGTTCCTCGATAGAATTTGCAAGCAAAGCAGAGCTGCAGCATGCTGACGCATACATAACTGCAGACATAAAATACCATCAAATGGCATCATCAGAGAAGATGCTGATTATGGACATAGGACATTTTGAAAGTGAAAAAGTATCAACAGACATTTTTTTGCGCGAATTACAAGAAAAATTTCCTAACTTTGCACTCCGCATATCGAATGCTTCAGAGAATATTATAAAATACTACATAAATACAGATGGCAAGTAATACGACTTCCAAGGATGCATCAATAGAGAGCAAGCTCAAAGCCCTCTATGACCTTCAGCAGGTTTGCACAGAGATAGATAAGATTCGTACCCTTCGCGGTGAACTTCCTCTTGAGGTTGAGGACCTCGAGGACGAGGTACAAGGTCTTCAGACTCGTATAGACAAGCTAGACGACGAGGTAAAGCGCCTCTCTGACGAAATCATGATCAAGAAGAATGAGATCAAAGAGGCAGACCTTCAGATCAAGAAGTATGAGTCACAGCAGGACGCAGTACGTAACAACCGAGAGTTCGATGCCATCAGCAAAGAGATTGAATATCAGAACCTCGAGAAGCAGCTTTGCGAGAAGCGCATCAAGGAGTTCACAGCAGATATGAAGAACGCCAAGGATCTTGCTGACGAGGCTAAGCAGCGTCTCCGCGAGCGTTCTCAGGACCTTGACAACAAGAGAGCTGAGCTTGACACAATCGTTGCCGAAACAAAGGCAGATGAAGATGCACTCTTGGCTAAGGCTGACGAGATAAAGAAAGAGGTAAATGATGAGTACATTCTCTCAGCATTCAACCGTATCCGCAGCAATGCACGTAATGGTCTCGCAGTAGTAACAGTACAACGCGATGCTTGCGGTGGCTGCTTCAACAAGATTCCACCACAACGTCAGTTTGACATCCGTCTTCACAAGCGTGTTATCGTATGTGAGTATTGTGGCCGTATCTTGGTTGATGACAACATCAACGCTGAGGAGGCTTAATCGGTATCAGATTATTACAATCCGAACATAATAAAGGAGGAGGCATAACACTTCCTCCTTTCTTGTATCCATATATTCCAATTAAACCATGATAGAAATTGACGGCAAGATAATCTCGTTTGAGATATTTACTCGTAAATATATCTGTGACCTCACAAAATGCAACGGCATATGCTGTGTAGAGGGAGATTCCGGAGCACCTTTAGAACCTGGAGAGCCAGAGATACTAGAGAAGATATACCCAAAAATCAAACACCGCCTTACGCACAAATCTCAAGCCGAGATTGAAAGACAAGGCAAATGGGTTGTTGACCAGGATGGTGACAAGGTTACCCCTATCATCAATGGGGATGAGTGTGTATATGCCATTCGCAAGCCAAACGGATTGTGGAGTTGTGCCATAGAGGAGGCATATAACGATGGAGAGGTAGATTGGAAGAAGCCAATCTCATGTCACCTCTACCCTATCCGTGTACAACACTATAAGAACTACGATGCTCTCAACTTCCACGAATGGCACGTATGCAAACCTGCCCTTGAACTTGGAGCCAAAGAGGGAGTACCTGTATATAAATTCCTCAAAGAGCCTATCATACGTGCATGGGGCGAAGAGTTCTACAACCAAATGGAGATTGCCGCACCAGAGGTGCAGAAATACGACGAAGAACGCAACAGGCGATAAAGATGTAATAGGCTATAAAATGAAGAAGATAATCGTACTACAGGCATTAAAAGAGGAGGAGGCAGTATTACCTCAGATTGAAGGTTACGAGATAGAGAGAATATATACAGGCTGCGGGAAGGTTCCTGCTGCCCTGGAATTGCTCAGAGGCATCACGAAACAGCGACCAGATGTAGTGATAAATATTGGCACAGTAGGAACACGAGAATACCATGTGGGCGATATAGTCATCTGCGACAAATTTGTAGACCGCGATTTGAATCCGCTTTGCATATACGGAATAGTCAGCCGCGTTTCAGCCGACACCAAACATCCTATAATAGAAAAGATTTCATCAGGCAATCCTATTGGCACTTGCAGTACAGGCGATAGTTTCGTGACAAGCGAGCTAAAAGATGGAGACGTATGCGACATGGAGGCCTTTGCGCAAGCGCTGGTATGCCAGCAAGAAAAGATACCATTTGTCGCCATTAAATACGTTACAGACATTGTTGGTCAGAATTCAGTAGCTGCGTGGGAAGAGAAACTTACCGAAGCACGTATAGGACTGTCAAAATTCTTGGAAAAGACATTCAACTACTAGATAAATCAAGGCGAAAAGATTACTTTTCGCCTTGATATTTTACCTTAACGATAGTTATCGTAAAAACTTCTCTTTAGGCTCGCTTTACCCTCGCTATACTCGGGCTAGACTCGAGCTAGACTCGGGATAGACCTTAAGAATATAGATATTTATCAGGAAACATTAGTTCGTCCATGCTCATACATTGCAGCTTGGAACGCTGATTTATAGGTCTCGCCGACAGGTATAACGACATCACCAATTTGAGCAGAACGGGAATCGAACGCCGATATATAGTTAATATTGACGATAAAAGATTTATGCACCCTAACAAACATACCCTTTGGCAAATCCTCCTCCACTTGTCGCATACGGCATAAAGTTGTTATAGGGATGTTTTCGCCCTTTGTGTATATCTGGATATATTCGCTCATTCCCTTAATATACATGACATTTTCATGGACTACACGACGAAGTTTTCCATTCGTCTTTACGTACATCTCACTTGGCTTATTAAGCATCCTTTCAGACACGCGCTCTACTGCAGCACAAAGATCATCGAACGACAATGGCTTAAGCAAGTAATCTACTGCTGAGACCTTATATCCCTCTATTGCATATTCTGGATAAGCTGTGGTAAAGATGATATAAGGGACACCCTTGAGGGTACGAGCGAACTCCATACCATTGACACCTGGCATTTCTATATCAAGGAAGAGCAGATCAATCATCTGTTCATCCATAACATCTTTTGCGTGAGAGACAGAAAGGCACTTAGCCACCAACTCCAGAGTGGGGATTCGCTCTATAAATTTAACTATCTGAGCCAGTGCCAAAGGCTCATCATCTATTGCAATACAACGTATCATGCTTCAACATTACAAGGAATTGATAGAGAAACCACGTACCTATTATCTATATTATTGATTTTGAGAGAGTAGGCATTTGGATAAATCAGATCTAAGCGTTTACGGACATTCTGAATACCTATCCCCCCCTTATTCAATTCAGACGACGGCACGTTTATTGTATTCATACAGTAGAAGTGCAACTCTGATGAGTCGACCTTCATAGAGATAGAAACGATTGACTCCGCATCATACGAGACGCCATACTTAAAGGCATTTTCTATGAAAGAGATAAAGAGCAGTGATGGAATTTTGTAATTTTTAGTCACCTTAGGGAATGTAGCAGAAATTCGGACAAACTCAGGATAGCGAATCTTCATCAGGTCGATAAAATGCTGCATAAACTCTATCTCCCTTATGAGAGGCACCATAGGTTTATCCGACTCGTAAAGCATATACCGCATCATATTCGACAACTTCTGAATTACGTTCTGAGCTCTGGAAGAGTCTATATCGATAAGCGCCTGAATATTATTCAGCGTATTCATAAGGAAATGAGGATTCACTTGATACTTGAGAGACTTTAGCTCACTGGTTATCTGCTCCATCCTAACCAGCTCCATGCGCTCGGCATTTCTTAGAGTCTGCATATACAACTTAAGAGCGATATTTGACAATAAGATGCATAATACTGTAAACTCATTCATAATAGCGAAGATGTTGAGAGGTTTTGGACGATTACCATCATGCAACATCTCCTTATGATGTCTGTCTTCTCTATATGACATAGGGCGATCAGGCGGAAACATACCATCATCCACATTTCGAGGCGAGGAGGAAGGGCTACTTAGCGACTCTAACATATCCAATGGAGGACGATGATGATCAGCCTCAAAATTAGGAGTACCAGAAAAGCACCAAACTAAAATCAGTATTATCGGCACAACGGAGAAATAGAGACTCTTGTAACCTCGCAAGAAAAGGAGAGGTAACAATATTACATCGTTCAAGATGAACAATGCCAAGAAAGGGAGCACTCGCACAACAGCATGAACAGGACGGCCCCACACATAATGTGGCACATTAGCATCGCCGACATACTCCTAAAGTTGTATTACGAATGGAGTTATGACGATAATAGCTATGACCACGGCATAAACTATATATTCCAGGCGAGTATACTTGTCCTTATTTATATTACACCACTTCATTATTTACATTGCGAATAAGAATCGACCCCAGACATTATCTACCGACTTCCTTACCATCTAGGTCTGCCACCACCAGGACCACCTTGAGTAGTATTGCCAACTGTCGTAAGGAGACTTGAGATACTAAAAGACGTTAACGAAGATTGACCCGATAAGGTTCCGTTTTGAACAAAATCGTAGAAAGACGAAGAGATACCCGAGAGAGAGCCTCCAGAAGTAATAGTATATGTACCATTTTTCAAATCAGGGCTGCTATATAACAACGTCATCTGACTATATGAGCGAGGAAGAGTATACGACATTACCAAATTGCCATTTGCATCACATATTGATATAAGACTACCCTGAGTGGCACTTCCACCATATACAACGCTATTTTGGGTACAAACTGATTTAGTAGGAGTAGATGTAGCACCACCTATACCCAGAATAGTACCGCCAGTAATCTTGAAAGTATTCTGATCACAATCGAACCCCTCTTCAGGTTGGATTGTACCAGCCGATATTACCAAGCCCCCATTGACAGTCAGCGTACCATTAGAATCGATACCATCATTACCAGTGCTAATACAATACACCTTACCACCATTGAAAGTAATGCTATTCGATGCATTTATGCAATCGTCATAACCATAAAGAACAATTTCACCGTCATTGATAGTCATATCAGCTTTAGATTCCAAAGACTCAGACCCCTCACCACCGGTAGCCTTAACCCATAAGATTCCGCCATTAATATAGACATTACCATCAGCCTTTATGCCCTTAGGAGAAGAGTCGAGTTTATTATTATAAACATATTGCAATCCGGTAGTAATAACCCTAACCTCACCAGAAGACAAAGTGAAAGTACTATCACAAGAGATACCCTTACCAGCCTTGCCTGTAGCCTTCAAATAACACTTGCCACCAGAAATAATAATATGAGAATCAGACTTTACACAAGAACAAGAAGTAATATCCTGCTCTTCGTCATCATATACAGAATTACCCGCATTGACAGCAACAATATTACCACCCGATATATAAATATTACCTACTGACTTTATAGCCTTTTTCCCCTCTGCAGCAATTTGAACCTTGATGAGTCCGGCTGTGATATCAATAACACCATCAGTATCCATTCCATCACCAGACGGAGACAACTCAATTCGTCCTCCTTTCACATAGATACCATCATTAGTATGAATAGCATCAGATGCAGAATACGGAACAGACAGCTGAACACCAGGGCGCACGAAAATATAATCATCAGAGCAGACAGCATGCTTATAATTACCTGTCACCTCAAGAGACCCGCTACCACTAAAGAGAAGTTTTCCCTCTGAGAACAGTGCAGATTTCTGATCCTCACCTTCAGGAGTATTAGAATACTTAGCTGCATCCTCTAACTTATTAACCGTTCCTTCGGCCAAGACGACAAAAGCACGCTTAGACGACTGAATATTAATTGCAGCCCCATATTTTGAGAGAATTGACACACCATTAAGAGTGAGAGCGAACTTCTTCTCAGAATAAATTTTCAGTCCACCATCAGAAGTATGACCAGATACTGTGTAATGCACCTTAGATATAGTAGAAATTACAGTAACATACCCTCCATCAGCAGAAATTGAGACGCCATCCAATTGTGTATAAGTAACATTATTTTCATCAAAAACTATAGTTACTTCATTGGAGAAAGACGAGTTCTCTATATAATCTTCGTAATGAGCATCCGATTCATCCTTCACGACGATATCCTCTGCATCCAAGGACGAGTCCAGATCATTGATAGAAATATCGAACGAAGAAAAATCTCCTGATGGAAGGACTGCAGAACCACTTGAGTTTCCTCCCCATACGCCATCACTTCCAATAGTATCAATGTAAGAAAAAGCGTCATTTTCGTCACATGCAACACAAGCCATGCACGACGACAACAATAGATAGACTTTACACCCATAATATTATATACAATTTGGTTTTAGAATGGCGCAAAGGTAAATAGCCCACCATTATACAAGGAATAACAATCAACAAGCCGGTACGTTTATTCAACGAACCGGCTTGAAAAATAATATTACAATATATCCGAAGAAATTATCTACGAAGATACTTTTTACCTCCAGCGATGACTATACCTCTATAATCGCTATTCACCTTAACACCACCTAAGCTATAAGATTGAATATCAAGAGTAGCATCTGAAACGACATCCCCGATAGATGTACTGATAGAATTAGAATTGACTACTTTATCGGCATAAAAACCTACGTAGCCATTTTCTATACTACCAGCCACAACATTGAATTCAGACGAATTATTCACTACGGTAGCAAGATTTAAGCACCCAAAGAAAGCGCCATCACCTATACGACGAATATTCTCTGGGATAATGACTGAAGAGATATTAGTATTATTCATAAAAGCGCCAGCTGCCACCACGCATGGTCTACCTATATCAGGCAAAGTAATATCCGATTCGTCGCCAGTATACGCAAGAATCTCATCGTATATACCTAATACAAAACCATCATTCCTTACACCTCGAGACATGCATCTGATGTAAGAATCACTCAGTTTAAGATTCGTATTCATCATTACGATAGCCTTAAGCGATGAACCGAAAGCATTATCCTCGATATTCCTGATAAGAGAATTCTCAGGAACGACAACTGTTTCGACACCTCGTGTTGAGAGAGACGTTGAACCTTGGACGCTATAATACGAACCGTCATAATCCTCTGGAAGAGTAATATTCTTACAGTCGCCAGTATAATCGATTAAGAAATACCCCTCTCTAGTTCTATACTTGCCATAGAAAATATCGAAGTACGACTCATTGAGATACTCAAACACGAAATCGCCATGCTCCTTAGGAATACTAGTAGCATAAAAAGCCACATAACCATTTGTAGGGGAACCCTTGATAATATTCAGAGAAGAACGATTGATAACGGTAAAAAGATTACTACAACCAAAGAACGCCTTATCACCGATGCTCTTGAGGCTTTTACCAAGAGTAACCTTATTAAGGTTAACGCAAGACTCTAAAAAAAGATGTTTAGGAACAGAAGTAACCTTATCACCAATGACCACCTCCTGGAGAGATGAACACCCGAAGAATGGGCGACCATCATAATAGTACGACTGAAAATAGCCGCAAGTGCTTGACTTAGCGTTATAGTATAACTTCTTGAGACCTGTACAACCTTGAAATGCACAATCGCCTATCTTTGTAACATTCTCGCCAATAGTCAAAGTCTTGAAAGACCTATTACCACGAAAAGCGTATGGAGCAACCTCATACGATTTACCCTTATAGCTATCAGGAAGTGCTATATGATTATCGGAACCATAATAAGCGACCAAAGTTCCATTCATAAAACCGAAGTCACCGACTACCTCAATACCCCCATTCCCATAAGCAAGAGAATGTATACATGTAAACGTCACGAAAAACAATAAGACACCCAAATGTCTATAGATGTTCTTTGCCATACGATAGTGAATCAATATTTGTTGCATTTTGAGCAAAAATACTGACAATTAGACAAATAGCATTACGTATAATTACTTAGAGTTACAAAAACATACTCAAATGACAGAAAAAAGAAGCGTATTTGCGAAAAAAAGAAGTAAACTGAAACACAGGCGAGAACGGATACTTTCCATAGGCTGAGAGAGGAAGGCATGCTTATTGGTAAAAAGTAGAATTGTAAGATTTACGCCCCCCAAAAAGGAACTGCTGCACACGCCGAAACGGCGAATGCAGCAGTATAAATATATGCACTGCAAGCTACTTTGCAGGAGTAATCACGCGATAATTACCTGTCAGATGCATGATAGCAAAGAGATGAAGGAAGCCATCATAATATGCATCGAAGTAACCATCAGAATATGGCTCGTGCTTAGACTCGAGCATATGCTTTACGAAATCATAGCCCTTAGAGTGGGTAGCCACAAGAGATGCGGCTGCCGCTGTAGAAACGAAACCCAAAGAGTGACGAAGAGTAGTGTAACCACCTGCAGGAAGAATACGAGCAGGAGTTGTACCATCAATATTGAACTGGTCTACGAACTTATCTACGCCCTGAGCATACAAGAAATTCTGAATACGATTAGCATACTGCTGTTGCCATTCTACGTCGGCGCCAGCCCAAGTATAATCGAGAGCGATATTCATAGGTACACGCCATGAGTCGAAACGGAAAGCATCACCGAGGATACCACGACCGCCCATGAGGGAACCGTCATAATTTGAGTAATCAGGATTCAATCCAGTCTCTGGGTGCATACACTTGTGGAGATACTCACGGCTCTTAGCAGCGCACTCCTTCCAGAAACCAGAACGTCCGTCATTGAGATATTCTGCCCAAATCTCATAGAACACTGGCAAATGGTAAGAAGGGTCGGTATAGCGGCCACCCCAATTATCAGGAGTGAAAGTGATAAGCTTCTCGTTTAGATTGATAAGAGGAGCTACTCTATCCATACCCGTCTTGAGGAACGAATTATTTATGATATTCTGAGCCTCAGCGAGATAATTGATACCCGACTCATTACCCCATTGATTTGAAGCAAAGATGAGAGAAGTTACGAAATACAACTCGCCATCAGAAGCGGCGCCATCAGAATTTTTTGTACCATCGAGCTTATTACTCCAAGCGAAATAACCCTTATGAGAACCATCCTGATGCTGCATATAGCACTTAGCCCAACGCCACAATTTATCGAAGCAATCCTTGCGGTTCATCTGAACTGCGGTCATCAAGCCATAAGACATGCCCTCTGTACGGACATCATTATTCTTGATATCCGACACATAAGCCATAGAATCATTAACCTCGAAATAGATACGATTCTTACCGAAGAACAACTCCTCGAAAGTATTATTCACGAGAGTCTTAGTCTCTGCCTCAGACATAAAGCCCAACTCAGCGATAAGATTACGATATTGGCCACTCTGCATAGCGCCAACGATATTAGGCACGAGACCGAATCCGATCCAATCAACCTGACAATCGGTAGAGCCCTTTGCCTCAACAACGAGATCCTGCTTACCGCTAGGCATAGAAGAGACATTCAAAGAGACTATAGTCCAATTCTTAGAAGAAGCCAACTTAACATCGGCAATAACCATACCCTTTGTAGTCTTTACCTGGAGTTTAGCCGCCTTAGCAGCCTTGTATCGAATCTTAACAGTAGTAAGATCCTTGCCATCAGCGAAGTCTACAGCGTTATATACTACCTTATCGCCACTCTTCTTAAACTGAGTGTACCAACCCTCGAAAGGATTAGCGCGATTGATGTAATCAGTAGTAGCACCCTTGATAGAAGTGTAACGATCGATCTGAATCTGCTCGGTAGCCTTTGTAATACCTACGCCACGACGAGTAGCGATAACCTTTTGAATAGTACCATCAGGATTAAAGCTAAGAGAATCGATACATACAGAACGATTCTTATCGAAATCAGGAGAGTAATCATTATGATGGTAGAAGAGATACCACTGACCCTCATAATTTACGATAGAATGATGGTTAGTCCAACAGCCAGTAGCAGAAGCGTCCATGATGACACCCTTATACTCATAAGGACCCATTGGGCTATCACTCATTGCATACGCTAGAAGTTCGGTCTCGTCACGCACCCAAGGGAAAGTGAAATAATACTTACCATTAGCCTTGAAAGCGAAAGGACCCTCCTTGAGGCCATTACCCTTAGGGAAAGACTCGTCGATACGAGTTACAGTAGCTGTATCAATCTCCATCATATTGTCCTTGAGTTTAGCTACACGCTGACCCCAACCAGACCAGAAGATATAAGACTGACCATCCTCATCATTCAAGACACAAGGGTCAATACCCATGACGCCAGCGATAGGACGGAACATAGGCATATAAGGACCTTCAGGCTTCTGAGCAATAGCTACACCGACGCCGAAGCCACCCATACGCTGACCAGGGCGAGGTTTAGGTGCATCTGGGAAATAGAAATAATACTGACCATTCTTCTCTACGCAATCTGGAGCCCACATAGAATATGCCTCTGGATTACCCCAAGGCACATTCTTCTGATCGAGAATGACACCATGGTCTGTCCAGTGAGTCATATCAGAAGAAGAGAACACATGATAATCCTCCATACAGAACCACTTACGCTCAATGAGGTCAGGAGTGCAAGGTGGGATATCGTGAGAAGGGAACAGATAAAGTTTCCCATTGAATACACGTGCAGTTGGATCAGCGCAGAACTGATCGTGAATAATAGGGTTCTGAGCCCGGAGGCCCAGAACACTAACAAATGAAATTAATATGAGAAAAGATTTACGAATCATAGGAGAGTCACTTTAATTGATTTAACATTAGCGGAGCTATTACCGTAGTAAACAGTGTAAGTTCCAGGTGTTGTACACACCTTCATAGAAGCCTCGTCATAGAACTCAAAAGCTTCTGGGGATAATGTGAGAGTTGTACTTGCTGTCTTGCCAGCTTTGACATCCACACGCTGGAAAGCGCGGAGAGTCTTGATTGGGGCACCCTCTGAGTCGCCATCCTTAGAGATGTAGACTTGCACTACCTCTGTACCTGCTCGTTTGCCAGTATTCTTGACATTGAGAGTCAAGTCGAACGACTTACCCATCTCGACCTTAGACTCTGCAGGAGAGCTTGTAGTAATATTGAAAGTAGTGTAAGACAAACCATAGCCGAATGGGAAGAGAGCATCCTCGAAGAAGCGGTAAGTACGGCCCTTGAGAGAATAATCTCTATAATCTGGCAACTGTTCAGTAGAACGATAGAACGTAACAGGCAACTTACCTGCAGGATTATAGTCGCCGAAGAGCACCTCGGCAACAGCCTGTCCGCCCATCTCACCAGGATACCAAGCTTGGAGGATAGCATCACAAGACTCAGTTTCAGGAGTGAGAGCTATAGCAGAACCTGAGCAGCACACGAAAACAACCTTCTTGCCTGCGGCCTTGAGAGCCTTGAGCATATTACGCTGTACTGCTGGAAGCTCGATATCCGTACGGTCGCCGCCCTTGAAACCAGGAAGGTCGATAGGCATTTCCTCGCCCTCGAGACGAGCAGAGATACCACCGCAGAAGATTACTACATCGCAATCCTTAACCTGCTTGACTGTCTCATCATAATTGATATCCCACTCTTTACCGAGATCGAAAGTGAGGTTAGCATCCCAGTTTTCGACCTGAGCATAGAGGATTTCAATCTTATACTCCTTACCAGCCTCGACATTCATACGAGTACGAGTATCTGTACGACGCCATGTACGATGCATAGTCTTGCGCTCGCCATTTACGAGCAGTTCGAAATAGCTACAACCCTGAAGATGGAGCATAACTTCTCCACTTTGCTTAGGCTTGAAAGTAGTCTCATACTTAGCGGAGAAACCTGTAAGAGGGAGACCTGGAGCGAAAGCGTAGTTGCCATAAGTAGTAACATCGACTGGACGAGTATAATGCTCAGAAGTGAAAGCATTACCCTCACGATTCTGATTAGTCCAGAAAGTACCCTTCATACCCTGCTTGCCGTCAGCGAAGCACTGGTCGAAATAAGACTCGAGCACCTGATCATGAACGAGGTCGCACCCTTGAACATACTTAACCTTTTTAGCTTTAGACTTGATACCCTCTAGGATAGTAACCGTCTCATTAGGCACGCCATTATAATTACCCCACATTAGAGGTTCATCATCTGCGTTAGGGCCTACGACGGCGATTCTCTTACCCTTTGAGAGAGGGAGGATATTATTACTGTTCTGGAGGAGTGTCATAGACTGACGAGCGAGGTCGAGAGCAATCTGGCGATGCTCCTTACAGGCCACTACAGCAGTAGGGACGGTAGACGAGTGGCAATCCTCTGGCTTATCCATCGCACCGGGAGAGACAGGACCCTCGAGAAGACGAAGCACCTTCTCGTCCACGTCCTCCTCATTGATAAGACCTAAGCGAACAGCCTTAGGGATTTCGTGGTAAGCGTAATTGTAACCACACTCTACATCAGTGCCAGCCAATACGCCGAGGGCAGCAGAGTGTGTAGCATCAGAAGATGTTTTATGAGAAGTCCAGAAGTCGGCGATAGCACCGCAATCTGAAACTACCATATACTTAAAGCCCCACTCCTCGCGGAGAATGCGCTGCAGCAAACGGCGGCTACCGCAGCAAGGCTCATCGTCCCAACGCTGATAAGCGCACATAACCTCGCGAACGTCCCCCTTTTGGACAGTTTCCTTGAAAGCAGGGAGATAAGTCTCGTAGAGGTCGCGCATAGGGACATTAGTAATATTATCTACGTGGCGTGCCCATTCTGGGCCTGAGTGAACTGCATAATGCTTAGCGCAAGCCAAAAGGCGGCGATATTTGAGGGAATCAGGACCTTGGAGGCCCTTGACTACTGCTACACCCATCACGGATGTGAGGTATGGGTCTTCGCCATAAGTTTCCTGACCGCGTCCCCAACGAGGGTCGCGGAAGATATTGACGTTAGGTGTCCATACTGAGAGGTCGTGGAAACGACGGCTTTCTACGCCATTTCGTTGCCACTCATTCCACTTAGCGCGCATTTCCATGGAAGCTGCATCGAAAGCGGACTTAACGAGTTCTGGATTGAAAGTAGAGGCCATACCGATAGGCTCAGGGAAGACAGATACGTCGCCCATATTAGCGATACCGTGCAGAGCCTCGCTCCACCAGTTGAACTTCTTGATACCTAGGCGAGGGATAGCAGGGCTCTCGTCCAGCATGAGCTGAGCCTTCTCCTCGAGAGTAAGGCGTGAGAGCAAATCCTTGGCACGCTCGGCATTAGAGAGTTCAGGATTCATATAAGGCAGAAGCTGTGCTGTAGAGACAGCACAGCAAATTGCCAGAAGTACTATTAATGAGAGAATATGCCTCATATAATATTCTAATATGTTTTATTTAAAGCACAATGGGAGGAATTCGTTGAAGCAACGACGCCATGTGAGCCACTCGTGGTGAGTACCAGGAGAGCTATAGTATGTATTCTTGATACCGATGTTAGTCAAAGCCTCAGAGAGCTTATCTGCGCCGAAAGTCTCCTCAGAACCCATAGAGAGGAAGAGAGCGTGAACCTGAGAGTTGAACTTATCAGCATCAGCCCATACGCCATTGTATGCAGTCTTGACAGCCTCTGGGCGGATAGCGAAGAGAGCGCCACTGAAAGCACCGATGTATGAGAACTTATCGAGATTAGTCATTGTAGTATTGAAAGTCTCGAATCCACCCCAAGAGAGGCCTGCCATAGCGCGGTGGTCTCGATCTGAGAGTGCGCGGAAGTTGCTCTCGATGAAAGGAATAACATCCTTGAGGAGGATTGGGGTAAAGAGGGCACCGAACTCCTGCATAGACTCGCCCTTCTTAGCGCCGAAGCCGTATCCGCAGTTGCCATAATCCATTACAACGATCATTGGAACACACTTACCTGCAGCGATCTGGTTGTCCATGATATTCTGCATGTGGCCTTGCTGATGCCAACCGCGCTCATCCTCGCCCATACCATGCTGGAGGTAGAGGACTGGGTACTTCTTGTCGCCACTCTTCTCATACTCAGCAGGAGTATAAACGAAGCAACGGCGAGCCTGACCCTCTACTTCTGAGAAATACTGGCACTCGCGAACCTGACCGTGAGGAACGTCTTTATTGAAAGTATAATAAGCAGCTTCAGCTGGAGACTCAGGGATTTCGATACCTGAAGTCTGCTGGCTACAGCCGTAGAAAGTTTCAGAAGCCGGGTCGTTGACGCGAACGCCATCGACGATAAGAGCGTAATAGTGGAAACCTACTACGAGGGGATCAGTCGTTGCGCTCCAAACGCCCTTGTCATCGCGTGTCATAGGATACTTCTTGCTGCAGATATCTACCTGCACTTCCTTAGCCTCTGGGGCCATGATCTGGAACTGAGCCTGACGAGTCTCAAGGTTCACCTTAGGGAACTCGGCACAAGGGATGTTTGTTTGAGCTGGTACAAACTGTGCGTTTGCTACTGCAGAGAAGAGCAATGACAAAGACGCGATAATAAATACCTTTTTCATTTTTTGGTCTCTTAGTTAATGGTATAAGTTAATTATTGACATGCTATGTTTATATATTCAACACAGTATCGCAAAGTTACTGTAGAGTGTTAAGAGATGTTTACTCGTACGCTACTAATATTTTCTCGTACGTAACATTTCTATGGTTTTAGCATCAATATGAGCAAAAACTATGTCCAACCTGCCAGCTTCATCAAGACATTGCGGCATTCCAGGACGTCATTAAAATTAACCCAGAAAAAGATAGGTACACAAACTTATACATTAAAATAACCCACAGCTTTCTCGAGTTTATTAGCCAATTCTGACAAAGATGCAGCCATACTTGCCAATTGCTCTGCGGCGGCGGCGTTTTGCTGAGTTATCACGTTCATTTCCGAGACTGCAATATTAATCTGCTGTGCGCCGAGATCTTGTTCCTGGCTAGCTGCGGCAATTTCATTAACGAGAGAGCCAGTCTGCTCAATTTCAGGCACGAGAGCAGAAATCACCTGACCACATCTTTCGGAAGCCTGAGAACTCTCGGCCACGAGACTCATAATTTCATCAGCCGACTCCTGACTGATTTCGGCCAATTTACGCACTTCTCCAGCAACCACAGCGAAACCTGAACCTGTTTTACCGGCACGAGCTGCCTCGACAGCCGCATTAAGAGCCAAGATATTAGTCTGCTTAGCAATGTCTTCGACCATTGAGATCTTTTCTGAAATAGTTCGCATCATCTCAATGGTATCATTCACCACCACCATACCATTTTGGCCATTCTTCACAGAAAGTTCAGCAATCTGCGAAGTACGCTGAGCATTCATAGCATTTTGCTTTATATTAGAAGCGATCTCATCGATAGTAGATGCTACCTCCTCGGCAGAAGCGGCCTGAGAATTAGAACCGGAAGAAACGCTTTTACTTGCGCTATTGATATTTGAAGCAGTATCCAGTACTTCTGCACATGTAAACTGGATATCATTGATTACCCGATGCAACCGTTCAGTCAGTTCGATGAAAGACTTACCTAGAGCACTGATTTCATCATCATGCTTTGTGAGATACTTACGATTTTTATCAGAAAGCCAAGAGCCGGTAAGGTCGCCCGCTTGCAAAGCCTTAGTAGCATCAGAGACAATCATCACTGGGTGAGCAATAGACCTACCAATCCAATAAGCCATAAAAGCGGCCACGACGATAATAGAGATACCCACCCACAGCAACATCATAGCTGTATTCCAGAACTCGACCATCACCTCGCTCTTCACGCACTGAAAAGAGATGATCCAATCAGTATTAGTAATAGGACAATAACCTGTAATAATATCCGTTCCTTGGTAATTATACTCGCCATTACCCTTTTCGTTGGCTATTGCCTCCACAATATAATCGTGCAAGAACTCATCGTTGAGCATATTACAAGAGATCTTAACCAGTTCTGGTACCTCGTGAGCGATTACTGCACCATCACGACGGATCACGAAAGGAGATTGAGTACCGAACTTGATTTGAGCCATAAGATAAGACATTTCGGCAGCCTCGACGCCCTCAACGAAGACACCAATAAGATCATCATTCTGATTCAAGATAGGAGCAGCATAGACAAGAGTATTCTCATCTGAAAGAATATTCTTTACAAGTTCAGGCTGAGAAACGGTGCGCGATTCGATACACTTCTTGAAATAATCTCGATCAGCAATATCAAAATATTCCAATGTGGAAGATATACAATGACCTTCGGTATCTGCGATAAAGAAATTCTTTATCAAAGCATCGCCCTTTGCCATATTATTCAAAATACCGATAGTATTCTTTATTCTGGCATCAGAAACGTCTATGCTTTGCAGTTTCTTAAGATCTCCGATTTCAGCCAAAACAGAAACCTGAGCCTGACGAGTATCGATAAGAGAACGTAACTGGCGTGAGATAATATTAGCATCGCGAAGAAGGACCTCTTCTGTTTGAGCAATTAGATTAGAATACACCCTTACCTGAGCAATAAGGGTAAGAGTGATACATATAATTGTAGTCAGAATAGCAATAAAAACAGTTAACCTAGTACTGATACGTCGTAAATCGAATACCCCTTTGATTTTTTTACCAATATTGAATAACATACTCTATAATAATTCATGCGTAATACACTCTTATACTATAATACGGCATAAATAGTTGAGTTAAAAGTCAAAAGGTTGCGCTAAAATCTTTCAAAAAGATATTTAACAAAAAGCCTCGAGAGAAAGACTTTTCCCCCGAGGACAATGATGATTGGGATTGAGTATGAGAGTATTGATTATCACACTCGCCACCCTCGCCATTTTACGATATTCTGCCGCTATAGTACCACGCCTATGAGTGGGATATATGTTGGACTATGGTAATTGTTGTAGTAGGTGGTAGGTACGAAATTTAGGTTGTGCGTATGACGAGCGTATGATGTGCGTATGACGTGCGTATGTGTTTGGAGGGTGACAGGCCTTGGTATTACTGGGGAAAGTGTGGTCGCAAACATTCCAGGATTGTTGAATGAATATGTTTTGATGTTGTATTGTTTATTGTTACTTGCCAAATAGGAAATACACATACATAAGCTTGGTAAAAATCAAAAGATTTTTGCAATGTGGCACGAATTGGTGAGCCGTGTTGCCTATTACTTGGCATATATACTGTGTCGTTTGTCACTTAAACGATGCTATTCGTCACATTTTCATGTCGTTCGTCACAAAAAACTGCAGTTCATCACAATTAATTATGAGACAAATCATTTTATAGATAGATTTACACCGTTAACAACGAACAAATACAAATTTACTTATGGATGCGAAGCATATTTGTCAAAGTTGCGGCATGCCAATAGACTCTTCTTTAGTTCTTGGCACGAATGCAGATGGTAGTGTCAATGAAGACTATTGTAAATACTGTTATGAAGATGGAGAATTCTTGGACAAGATAACAATGAATGAGTATATAGAATTGTATGGTAAGTATAATTCAGTAACTAGTGTCTCGAATGAAATTATGAGAACTCGTTGTCTTGAGTTATTTCCGACATTGAAACGTTGGAAAATGTAGGAGACATATTGTATGTAAGTATTATATTAATGAAAATTCCCATTCTTGTTATGACGGCAAGAATGGGAATTTTGTTTTATCGAATATACGCTAGATGGATATCAGTCGCCGAAAGAAACTGTATTAGGCAATTCGTCTTTATCATCAGACTGATAAGGGAAGAACACCTTAAGTTTTTCGCCGCACTGACGGATACCAACAACAAGTCCGTCTACGAAATTACCATCACGGAAGTATGTTTCGAGAGTTGAGGTAATACTGTCCCAAAAGTCTTTACCAACCTTCTCATTGATACCTACGTCACCTATTACAGCGAACTTACGGCTTTCGGACGCGAAATAAAACAACACGCCATTGCGAAGTTTGGTCTTCTGCATAGACAAGCGATGGAAAGTGCGAATAGCGGACTCTACGACATCGCCATCGCATTTTTTGTCTATATGGACACGTATTTCACCTGCACAATTGAGTTCGGCCTCTGCTATGGCCTTCTCAATTATAGTACATTCTAATTTTGAAAACATATTAGAATATGTATGGTACAAATTTAGAACTCAACCTTTGGTGCCTTTTCTGCGCCTTTATCAGCCTCAAAATAAGGCTTAGACTCGAAATTGAACATACCTGCAATCATGTTCTGAGGGAACTTACGGATATATGTATTGTAATCGCGAGCTGTATCGTTGAACTTCTGGCGTTCAACCGCTATACGATTTTCAGTACCCTCTAATTGAGATTGGAGTTCCTTAAAATTTTCATTAGCCTTCAACTCAGGATATGCCTCCTGAATAACCAAGAGACGAGACAAAGCGCTAGACAACCCATCCTGAGCTGCCTGATAAGCCTTGATATTATCTGCATTAAGAGAAGAAGCGTCTATTGTAGTTTGTGTCACTTTAGAGCGAGCTTCTACGACAGCCTGAAGAGTTTCTGACTCGTGAGCTGCATAACCCTTGACAGTTGCCACAAGATTAGGAATCAGGTCGGCACGGCGTTGATAAACATTCTCGACCTGAGCCCACTGAGCATCAACAGCCTCTTGTTTTTCAACCATAGTATTATATCCGCAACTTGTGAAGAATGGGATAAGAAGAAGATAAAGAAGTACTTTTTTCATCTTGTATAATTTTCATTTAGTGTTACGAAGGTACTAAATAATTCAAATACCTATACTTAAAACGCCACAAAGAGAACACATTTGTGACGTTTTTAGCATTTGCTATAGTCCTGTACATACAACGGAACACACATAACCGGATTCACTGATTCTGACAAAATGAAAATACAATCATGAGACAATTATGGAATGCTATGAATGACATGGTGCC
>JAKSLC010000032.1 GCA_024401415.1 Bacteroidales bacterium | reverse complement strand
GTTTCGCTTGTGGTATAGGTCTTTAAGTATGGATAACCAATACCCACCTTGTCCGTCTTTTATTACTTTCAAGACATTGCCCTCTACTATATCAGAATACTTGTATATGTCGTAGTACGAAAACTTCGAAGAGTAGTAGTCGTTCTTTACCAAACCATCAATAGTTCCCACCCACATGATAGGCTGATGTTTTGATTTTGCTATAGATAGAATATGTGGGTTGTGTAGTTGGGAATTCTGTACAGAATAGTGGGCCAAGCTCTTCTTGTTGTATGAGTAGAAATATAAGCCAGAGTTGGTGCCTATCCATATACCATCATCCATCTCTACAATGCCCTTCGGTGTGCCATTTAAATGAAATTGCAGTTCTGACTTGTTGTTATCAGGGTTTACTCGGGTAAATGAATATGAGTGAGTTGAAGAATCCCATGAAACGATGTAGAAATCGTTGTTCGATACTTCAAAGGCGTTGACTATTGGTTGTTCTATGCCTAAATCTCGCATATTCAAGACTAGATGTCCATCCTTTTCATCAATACGGCATAAACGACCATTGTAAACTACGTATGAATTGTGGTATGCATCTACCAGACGTGTAGCAGATCTGTTTTCTTTTGGAATTCGAATAGTGTCTGAAGCTATTACCACGCCAGTGCGCATGTCTACTCGTCTCAAGACGTTTAAAGAGAGATTAAGCAATGTCGTGTCATTGTAGGTAACTACGTTACTTGGCGTAAGGGATATAGAAATCATTTCGCCATCGGTCGTTTTGTAAGGTACAAATGTACACTGCTTTGTTGTCTTGTCTATGGAAAGAAAGCCAAGACCGTCTTTGCGTATGGCAATGATGCTATTGTTTGAGATACATTCAAATAATCTGTAGTATATAAGACCGTTTGCAGAACGTCTGCCCTCCATATGCCCGTACAAAGAGTATCCTAATCCGTCGAATCTGGCAACACCATTGTTTGTAGAGACCCACAAGAAGCCATCGTCGTCTTCCATGATGTCATTGATCTGTGCAGATGGAAGATCTTGTAGGTATGTCTCGAAGTAAGGCATATCAGACTGCATCTCATAGCTATTCTTGTGAATCGTCTGTTGAGCTTCACTAGAATGAACTTCAAGTAATACAATGACTATAATAATTATTCTATGTAAGAGATGCTTTCTCATGTGACTTTGAAAATCAGTTATTTTACGTAAGATGCAAAACTAAAGTTACATTAAAATTGCTGAACTTTTTTAATCGACGCTTTGCATCCATAGAGCACCCATAAAGCACCCATAGAAAGCCTATACAGTACAGTGAATTGTAAATGTAAATTATTAGTAGTATTTTCTGCCTTGAAATATGAAACGGAAAGATCATTGGTCTCTTAGTGCGTAATGCTTTGTCGTGAGGAATATTATCTCTAAAATCTCATGAATGGTATTTAGTAAAGATGTACTCGTACAAATTACCAATTTTTTTCAACTTTGTCATGTGATTTTTTGCTTGTTATAGCGACTAATATGTCAAAGCTATAGCGAAACCCGAATTAACAAACAAGTAAAAATGAGTAGTGATGTTCAGAATGATTTTCTATTACTTGTAAAAGAGAATCAGAAAATAATTACGAAATATTGCCTTATGTATACTTCCGATCTTATGCCATTCGATGATTTATATCAAGAGACGATATATAATCTGTGGAAGAGTTTTAAGTCGTTTAGAGGCAAATGTAAATTGAGTACATGGGTCTATCGAGTTACAATTAATACATGTATAACCTATGTCAGGCTGAAATATAAGAGAGTGCCCTTATTTGAACTTGGTAAGGCATCTGATATTCCTGAGGATATAGCTGTAGATGACCATACAAGTGAGTTGTATATGATGATATCTCAACTTTCGCTAATAGACAGGTCTATAGTAATGTTATGGCTAGATGGTAATAGCTATAGCGATATAGCGGAAACATTAGGTATGTCAGAAACTAATGTGGGTAGTCGCCTTAATCGAGCTAAGGATAAGTTAAAGAAAATGTTCAACCAAGAAAAATAATAAGCGATGGATAATTTTGAAGAGTTGAAGTTATATTGGAATAAGCTTAATGTTAATGCCAATATAGACGAAGAAACCAATAGGAAAATCCTTGAAACCTTAAAGAAGAAAAACTATAAATCTTGCGTGGATTCAATGATAAACAAATCGTATCTCTATATAGCGATTCTAATTTTAGTAATGTTTATATGTTTGGTGGATAATAACTTTCATCTGATTCCCCATATTGAGTTTCACCCAATTTCTTTTATCATATTGGAATTTTTGCCTTTTTGCGGTTTCGTTTCAGAATCTTATAAGGTCATTATTCTGAGTAAGATTGATTACACTGATGGTCCAACCGTTATTAAGAGAAGAATAGAGTCTTTAAAGAGACATCAGAAAATTTCAACGTATTGTGGCGTAGTTCTATTGATCTTGTCTCTTGTAGCTTTTTCTTATTTGCAAGGTCTGTTTTGCAATGTTACGGCAATGACAACTTTTGTGTTAGGAACTATAGTAATATGCATAATCACGTATTTAGAAACCCTTAGCGAAAATAAGAGATTCAAAGAGCTTGAAGATGGAATAGGTGATTGAAGGAGAGTATTAACAGCTACCTAAGCTAGTGCCTCTTTGTGTTGTAAATGTACTAGCTTAGGCGTTTTATAGCTTAAAGTTAAACTGGGCGCGTACGCCAACAGGATTCTTTAAAGCGTGGTCTGATACACGCCATACCGCGTCAAATCGGAAGAATCGGAGAACATTGTCTAGACCTGCATTTACTTCTAAGTATGGTTTGGTAACCGGAGACATATTTTCAGGAAGGTCCAGTACGCTAAGATGCTTGTTGTCGAAACTACCTATCATAGCCTTGAAGCCAACAACCTCTCTTAGTCCTAATTTGCGCGAAGCCCCCATCTTGTTGAATAGTAGTCCGCCTAAATAATAGTCCACAAAAACAGAAGCGTATTTGTCGGCAACGAACTCCATGTAGCCCATCATGTTGAAGTCGTATCTGTAGAATCCATAAGTCTTATTGCCTCTAGGTATGTACAAGAGCGTATAAGGCAGATTTCCACCTAGATAAGCACCTGCTTCCACTGCATAGTTGAGTTCAGTCGGGCCCAAATAGCATTGATGTTTTATGGTTGTATGGAGTCGGGTATAGTTGCTTTTGTGACCTCCAGCCTCAGTTTTACCAGCTCCAACAGTGAAGTGGAGAATAGGGTAGTCGGTAGAGATGTATAGTCGCAATAACCCATCATCCAAGAATTTCTCCTTGAATGAATATCGAATATCCAAAGATGCTTCATCTTGGGCTACTCTTTTAACCTCCTGACCATTGCAAGTAAATGGATAGAACTTTGGGCTCTCCTGTTCTAGGTGGTGGATAGATAGCTTGCTTTGTAGACCGGTAAGCCACTCGCGTTCGTAAGTAAGAAGACTCTTGCGCTCGTAGTATAATTCATCAATTTCACCGCGCTTAAAAAGCTGAGCTATAAGGTTGTTTTCACTTGTGGTCATCATATTCTCATATAAGTAGAGAATATTGGCGTTTTCTCCCACTCGTGCTATGCGGTCGTAATATGAAATCTGTAAGGCCTGTCGGAATTGAGTCTTGAACTTATAGCCAATAGCAGCTTCGTAAGTAGGACGGGTACTTTTGAAGCCATAGCCTATGACTCCCATAAACATCCAGTTTTCGCTTATCTCCTTGCTAGTACGAAGACCTATACCTATATGTATACCCTCAATTTTATTGGTGTTGAACACCTCGTTATATGGACCTAGTTCGACTTTGCCTACATCGAGGAATCCTGTCAGTGCAAGTTTTGCTACGTTGTTGAAAGCTCTCACGCTTTTGACATTATTAATAGAATCAATAGTCTGATTGACTCTTTGTTGTGCGTCGTCAAATGCTATATGTCTGTGAGCCTCCCAGTAATCTTCTCCTTTATCTCGATAATTGTTGGCTCTGAATGTTTCATATTGTAATCCTCGTTTACTAAGAGATAATGTATCAGTCATTCCCACTTTGATGTTCTGCTGAGAATTGAACATGTGGGCGCGAATCTCAAGGCGCTTCTTGTCGGAATTTACAGGCATGTAATCCACATTAAACTCCATCTCATTTGTGCCATAAAAAGGCAAAGAGTCGTTGATAATCTGGTACGTAGCACCTAAAGAGAGTTTCTTGACGAAGTTGATGTTCGTCGCTTTAGGCATCTTGGCATCTATACGTCGAATGGAGTGATATTTTGTCTCCACATCCATTGTCCCCTCGAAAGTCTTATTTCCCTCTGTCTTAGGCTTGAATTTGAGAGTGTAGACCATTATAGAGTCTGAAGCGTTGGCAATATTCGGGTTGTTTGTAAGGTCGCTATTACTTACCATGCAAGAGTCGATAACATAATACTTGTAGTATGTCATCGCCTTATCAGCTATAGGACTTACAAAAGGTACACCGAGAATCTTTATGACATCGTCATAGAAAGACAAATCCATATCTAGAGAAGTCGAGAATCCTCCGATTTCGTATTGCTTGAATACGTCTATTCCTTTTGAGTTGTCTGCTAAGATAGTAGAACGAGAGCGAATAGGGTTCCTTTGTGTCTCATTCTTTGATAGTACCTCTGTGAAATATACCGGCAGATACCTAGTACTATCTTCCTCATCAGTCATAATGAGGTCTTTAGCACCTCTAATCAGGATATTGTTCTCTGTCTTGTCAGTGATATTATTAAGTGCATAATCCCATCTGACATACTTCTCATATTCTGTGCGATTATATCGTGAAGGGTCATTTCTCTTCTTGTTTTGCAGAATTTTCCGCATCAATTTCTGAGGCAACTTGTCTGGGGCAACCTTAATCTCTCCTATAGCATAGTTCTGCTCAGACATTTTGATAATGTTCTCTTCGGTCAGCGATAAGTTCTTGAGAGGAATTGTAATTGTTTCATAACCCATAACATTGAACCCCAGATCCTTTGTATCTGCTGGAATCTGGAGGGTGAAATGTCCGTCAAAATCAGATACTACACCAATAGTTGTGCCTGGGATGTAGGCATTTGCAAGAGGAAGGGATTCTCCTGTTGCGCTATCAATAACTGTTCCTGATACTTTTACTTGAGGACCACCCTGACTGTATATCTCGGACGTGCAGAGTATTGCTATGAGAGTAATAATTAGGCCCAATAAAGTAGAGCGATTATATGTGTTGTTGTCCTTTTTCATGATTGATACAAAAATATGCCATATAGTAAAAAGACGTGAAACTCTTAGTCTTTTTTAACAGTCATATTTTGTATATGATTACTTTATCTCTATAAGATGAATAGTATTATTTACTACGTAGAATCTAACATCTCGTCCAGCGAAAGGCATGCCGAATACCCTATGGTCAGATTCTGATATATACCTGGGTCGAGGATCGTGAGCAAGAATCTCCTTCAATACACAGAAGTCATCTTCGGAGAATAATGATGAAAAATGTGAAGGTATATCGACCTCAAGTTTAGTTATGCCTCTTTCTGCGCTGAATCCACCTCTAGCATCGGGGTGAGAATCGGTGAATGGTAAATATGGTTTGATGTCATATATAGGTGTCCCATCCATTAAGTCGCCACCTGAGACATATAATGAGATGTCCTCGTAATCGATTTTCTCTATCTTGACAGATGAAAGCCCAATAGGGTTTGGCCGATAAGGCGAGCGAGTCGCAAATACACCCATTTTCTCGTTGCCACCTAAAACAGGAGGTCTTACGACAGGACTATTAGACTTATGCTTATTCGCAGAAAATTCCCATAGCAACCAAAGGTAGTCATACCCATCAATGCCACGAATAAAGTCGGCATTACGATATTGGGGTTCAAAAACTACTTTGCCAACAAGTTCTCCAACCAGACCACTCTGCTTGGGAACACCGAACTTAGATGTTAAAGGAGAATGAAAATGAGCTATAGGTAGAATCTCCATTATATCTTTCTTATGCGAGCAAATTTCAACAGCAAATGCTTACTGGTTCCGTTGTCAAATTTTATGGTCAACTTCGTATCGAGACCAGAACCTTCGACATTAGTAACAACACCTCTGCCAAAAGTATCATGTACCACTCTTTCTCCTATACTATACATCTCTGTTTTAGCATTAGAGCTGGCAACACTAGGTTTAGGCGCTGGTTTGAATTTAGGTGTGAAAGACGGAATCTCAGATACCTTTGTCTGAAAAGAAGGCTGAGCCGGACGCGCAGGTTCTGGCATTCTGAACCCAGACGGTACCATGAAACTGCGGGAATGCAAAGCGGCATTGTCTATATAATCGTCGTCTATCTCCTTGAGAAAACGGCTAGGATGCCCATCTTTAAACTGACCGAATACTACGATTCTGCGTGAAAAATATATGTCTACCTCTCGACGAGCACGTGTTATTGCAACGTAGAAAAGACGTCTCTCCTCCTCCAATTCTGATGTGTTCATTGATGATTGAAGTCCAGGAAACTTCTCGTCTTCCATTCCGGAGATAATCACATTGTTGAACTCCAGACCTTTTGAGGCGTGGATAGTCATAAGAGATACAAAATCGGTTATGTTTTTGTCCAAATCTGCCTTGTCCTCACTCGTCATAAGAGAGATCTCCTGCAAATATGTCTCCATCGAGTTGTCGTCGTTCGATTCATTCTGCTGTGCTACAAACTGATGGACGCCATCGATCAACTCATAAACATTCTCTAGTTTGTCTTTTATGTCAGGATCTTCTTTATGAAGTGTAAGTTCTTGCAATAAACCACTCTTGTCGGCAATTTCGCGCATCAAAGTGTGAGCATCTGTTTTATGAGCAAGCTCGTATGTGCTCCATATCATGGCGGCGAATGCCTGAATCTTCTTTTGTGTAGGTCCGGATATACCGCAAACATCCATAGTTGGGGAGCTGCATATCACGTCCCACATAGGAGTTCCTGTTCGAATAGCGTACGACTCCAGTTTATCCTGTGTTGTATCGCCTATGCCACGCTTTGGTTTATTGAAAACACGACGAAGGGCGGCATGGTCGCGAGGATTTATAGCTAAGCGGCAATAAGCCAGGAGGTCCTTAATCTCTTCGCGTTGATAGAATGATATGCCTCCAAATATCTTATAAGAAACACCAGCTTTCCTAAGTGTCTCCTCAAGTTCGCGTGTCTGTGCATGATTTCTGTATAGAATAGCGAAATCTGAAGGCTTGCAATTATTGTGTCGTATGCATCCGACGATGTTAGATACTATGGCTGCAGATTGCTCTTTGTCACTATCAGACGCGTGAACGCGCAATTTTTCGCCCTCTTCTCCCTCCGAGAAAATAGTCTTAGGAATCTGAGATATATTATGCTTTATAAGTGAATTGGCAGCATTAACAATCATCTGTGTAGAGCGATAATTCTGCTCTAACTTGAAAAGCTGATGAGTAGGGTAGTCGTTTCTAAAGCGAAGGATGTTCTCTATTCGAGCTCCTCGGAAACTATAGATACTCTGGGCGTCATCCCCTACGACACAAATATTCTTGTTCTTCTCAACAAGTTTGCGGACGATACTATACTGAGAATGGTTAGTATCTTGATACTCGTCTACGAGAGTGTATAGAAACTTATCCTGATATTTGGCCAGAATCTCTGGGTGTTCTTTGAATAAGACATTGGTATACAATAGAAGGTCGTCGAAATCCATGGCATTGGATTGCCTGCACATATTCATATATAGTGAGTAGACCTCGGCCATCTTTGTTCTGCCGCCTTGTTTATCGCGCACTACGTACGAGTCCACAGTTTTATACTCATTAGGGAATACCAAATCATTCTTGGCCGTTGATAAGGCTCCCATTATTGCGGAATCCTTGTAATCAGAGTTATCAAGATTCATATCCTTGATAATTCTGTGTAGCGTCTGTTTGGTATCAGGAGTATCGTATATGGTAAAGTCGGAATTGAAGCCAATATGTTGAGCCTCCATTCTAAGAATTTTTGCAAAGACAGAGTGGAAAGTGCCCATCCATAACTGTTGAGCCAGATTTGGCCCGACAATAGAAGCTATACGCTCCTTCATTTCGCGGGCTGCCTTATTAGTAAAAGTTAAGGCTAGTATATTCCAAGGCTTAACTCCATTTTGTAGAAGGTAGGCTATACGCATAGTTAGGACGCGGGTCTTGCCAGATCCAGCACCAGCAATAACCTGGACAGGTCCCTCTGTAGCCATTACGGCTTTTTTCTGTGCGTCGTTGAGACAATTCAAGTATTCTGACATGTATAGGTATTAGTTGAACTGAGGGTCGGCGTCCTCATCAGTGCTGTCTTCACTTACTTGGGTATTAGCAACATGCAAAGCCATCAAAGCGTTAGTCAAAGAAGCTCCCCAATACTCGATAAATTCGCGTTGTACGACGACTTGTGCATCATTAGTTATATCGTCGATATTCATCTGGCAACGCATGACAAAGTTCTTCAAGCTCTGGTATATGTCAGCCATATCTTCTGAAATGGAACCTTGACTCACCTCTTCATCTCTACGGATGTCAACTACCTTGATATAAGAATCGTCATCGCCCATCTTTTCGGAGATCTGAGACCATACAGTCTGGTATTCAAATTCATCAACAGATTCCAAAAGGTCCCCGTCAAGTATTTCTTCTCCATCCATAGGAAGGACAGAGGCGCGGACATAAAGATAAGCCAACATACGTGCAGCTACCTTTTTGAAGTCTGCAGGAGTATACTTTGGGCAATTCTCGACGAGTAGGCAATACTCACGAGCTACAGTGAGAAATTCTATATTCATGATTTACGAAAGTCAGAATTTATATTTGAAAGCAATGGTAAAGTTTTCCTTGAACTGAAATTTTGCCTTGCCATTTATCTTTTCGTTGTCAAAGAATCTCATAGTGGTGAGGAGACGTGTGGTAAGGAATCTGTTTATCTGCATATCTATGACATTTTCCCAGTTGAATCTCTTCTGACCATCTTTACTGAAATATTCATAGAAGAGCTCCATTTTTGTAGAGTAAGTCACGCCGTACGTGATTGTCTTTTTCCATGTTGTGTTGACAGAAAAACCATTGACCCAAGAACTACGTTTATCTTCAGGGATACCGTAGTCCTTCTGGTGTATATGTACGGTATCAGCAACGATAGTAATTGATGCGGTGTAAGGAGACAAAAGAACGCTCAGGTCAGTAACTTTGTAATCCATACCGAATATCAACTGCAGATAAGCAGGGGAGAAAATGGTAGACTTCAAATTCTCCTTGTTTTTATCGTTGTTGGCATAGTTACGAAACATCTGTGTCTTCAATGTCGACTGAAAAGAGTAATACCACTTATTGACAGCTTTGAAACCATACTTAGAAGACATTTCAAGAGCGTCATTTGAAACTCTGACTCCTAATTCATCTGTGTACGTTATACCGACCTTATGTACACCATTGTTTTCTAACGAGTGCCTTCCATGAGCGAGAGTAGCCTTTGCTCGCATATCACTTGACAAAGAGAAACTGTTGTCACCACCTTTTGCCCAATTTTTCTGAGCGAACTGAGACATCTGCAGATTTTCTTCTCCAGATAAATCCCATGGCCCCTTCTCCTCCTTAGGAAGAGATCGCATTACGTTATTTTGTTTGAATTCTTCGGAAAAGATCTGGGCTAAAGTCTTGTTGTCGTTATCGGTAAACGCCATACGCTTCCCCTCTTTGACGTCTTTCCATGGTTCAGGTACTTCGCTCCAGGTGGTCTTGACAAGGTCGGCTCGTTTCGCAGCCAGTTTCTGCCGGAGAGCCGATAGAGATACACTATTCTCACCTATCCATTCGCGCAAATCATCTCCAGTTTCAAGAGATGTCATGCTATGTTCCAACTTCTTGATTTGTGTCTCAAGAGGCTTGCTAGGGATGTAATAGATATCCAACGCTTGCGGTACAAACATTAGCTCCATCAACATATCGTCATACTTACCTGAAGTGGCGTTTATCAAAACCTCTTTTAGTCCTATGACATTCGTGTATACACTATCTACTGAGAGATCAGTCATGAAAACTAATGTGGTGTCAGTGTATACGAAAGACTCGGTTTGAGGGGTATAAAGAGAACCCTGCCATACTTGGGCAAAAGTGTTTGCTATGCCTAAGTATAGAAGAGAGACAAAAGATATTAAGTGTTTGTATACGTATTTTCTACTCATAACTTACGTGCGAAAGGACTCGTCGATATACAGAGAATATTTTACTCTTGGATACGAAACCTACATATCGATGACCTTGAACTACAGGTAGATTCCATGCTCCGGTAGACTCGAATTTTTGCATTACACTCTCCATTGTTTCTTCAGAACGAATCAGAGCCGGAGGAATTGTCATAATATCGCGAACATATGTAGTTTCGTACATTTCTTGGTTGAACATGATACTGCGTATATCGTTCAAAGAGACAACTCCAATAAGTTCCCCTTTACTAGATACAACAGGAAACAGGTTTCTAGATGACTTTGATATAGCAGATACCAATTGTCCGAGAGTCTGATCTGAACGTACTACTGTGAATTCTGTTTCAATCACACGATCGAGATGCATAAGAGTTAGCACTGCCTTATCTCTCTCGTGAGTCAATAATTCTCCCTTGTCGGCTAAAGGCTTGGTGTAGATGCTGTTAGGCTCGAAGTAACTCATTGTAACATGAGAAACTGTAGCTACAATCATCAATGGAACCAAAAGTTCGTATCCGTTGGTAATTTCTGCGATGAGGAATATTGAAGTCAGAGGAGCGTGCATAACTCCACTCATCACGCCAGCCATACCCACAAGAGTGAAGCAGGGGATAGACAGATTGTCGGCACCCACATAATGCAAAACAGATACGAAGAAAAAACCACATACGCCACCGAGGAAAAGAGAAGGAGCGAATGTGCCACCCACACCGCCAGCACCAGTAGTTGTGGCAGTAGCAAAAGGTTTAAAGATAATAATACCGAGAGCAAACAAAGTGAGGAGAATGATCTCCTGTCCGTTGCCAAGCATGGCAAGGGGGGAGCCCTCGAATATCTTCCAAATGTCGCCTGATAGTAAATTTTCTATTGTGCCGTAACCCTCACCATAGAGAGGTGGAAAGAAAAATATCAAGATGCCAAGGAACAGAGAACCTACGATCCATTTCACGTAAGGATTCTTCACCAAAGCGATTTTCTTTTCGAAGAACCAGAGAGAACGAGTGAAAGTCAACGCTACAATGCCAGTGAATATACCGAAGAGAATATAAAAAGGTATATCATGCAAAGTGAATGATGTAGCTAATTCGGAAGAAAACTCTACATTCTTACCATGAAAGAAAAAAGTAACACTAGTTGCAGTAATAGCCGATACTAGAAGAGGAATGATGCTTGCCAAAGTAATGTTGAGCATCAGAATCTCAAGAGTAAAGATCATACCTGCAATAGGAGCCTTGAATACACCGGCAATACCACCTGCGGCGCCACAGGCCATCAGTAAAGTAATAGTTTTGTAATCGAGTCTGAAAAACTTACCGATATTAGAACCCAAGCAAGCTCCTGTCAGCGCAATAGGAGCCTCGGCTCCAACAGAACCACCGAATCCGATGGTAAACGAACTGGTAATAATGCTAGCGTAACTATGATGTTTCTTGAGAGAACTGCCATTTTGAGATATTGCATGCAGTATCTTTGTGATACCGTGACCCAGATTGTCCTTTATGAAATACCTTACCAGTAAGAGTGAAATAAGAATACCTATAGCAGGAGAGATGAGGAGCAAAATGTTGTAGTCTTGGTACGCAAAATTGTCGACCACAAATTCCTTTACAAAAGCGATAGCATATTTAAGGATAACGGCTGCAATGCCGCTACACAAACCAACGACGAAACTTAGCAGAATGACAAAATATCGTCCTTCGTGCCACATCATTTGCTTTTCCGTTAGTCGTTCTGCTGAGTCTTGTGAGAATTTACAAAGCTTATCTACTAGATTCATCGTTAGCTATCTTTTTCCATACGCAAATATACGTCAGTATACGAAAAAGGGCTAATTGGAAATAGTTAAAAAAGCTAAACTATGACAGGGCGCAATGTTATTCCGGCAACGACTAAAAAGAGAGCACGATTGATTAGTCGTGCGCTGATTTACTCTGCACTTTCATGCCAGGTGCAGATACCAAGGAGCCCAACCCTCCGATAAACATAGCTATGGCTAAAATTTCTTCTTGAGTGTAGTTGTTTTGATTCATGACATTTATTGTTATTTGATTTCAATGCAAAATTAATTGTGGTCTTTTTAGCTTGCAATCAAAAGGGATATATATCAACATTTTGTGACGAATGGCGTATTTTAGGGATGAATGGACGAAGATAGGGATAGAATGCCATTAAAAATTGATTATCTTTGTCCCATATAAAGAGTAAATATACAGATGATCATTCGTAAAAGATGGGCTGTTGAGAAGGGGGCACCTCTCACAGAAATGGATAAAAAGATATTAGCTGCGCAAAAGCAGGGGCATGTAGTACCAACCCGCAAACTAATTAAGACACCTGAGCAAATTGAGGGCATTCGTCGTTCTGGTGTTATTAATACTGGCATTTTGGATATGCTAGAAAATGAGGTGAAAGAGGGCGTTTCTACTTTAGCCCTTGATGAACTTATTGGACAATATACTCATGATCATGGCGCTGTTTCTGCGTGTATGGGATATGAAGGTTATCCACGCTATTCTTGTATTTCCCCAGATGATATAGTTTGTCATGGTATTCCGAATGCAGATACGATATTGAAGCCAGGCATGATAGTCAATATAGATGTTTCTACTATTCTTGATGGATATTTCAGCGATGCGAGCCGTATGTTTATCATTGGGGAAACAACACCTGAAAAGAAGAGACTGGTAGACGTCACAAAAGAGTGTCTTGAGGTGGGTATGCAGGCGGCAAAGCCATATTCTTTTGTTGGAGATATTGGATTTGCAGTACAATGTCATGCTCAAAAAAATGGTTATTCTGTAGTGCGTGAGCTATGTGGACACGGAGTTGGTCTTGAGTTTCATGAAGAGCCAGAGGTAACACACTATGGCCGTCCAAAGACAGGAATGCTACTTGTTCCTGGTATGGTATTTACTATAGAACCTATGATAAACATGGGCAAGATGCAGGTTCATTTTAGTCAAGAAGATGGTTGGACGGTTACCACTCGCGATCACTTGCCTTCTGCTCAATGGGAACATACTTTGTTGATGACGGAAACAGGTCTAGAGATTCTCTCTCATTAATGCACTTCAAGGTCCTGACATTACTATTAACGCTATTCTCTTTATCTACGGCTATCTATGCCCAAGATGAGGAGAATGTGTTGTTTTATGCCGAGGGAGATTATGCACCTATAACAGGTATGTCTCATATAGGGGTCGCTATAAGTAATGATGCAGGGGCACTTCCGCTTATGAGACGATATTATGATGCAGTTTACGAAGCACACCCCTCTGTTTTATCTAATCTATCTAAACCATCACATTATGTTGTCATAGCTAATGACTGGAAAGATGTAAAAGTACAGTTTGAAGGTATTTTTCGATTCTATACATCATCTGGTCGACGAGGAACTAATATAGTGCTTTTGTATGCGGGACCACTAGATGTGCAGTCAGACAGTGTGGCTAATGTCCTCAGAATATGCGATGCACTATATACAACGAAGCGGTCAGATAGATCATCGATAGATATTTTGGTACAATCTTTCTGGGGAGGTAGGTCTATAGATGAGGTTAATGATGTATTTCTTGCAGCTAGATTACGAGGCCGAACACAAGATAAGTTGCGATTGTCGTTTTATACGGGATCGAGTCTTGTTGTAGATTCATTGAGGCAAAATATAGATGAAATTGCAAATGAGGCATTAGATATCAACGCGACGCCAGGATTGTCCGTTATCATAGCTCAGCATGGAAATGTGTTAGTGGACAAGCAATATGGTTATACCACATATCAGGAGACAAATGCAGTTTCTCCTACTACGATTTATGATATAGCCTCATTGTCAAAAGTTGTTGGAACTTTACCTCAAGTTATAAGAATGTTTGATCAAGGCCATTTGGATGCTAGTCAGACATTGTCGTCTCTTCTGGATATAGAGGGTTGGCAGGGGCGAATAAACGTCGGACAACTTCTCTTGCATACCAGTGGACTGCCAGCGGGGGTCCCTGCTTACGCGTTGACAGTTGACTCTTCCTCCTTTCAGCCTCCATTGCTCGTTAGGCGTAGAGATGCGCTTCATCAGCAACGAATAGGTAAGAATCTATACCTTAATATTAAGGTTAAGTTACGTCCTGGCTGGTTTGTTGATGAGCAAGATGTCTCTCATCCCATACGAGTTAGTCGTTATTTGTATGCATCGGACTCGGTCCGGTCTATTTTATGGCGTCATATTGCCAATATACCGCAGCAATCTCCTACATATAGGTATAGCGACATAAACTTTCTCTATTTGCAGAGGATAATAGAACGCAAAACTGGCAAAAAACTTGATGAGCTATTCGATGCCACTATAGCTGCACCTCTAGGCTTGAAGAGAATGCTATACTGTCCTACCAATAAATTCCGTATTAGTGAGATAGCTCCTACGGCAGAAGATGTCTATTTTCGACATGAGATGCTTTGGTCTACTGTTCATGATGAGACTGCAGCGCTTTTGGGAGGTGTTGCTGGTAATGCGGGATTGTTTGCTACGGCATATGAAGTTGCGAAAATTGGGCAATTGTATCTTAATGGAGGAACATATGGAGGCGTTAGGTTATTTAAGCAAGAGACTTTTGATGAGTTTATAGTGAGGCACGATCCGCATTGTCGTCGTGGCTATGGCTTCGATATGCCTGAGCGTCGTAATGGAAAGCCTGGTCCAGTGCCTGATTGTATGCCGAAGACCTCATACGGGCATACCGGATTTACAGGAACAATGATGTGGATGGATCCAGAGAGTGAGACGTTGTTTGTGTTTATTAGTAATAGAATACACCCTTCAATAGATAACTCAAAGCTATCACAAAAAGATATTCGCTCAAAGATGCTTGAAGCTATTACTCGATTCTTACACCCATAACGAGCACGTCATCAGTCTGGTCTTTAGAACCCTTGTACTCTTCAAACGTCTTAATAAGAGTCTCCTTCTGACGTTCTGTATCCCATTCATGAATGTTATGGAGAATTTCCTTGAAACGGCTAATCATAAACTTAGAATTATCTTCACCGCCGAACTGGTCGATGTATCCATCTGAGAAGGCGTATATCATATCTCCGGATTTCAGTTGGAAAGTAATGTTAGTGTATGGCCTATTGTGGTGCAAGAAATGAATAGCCACAGGCATACGATCGCCCTTCAACTCGAATTCTTCGTTGTTTCTATATATCAATATTCTGCTATTGGCACCGGCGAAAGACATTTCCTTTGTCTTTTTGTCTATAACAAAAACTGAAGCATCCATACCATCTTGTACACTCCAAGCTTCGTCCTTCTGGTGAAGATTGGATATGACGTACTGACGCAATTGATCCAGCATTTCAGCAGGATTGAGTGTTTGCAAAACAATCTGACGGATAACGGAAATGCCGAGCATAGATAAGAATCCACCAGATACGCCATGTCCTGTACAGTCCGCCACTACGCAAATCTGCTTATCGTCCACCTCAGTTATTACGTAAAAGTCGCCACTAACGATAGTGTGAGGTTTGTAAAATACAAAATGTTGAGGGAATATAGCGGCAATTTTATCGTCCGGGGTAAGAACAGCCTTCTGTATACGGCTGGCATAATTGATATTGCTAAGAATCTCATGCTCATGTTGGCGCAGAGCTCTAGTGCGCTCTTCGACAATTCGCTGAAGATTGTGATTGCGTTTAATGAGGCGTTGGGTTCTGAATCTAGCGATTAAGTATATGATTCCACCAATAAGCAACATGTAAAATATGTATGCCCATATAGTACGATAAAAAGGAGGGCTTATAATAAACTTATACTCTGCAATAGTGCTCTCTACGTTGTGTACATTATTGGCCTTGACCTTAAATGTATAATTGCCTTCATGAAGGTTGGTGAATTCGGCGATTGTTTTAGGGCTGAATTCGCTCCAGTTTTCGCTTTGACCTTCAAGGAAATATGAGAAAGTAGTGTTTTCTGGGTACTCGTAACATGTAGCAGAGAACTCGAATCTGATTATACGGTATTCATTATATGGTAATGTGAATACCATAGAATCTGGTTGTATAAGTGAAGTTCCGCCGTGTATGTTAGGGAAATTGCCGTGGAAAATAGTGTCATTGTCTGTATGTACCTTATTTATAATGGCGTTATAAGCGTACTTAGACTGTTGGGCATCTTTCCTTAATTTTTTGAATGCGCCATCTGTATAGTAAGAGTATATAGTATTATTTGTGTATGCATAAATAGTCGAGTCAGGAGCTATTGTAAAGCGAGTAATTTCATTGTCTGGGATAAATGGGACATTGATAGATTCCCATTTGTTAGGGTCTTCCTCGGTTGGAATGATAAAGAAAATATGATTGAAATAGCTACAAGCTAGATATCCATTTCCGTACTTAGTTAAGGCACTAATATTAAAGTTGTCATTGAAATCGACTATTCCATCGACTAGGTTGCACTTCTCAATAGAGTTGCTTTTGGGGTCGTATATAACAAGGTTGTTGTGAGTAGGTGTAGTTCTGAGAGAGAGAATTTCTAAATCGCCTTCAACTGTGGGGATGCCAGAGATCTTTCCCAAGTGGCTGAAATCTTTACTTTTGCCTGTTATTACATTGATTCGACTTGTTAACAATGTTCTAGATCTTGTCCATAAGATGCTATCGTTATCAGAGTAGAATGCGTCGCTTTCTATTGGAACGAAAGTCGTATCCTCTTCCAGTTTTAAATTAGGCAGGACATTAAGACGTTCTATCTCAGTTCCATATATGTAAATATGTTTTGGGTCGTATTTGAATTGATGGGCTAAAGCTTGTCTGATGTCTCTCTTATTTATGACATTCAGATTTTTGTCTATGAAGTACAATCCTTTGGTTGAGCCAATCATGCAATAGTCCTTATTGGTATATGGGTCGGTGAACTTACATGCGTAAATAGAAGTTGCATTTTCATCAATATCATCCAGTCTAATGAAAGTTGGTGCGTCTTCGTTCTTTTTGACGTATACGCACTCGGTGGTGAGTACAAACATCGTATTGTCGTCTGTAACGAAAACACTTATGATGTCACCAGAGTAACCGGCGGCGTCAGTGAAACGTCTGACCGGAGAGTTGACAGCCACGGAAGTTACATCATAACCAATTGTCCATAAGACATCATCAAACTTTCGTATGTTTAGAGATACGTTAGATCTTACTCCTGCTGTCTTGTTTATGATTTCCTGTATTGTAAAAGTGGAGTCGACAATAATTACACTACCCAATTTGTTGGCACCGCGATTGCTGATGCCATACCTGTTGTTTCCAATAGCCTTTATTTTGTCGGCCTGGCCAGTTTTTTGTGCAATTTGTTGAGAGAACTTATTGATTTTAGCTAATGATATCCTGTTCTTTTCTTTGTCGTAAGTATATACGCCTGTTGCACCTGTGATGACATTTTTTGAAGGAGACAACTCTTCGGCATCCAAAAGGATGTGGAAAAGGTCATCGAATTTAGCGCCTTGAGGAATTATGCCATTTTTCGTGACTAAGCATAATTCGTTATTTTCATCCGTTGTATATATGCCAGAACCCATTGCGGCGCAGCGAGACAATTTTGGTATAGGCCATCTTTCGGATTTGTTGTTTTTTATGTCATATACGACAACAGCACCTCGCCCGAGGAAGAAGACAGAGTCGTTTTTTACGTAGATATGATCATCGAAATAAGCGTCCTCGATATCAGTGCCTTCTGGAAGAGTGTTTACTAAAGATACAAAATTCTCGCGTCCCTTATTGTCGTATGTTAGATAACCGAAATCGGATGGGCCGCCAATGTAAATTTTCCCTTCGTTGGGTTCATATGCAATTGTTGGATAATTGAAGAAATAGCCGTTAGCCTCGAATTTTGAACCGCTGAACTTAATTAATCTATCATTACTAATGACATAGACGACGCCTCGATTGTCTTGAGCGATGTCATAAAAAAGCGTTGTAGCATCAGATTGAACTTTATATGCGTTGAATGAAGGATAGCCATAGGTATTAATTTGCGCCACGCTTTTGCACAGCACACCCGATAAAATTAACCATAGCAAAAAATACCTAATTAATCGCATAAATGTCGGTTCGGGGATCTTGAACGGTGCAAATTTACAATTTTTTTGCTTTAGTTAACGAATAGAGGACTAAAAAGATTCATATATTTGCATTTATGCAAACAACATTGCTAATGAGCGGCAAAACCGATGTTGATTACCTAAAGGAGGGAATGGATATTTATGCGAAGCGAATCCCTCATTATGCGCCTTTTGAGATCAAGGTGATACCTGATATTAAGAATAGTAAGAATCTTAGTCAGGATCAACAGAAGTTAGCTGAAGCGCAGTTGTTCCTCGCAAATATTCAGCAATCAGATTTAGTTGTTTTGCTAGATGAGAATGGGAAGATGTATACATCACGGCAATTTTCGCAGTATATCAATAATGCGGCCATTGGGGGGACTCGCAGGTTGGTGTTTTTGATAGGAGGTCCTTATGGCTTTGACAAATCGATATACGAACGGGCAAATCATAAGATTTCGTTGTCTCCGATGACATTTTCGCATCAGATGGTACGTCTAATATTTTTGGAGCAACTATACCGTGCGCATACGATTTTGAAAGGTCAGCCTTATCATCACGATTGACGTATGGATATCGAATTAACATTATTTATGTGATGCGTGTATCTCTTTTTCTTACTTTTGCCAGTCGGAAAAACTAACAACAGTATTAGAAAACAATGGATTTTATAGTTGACCTATTTACAGGTACAGGTGTTGGTACTGCGCTTGTTTATATCTGTTTAGCTAGCTTTATCGGTATGCTTCTTGGTAAAGTAGGAGTTGGTAAGGTTAAGCTTGGTGTTGCTGGTGTGTTGTTCACAGGTATTATCCTTGCCCACTTTGGAGCAAAAGTTAATGGTGATATGCTTCACTTTGCTCAGGAATTTGGATTGATTTTATTTGTATATGCGATAGGTATTGATGTCGGACCGAGATTCTTCAGCACTTTCCGATCAGATGGATTACTTCTCAACGTCTTTGCTATATCAAATGTCGTTATGGGTTTTGGTATAGCGATAGCTATTCACTATATATTTAAAGTAGATCCTGCTGTTGTTACGGGAATTATGTGTGGAGCTGTTACCAATACTCCGGGACTTGGAGCAGCGAAGCAGGTTGTTTCAGATTATAATGCTACAAATCCGATAAACCTTGTTGATGGAGATCTTCTTGGTACTGGATATGCTGTTGCGTACCCACTTGGAGTTGTAGGTATAATTTTAGTAATGCTTATAATTCGTTCTGTATTCCGAATCAAGTTGTCTAAGGAAGTTGATAAATACAATGAATCGTTAGGAAGTAGTTCCAACAGACTTCAGAGTGTTGTAGTAAAGATTTCTAATCCTAACCTTTTTGGTAAAACAGTAGAGTACGTTCAGAATTTTGCTGATACGGAATTGGCATTCTCACGCATTGAGAGAAAAGGAGAATTTCTGATACCTGAGGCTACGATGACCATTGAGGAGGGAGATATAGTTCACGGTGTTGCCAATGAGAACAACATTGATGACCTCAAGATGAAATTTGGAGAACTGACAGTTGGTCAGAAAAGGGATGTAGACGGAGACTTAGTCATGAAGCGCTTCATGATAACGAATCCGAAGATTGCCGGCAAGACGATTGAGCAACTTGGTATCTATCGTCGTTATCCTGCCAATATTACCCGTATTTACCGTGCAGGTACAGAGGTGCTTCCTACCAAGAGAACCACAATTGAGGTTGGTGATGCAGTTCGTGTAGTAGGTAAACGAGCTGTAATGAACGAGATAAAAGCAGAACTTGGCGACTCGATAAAAGAGTGGAGCCACCCAAATATTGTACCGATGTTTATGGGTATTGCTCTTGGTTTATTGGTAGGTGCTATTCCGTTCTTTATACCGGGGCTGCCTGCTCCAGCGAAATTAGGTCTAGCAGGAGGTCCGCTTTTGGTAGCAATATTACTTGGGTGGAAAGGACGTATAGGTAATATGACATTCTACATGAACTCAGGAGCTAATATGGTACTACGAGAGATGGGCATCACACTGTTCCTTGCATGTGTAGGACTTGGAGCTGGAGGAAAATTTGTTGAGACCATTGTTAATGGAGGATATATGTGGGTACTCTATGGTGCCATAATAACGATTGTTCCGCTATTGATAGTTGGTGCTATAGCGCGTCTATGTAAGATTAATTACCTAAAGATATGTGGATTTATGGCAGGCAGCATGACAGATCCACCAGCATTGGAATATGCAAACAGTCTTAGCCAGACACATGCTCAATCCATGGCATACGCGACCGTGTATCCGTTGACGATGTTTCTGCGTATACTTTTGGGTCAAGCACTGATACTTATACTCTTGTAGAGTATTGAAGCGTACCATTAACTAAACAGATAATAATTAGAGAAAAAGAAAATAATATGGGTGTATCGTACGATAAGTTTCTCGCTCGTCAGAAAAAGCTAGAAGAGCAGTACAACGAGAAGTACTACGAGAAGCAACACAATCGTGGTAAGCTTACAGCACGTGAGCGTATCATAATGTTATTTGATGAGGGATCTTTCGAAGAGATTGATGCATTTGTTCCATCGGCAGGTGGTTCGACATTCGGAAAGACAACAAGTTCATTTGGAGACGGTGTGATTGCAGGATTTGGAACAATCAACGGTCGTCAGGCATACGCATATTCGCAGGACTTCAACGTTATGGGTGGTTCCCTTGGAGCTGTTCATGCCGCAAAGATTACAAAGGTACAAGATATGGCGCTCAAGACAGGACTCCCTGTAATTGCGCTTATTGACTCAGGAGGAGCCCGTATTCAGGAAGGTGTGGCGTCATTGAACGGATATGCAAACATCTTCAGAAGAAACGTATTGGCTTCTGGTGTTGTGCCACAAATTTCGGCTATTATGGGTCCTGCAGCTGGTGGTGCGGTATATTCACCTGCGTTGACAGACTTCATCTTCATGACAGAGGGAACATCATACATGTTCGTAACTGGACCAGATGTTGTACGTCAAGTATTGAACGAGGATGTCACACCAGAGACCCTTGGAGGTGCGAAGGTACACACAACAAAGTCTGGCGTTGCCAACTTTGTATATTCAGATGATGCGAACCTCATTCTTGGTATCAAGCGACTTTTGACATATTTGCCATCAAACAATATAGAGAACCCTCCATTCGTACCTACAGATGATCCTACAGACCGTATAGAAGAGAGCCTTAGAGACATTGTTCCAGAGGACCCTGACAAACCATACGACGTACGTGATGTCATCAAGCTTGTAGTAGATAAGGGACGTTTCTTTGAGGTGAATGAGAACTATGCAGAGAACATCGTTGTAGGCTTCTCACGCATTGGTGGTTATACGATCGGCGTTGTTGCAAATCAGCCTAAAGTAATGGCTGGTTCGCTAGATATTGATTCGAGTGTAAAAGCAGCTCGCTTCATCAACTTCTGCGACTCATTCAATATTCCTATCATTACATTTGAGGATGTTCCAGGCTTCTTGCCAGGTACAGACCAGGAGCATGAAGGTATTATCCGCAACGGTGCAAAACTTCTCTACGCATACACACGTGCTACAGTGCCAAAGATTACAGTTATCCTACGTAAGTCATACGGTGGAGCATATATTGTGATGAACTCTAAGGGTATCGGCGGCGACTATACATTTGCATGGCCAACAGCCGAGATTGCCGTAATGGGTCCTGATGGTGCGATAGCTATTCTCTGTCGTAAGGAGCTTGCTGAGGCTGCGGACCCTGCAGCACTCAAAAAAGAGCTTGTGGCAAAGTATCGTGAAGAGGTTGCGAATCCATATATTGCTGATGAGAAAGGCTTCGTAGATGAGGTTATCGATCCAGCACTTACACGAGTAAAGATCTGCAGACTATTGAAGAGTCTTGACAAGAAGTCTGTAAGCCTTCCACGTCGTAAGCATGGTAACACACCATTGTAATTGTTGAATAAGAGCTTTCTATAAAATACAGAATAGATGATAAAGTCCATTTTGATAGCAAACCGTGGTGAGATAGCCATTCGTATTGCGCGTACAGCAAAACGTATGGGTATCAAGACATACGGTATTCGTACAAAGAAAGAGCCTAACGCAGTTTACCTTTCAAAGGTAGACGAGGTTGTTGACTTCCCGGAGACAGATGGTAAGGTGCCAGAGTTTTTGGATATTCCAAACCTGGTGAAACTTGCTGTTGACAATCATATTGATTCGATGCACCCAGGCTACGGCTATCTCTCAGAGAATGCAGATTTTGCTCAGGCTTGTCAGGATAATGGTGTAATCTTTGTAGGTCCTTCTCCAAAGATTATTCGTGACATGGGAGACAAGATTGTAGCGAAGGAGATAGCAATGCGTGCAGGCGTTCCTATGCTTGGCGGTACAAAGGGCGGTGTTCCTACTGCAGAGGCTGCCATTGAGCAAGCAAATGCCATGGGATATCCTGTTATTATCAAGGCAGCATCGGGCGGTGGCGGTCGTGGTATGCGTATCTGCTGGAAAGAGGATGAGGTGGCACGCAACTGGAAACTTTGTACAGACGAAGCTACAACAGCCTTCAACGATCCT
>JAKSLC010000031.1 GCA_024401415.1 Bacteroidales bacterium | reverse complement strand
TACTCGAAGACTAACATTATTTTTCAATAAAGTAGGAGTCTCCGCAGCAATGGTAGATACTAACAATGCCATAAGTCCATCAACTTCTGCCTTTGGTCTATTCCAATTTTCAGTCGAAAAGGTGTAAAGTGTAAGATACTCAATACCAAGCTCTGCAGCGCCTTCAGTCACTTCACGAACTGCCGTAATCGCGTGCTGATGGCCGTATAACCTGACATTTTCTCCTTGCTGTTTAGCCCAACGCCCATTACCATCCATTATTATGGCAACATGACGAGGTAGCTTCTCTTTTACTATTTTGTCCTTTAGCGACATATCTACTTATTAAAATTCCTCAATCCGTCGTTGCAACTCAACTTTCTCGGCAACATACTCGCCGTTATAGTCAGGCCACAAAACGAATACCAATCGTTATTATGTGTCACCGTATGATAGTTAGAACCATACGGATCATTGGGATTGATCTGATTAGCCTTTGGCTCAACTAAATCCAGATCATCTGCAAAGGTTTTATGCATAGTCCACTCTACTCCTACACGCAACCATTTGCTGATTTTATACTTTACCCCTAAACCAAAGGGCAAAGATAATACAAAATCCGTTTTGCCGCTAGTTTTGTCGGCATAACTCTTATAAAAAGTAGCACCTAGACCCATCGTCAGATAGGGAGTCCATAACGATTCACTCTTATTAAACACATGATCAAAGGATCTAAAGTTAACTTCCCCCATAAAACCAACGCTTAGCAACATTCGGGAAAATTCATATTTTCCTCCCGTAACAATACCTTCTATGTTATCTGACACATCTGACTTGGGGCGTATTATTGGGTATTTTTCTCCAGCAAATGGATATTCTCCTGCTATTCCACCTCCAAATAGATTAACTTTTGCTGCCAATCGGTCGTTAATAGCGTATCTAACTAGGATTCCTAATGCAGGACGGGCACTCTTGAATTGCTGACTTTGGTTTAAATCTCCCAGATAATAAGACACACCACCCATAAAGCCCATTTCTAATCTATCCTGAGCTTTAATTGTACCACATAGCAATAACGCTATAGCACACAGAACATACAATATAGTATTACTCGACCTTGCCAACAACCTACTTAACAGTATCAATCTGTAATATTCCTTCTATCTGCACCCCACATAAGTTTATCCCTTAGTGTTGCAAAAAATGAATGCCCCTCAAATTCTATTCTTCTGACTGAAAATGGCGACTTGCCGATACGGAACTGACAGTTATTCTCCATCAAATGTGTCCTGCCATCCATAGAGGTAAGTATTTTGGGGCCCCTTCCCTCAACTACTAATTTTATTGCCACATTATTTGGCACTACAATAGGACGTATACTGAGATTATGCGGAGCGATAGGTGTAATGATAAAACCAGGAGTAGACGGATATACAATAGGACCACCGACACTAAGCGAATATGCTGTTGAACCTGTTGCCGTTGCTATTATCAAACCATCAGCCCAATAAGTTGTCAGATAATCACCATCCACATATGCATGTATGGTAAGCATGGATGAGTTATCACATTTACTTATCGAAAACTCATTCAATGCATAGTCTATCGGCTCTCTCTGGTCTTGAGCATACACCGATAAAACATCCAAATGCGCTACCCTATATGCACCTCGCATCAATTCCCCAACGGCCCAAGGCACCTGCGCCGGCTGAACATCAGACAAAAAGCCAAGTCTGCCTTTGTTTATACCTAAAATAGGTATATCTGTCATCATCGCACTCTTAGCCGACTCCAAGAATGTGCCATCACCACCTATACTAATCATAGCTCTGCCCGAAGCATTTGTCAATGTCTGCTCCAAGTGCTGGATATCATCAACTGTAGCCAATCCGTCTGCGATAAAGTTATCATATAGACAATCACACACTTTGGGCGTTACTCCAGCATTTTTCAATGAACCCAAAAGGCTGGCGTATATGTCTCTTGCTTCAGGTGTATAACTATGAGCGTATATTATCATAGGGCAAAGGTATTGAAATTCAAGAGCCGACATCTCTTCATTACGTGATATCGGCTCTCAAATATAATGATATTATTTTACAACGACTTATTAGTCGATGTATTCAAATCCTGTATAAGGTACAAGTACCTTTGGAATACGGATACCCTTCTCTGTCTGATTGTTCTCAAGCAATGCTGCTACAATACGTGGCAATGCAAGAGCGGAACCATTAAGTGTATGACAAAGTTGTGGCTTCTCACCTGCATTCTTGTAACGACACTTGAGTCGGTTAGCTTGATATGAGTCAAAGTTAGATACCGAGCTGACCTCCAACCAACGTTGCTGAGCTGCCGAGAATACCTCAAAGTCGAAACATGTAGCAGCAGTGAAGCTCATATCACCACCACAAAGGTGAAGGATACGGTATGGCAACTCGAGTTTTCTTACTAGGCTCTCAACATGTGCCAACATCTCCTTATGGCTCTCTGCTGAGTGCTCAGGGGTGTCAATGCGCACAATCTCAATCTTAGAGAACTCATGAAGACGGTTAAGACCACGAACGTCCTTGCCGTATGAGCCTGCCTCACGACGGAAACATTGTGTGTACGCACAGTTCTTGATAGGAAGATCCTTTGCATCGAGAACTACGTCACGATAAATGTTTGTCACAGGAACCTCAGCTGTTGGGATAAGGTAAAGATCATCAAGATCACAATGATACATCTGACCCTCCTTATCTGGCAACTGACCTGTACCGAAACCTGATGCCTGATTTACTACCGTAGGAGGCATAATCTCTGTATAACCAGCATTTCTAGCCTCATCGAGGAAGAAGTTGATGAGGGCACGCTGCAAACGAGCACCCTTACCAATGTAAACAGGGAATCCAGCGCCTGTAATCTTAACACCTAGCTCGAAGTCGATAAGGTTATACTTCTTAGCAAGCTCCCAGTGAGGCAATGCCTCGCCAGAAAGCTGAGGAATCTCATTCCCTTGCTTTACTACCTTATTATCTTCTGCTGTCTTTCCTTCTGGAACCTCCTCATAAGGCATATTTGGAAGAAGAACCAGGTTCTTCTGAAGCTCCTCCTGAATTTCGTTAAGTCTATTATTTGCCTCGGCAATAGTAGCCTTGAGTGCAGCTGTCTCTGCTTTTGCAGCCTCAGCCTCCTCTTTCTTACCTGCCTTCATAAGCATACCTACCGACTTCGAGATTTCATTCATCTTCATCTGTGCACTCTCAGCCTCTGATTGTACAGCCTTACGCTGATTATCAAGTGCAATAATCTTGTCTACGATTTCGGTAGCATCAAACTGCTTAACCTTAAGACGAGAGATTACATAATCTCTCTTCTCTTGAATTACCTTTAATGTTAACATGTTAGGTCTATTAAAAACAAAACAAACTCTCACTTTCCTCGAGGCTATAACTCGCGGGGAAGCAAGAGCTTGTTATATAAGTTTCTATTACTTCTCAGCTAATTATGCCTCAGCTGGAATTACGGAAACGAACGACTTATCGTTCTGTTTCTTCTCGAACTTAACTGTACCCTCTACCAAAGCGAACAATGTATGATCCTTACCCATACCAACGTTCAAACCTGGGTGATGCTGAGTACCACGTTGACGTACGATGATGTTGCCTGCCTTTGCAAACTGACCACCAAAGATCTTAAGACCTAGACGTTTGCTTTCTGACTCGCGGCCGTTCTTAGAACTACCGACACCTTTTTTATGTGCCATATCTAATTACTTTTTCTTTTCTAGGGTTAAACAATAAAATTAGCAGACGATATTCTCGATCTGAATCTGTGAGAAGAACTGACGATGACCATTCTTCTTCTCGAAGCCCTTGCGACGTACCTTGTGGAATACGATAACCTTGTCGCCCTTAACATGTGACAATACCTTTGCTGATACCTTAGCACCTGCGATAGTAGGAGCACCTACTGTTACAGCACCATCGTTGTCAACCATGAGTACCTTGTCAAACTCTACAGACTCACCCTCGTTCTGTGCAAGACGATGAACGAAAATCTTTGCGTCTTTCTCTACTTTGAATTGCTGACCAGCAATTTCTACAATAGCGTACATTCTTAATATTTTGTATTATACGTTACTACCCGTAGGCGATTGACTACATGCCAATACTTAACCATGCACTATACGGATTTAACGGCGCAAAATTACAACATTCTCAAATTCAATGCAAGAGAATTGACATTTTTTATTGAAATATTCTATTTCACTCTCATTGGGCTCTATCAGAAAATAGCAGACACCCCTCTCTATCTCCATCTTTTCATAGTCTAATTTCGCTACCAAGACATTGTTCAAAAACTCTGCACTATACCTGGCAATAGACATTCTTTCGTCATCTTTATCAAAGCAGGTTACTTGTTTATCTCTATTCTCTAGCGCTAATAGCATGGCTGTTTCTCCATATCCACCATTTATCACTACTATCTTCTCTATACTTTCACTTATGCCTCTTATACCTGCTCTGTATGCTTTCAAATTCTCCTTCACCACATTTTCAATATCCATTCCCTTGTATCTATATCTGTCTTGTACAAGAGATATACATCCATCCTCATCATCTGCACTAGGAAACTCTTCTCTACGTGCACTGAATAAATTACTTAAAGTAACAGGCCTCAATCTATACTGTCCATTCTTAGACACTAAGAATTTGAATATCAGTGGGGGAAACATATATGCCATGAGCACAACCGAAAACATACCCACGATAGTTACCTCTGCCAAGGAGTGTAGCGCCGGGTGCTTTGCTACTATTAGAGATCCTATACCTATGAACATTATCAATGCCGAAAGCATGATGGATTGTTTATAAGAGGCTAACATTCGCTTGCGGTATGTATATTCGTAGCTGGCACCCTCGGTCATGAAAATGGTATAGTCGTCACCTTGACCGAATATGAATGTTGCAAGTATTACATTGACGATGTTGAACTGTATACCAAATATCGCCATAATACCTAGTATCCATATCCAACTTATAGCCATAGGAATAAATGAGAGGATTGCCAACTCTACCCTTCCAAAGGAGAACCATAGGAAGAAAAATACAATACAACCACACATATAACCAATATAGTTGAAGTTGTCAGACAAACTCTCAGCTATGGACGAGTTTAGCGTCTTGACATCAAAACAGTATGCAGAGGCAGCATTATCTTGTATCTTATCTCTACATTCTGCTATCTTCTCCACTGGCGTTGTGATAATGTCTACTACAGAGTACTTCCCCGTCTCTTCATCCCTACAGATACAGTCCGCAAATACCGTCTTTGTCAATGGCTCAAAGTACTCAAATTCGTGTGTCCCATATTCCCCGTCAAGTATCTCTTTGAAATCATCAAATGCCCCCGATACAAATCCTAGTTTCTCGCCTTCTATGTCTAACTTGGTTCGCAATCGCTCCGAATGCTTCTCCACAAAATGCCGCCAAGAATCAAGACGCCTCTCTTGCTCCCTATTCGATGCAATAAATCTGCTGCATGTAGTGTGAGATGTGATTTCTCCCTCTCTCAACAGGCTTTCCACGTATGCTCTGTTTTTTAGATTATTATCAAGAGCATCATCAAGGTGTTCGTTTGTTGTTATTAAATATAGAGTCTTTTCTGTTGCCGCACTTGTCAACATTTGCTCAAAACGTTCCAACTCCATCCTCTGTTCATCCGTCATGTAGTTGATGTTAGACAAATTTGAATCGAACGAAGTCTGAAAACTATAATAGCCAAATAGCAATGTTAATGCCGCAACCACATATACAAGCCACGGTTTATTATCTAAGGTCACCTCGCTCAGTTTATCGAAAATTTGCGAGCAACCTTTACCCTCGCTTATAGCTTGCTTAAGGCTTGCTTTACCCTCGCCTAACGCAGACTTAGAGCATAAGTGTGGCAAAATGACCAACGAAAAGAGTATAGTGCCCACTAAAAGGAATGAACTGAACAGCCCCAGATCTCTTAGCGCTACCGACTCTAACGGAACCAGAGCCAAGAACGCACCTACTGTAGTAATATTGCCTATCAACAGAGGCGCAACAATCTCTTTTAATGCCAAACGCATATTGGTCGTATGCTTCAGATGGGTAATCAGATGCAGAGGATAGTTTACCGCAATACCTATTATCACAGAAGCAATGCCAATTACTATTATTGAGACCTCATCATTAATAAGTGCCAACATTCCAACGGCAAATAACATACCCCAAGATATCGACAATACAATGAGGAGAATATTTTTTATGCTCTTTAATGCAAATAATAACAGCAGCAGTATAAATACCACAGAAATAAGAACTGATATGACACTGTCAATCTTTATCTGTGCAGAGTTACCGATAGCAATAACCGGACCTCCTATAACGTGGATATCTACTGCCTCATGCTCAGCAATTACAGCTTGAGATATTTTACTGAGAAAATCTACAAATTCGGGATTCTTATCTGTCTCACTGGAACCATAAGGGGATGTAACCATTACTATACCTCGCTTGAGGTCCGATGTAAAGATACAGTCATCGTAAATTTCATACTCCACATCTGCTACCCTTGATTGCAGATCCTCGAACACTGGTGAGAATAGATTCAATGGGTCGTATCCTATGCTAGTCTCCCTCATACCTCCCATCGGGAATAGCAACATCTGTTTATCTTCGGACAACTGCTCTCCTATGTAGGCATCCGAATTCAATAGACTATCAATCCTTTGATAGTCCTGTTCTTCAAGGAAGTATGGTATATTCTTGTAAACAAAATCAGATATCTCACTTATCTGTCCATAGTCTATGCTAGCCGTCATTTCAGATATTACCCCAAGAGTATCCAGCTCTTTCACCTTCTCTACGAAAGTATTTATAGCCTCAACTATAAGGTCAGGATCAGAATTCTCCTCATCCACACACCCGAAAGCGACAAAAAGTCTATTGGCGCCTGATATTTCCTGATATACACGAAGCGCATTCTGTTGCCGATCATCCAATGGCAAAAAGGCAGAAATATCCTCCTTGTAGTTAATGCGGAATATCTGAATCAGCAAAATAGCAGAAACTGCTATGCACACTGATATTGTGATTCCTCTGTGCGACTTGATATAGTCATATAATCTGATAACAAATGCGCTCATCAGCCCTCTTTGTTAATAACAGGATTCGAGTATATATCTAACAATATCTCCTCCAGTTGCTCCTTGTCAAATTCTGGGTACGTATCCAGAACATTCATACGCTGCTCAAAGAGCTCTTTCTCTACCTCGGTATACCGGTCTTTGTACTTGCTGACACCAAATCGCTTGTCGTATGCTATATAGTTATTAGGGTATAGTCTGTACGCCGAATGAATACGACTATCCAGCAGTTTAGCCACTCGCTTGTGATACTCTCCGCTATTTAAGTCCGACAATGACTCAAGCTCCTCTATCTTTATTGGATCACATATCTCAAAGTGCACTCTGCCCTTGGTCTGTAAGATACCTGTCAGAATACTATGCAGATCCTCATTTTGTGTCTTCTCGTATGTCTTTATGCTGGAGACATAAAGTTCCATAGCTTTCAAAATATCACATGGCTCCCACTCGTACGATACTGATACTGGTACTATATTCAACTCTGCCAATGCCTGCACCTTATCATCTCGCTTACTCATGCAGAACATCTTGACTATTCCCTGATCTGTACGGTCATCACCATTCTTCGTCCTGCCATTTCGCTGAGCAATCCACACAGACTCATTTCGCTCCGTTATCACATATCTTATGTAATCAGAAAGATGCTTCGAACTCTCATAAAAAGCCTTCATATTACCACCTCTCTCAACTCTGAACATCTTGTTCGACTTGCCGATATTAACCACAATATCGCCACGCATAAGATTTGCTCCAAATGTAATTTGAGCAGTTTTATGCCCATAATCTTTCAATGAGTTTTGGAGCAGACTGGCATCGAGCATGATATCTCTATGGTTAGATACGAACAGATAGCGTTTTTCCACATCCAGCTTCTCCATTCCGCCAACAGACATATTGGTAATAGACCTGTACATTATCTGCTTATTGGCAGTGTACATCACCTGTGTCTGGAAGTCATCTATACTCTTTAGGGTTCCAAATATAGCCCTAACCTCATCGGTCGTTTTATCTGGGAATACGAAACGAGCCAAGACCGGGAAAGCCTTGTCTGTTGCTATATCCTCCATAGCCTTTACCACCTCTTCTTCGTCGAAAGGCCTTATATCGTCAAATACCGATGGATACTTCATGAGCTACTATTTCTTACGATTATCAATAAACTTTATAGGCTTACGACTCTTTGCAGGGAAGTTGATCTTCTGAATTTGTTCTACGGGTAATATTTCAATTACAGGCGCAACACGCAAACGGGAACGGAACCGGTCTTTCAAATCCTTTTCTACATTTCCATCCACATCTGCTTTAAGTCCAACTTTCACTACCACCTCATCTGTTCCTGCAGCACTATCTCTCACCTCTATCAGATAGTTCTCTACATAATCCACATTGTCAAGCACATCATTAATTGCAGGTGGATATAGAGTCGTTCCTTTGTATTTAATCATATTGTTCTTACGACCGATAAGAGGTGTCAGCCTATATGAATATCTGCCGCACTCACATCTCTCCACTCTTTTTGCCGCGATATCTCCTGTTCGGAAACGGAGCAGAGGCATTCCTTCAACACCAAGAGTTGTCACAACAACCTCTCCTGCTTCTCCATCCGCTACAGGCTTATTATCCTCACCTATAATCTCCACAATTATCAACTCAGGGTGCACATGGCCACCCTTTCCGCACTCACACTCAGAAAAGGTAGCCCCCATTTCTGTAGAAGAGTACGTAGCAAATAAATCCACATCCCACTTCTCCTTAATCCTTCGTCCTAAAAGATTTAATGAGAAATCTTGCTCTCTCAATCCTTCGCCAATGCCTATGATTCTCTTTATGCTAGAGTTCTTATAATCGATATTATGCTCCTCCGCATACTGAATAAGCCTCAATATAAACGAAGGCACACACATAATAGTATCTGGTTTTATCCGCTGAATTGTATCCCACTGAAGTTCAGGAATACCGTTGCCTACACGAATGATGCTGGCACCCAATTTGCGCACTCCAAGGAAATAGGCCAAACCTGCCATGAAACGCTTATCCATGGTTGTCATCAATTGCACAATATTTCCAGGGCCCAATCCTGCACAACGGAAAGATTTCATCTCGTTGTAGGCCAATCTTTCTAAATCGGCATCGGTACAGCCAAAAGTAACTGGGTCTCCTAATGTACCCGATGTGGTAATATAGTCGACAATCTTCTCTTTAGGACAACATAGAAACTCGTCATTATGAAGCTGAAGATCCTTCTTCTCCGTAAATGGGATTCTCTGAAGATCCTCTATAGTCTTTATCTCATTTATATTGATTTTATGCTGAGCAAAAAGACGCTTATAGTACTGAGAGTTATTGGCAAGGTAGTCCAATGCCTTTACCAACAACCCTTCTTGATATAACTTTATCTCTTGTACCGACTGGTACTCTATATCTTCATTCATGCGATTTACCTTGTTCTATGCATCTTGTTCTATCTTATTGCACAATCTTTCGTATTGCTCAATACAAAAACGACGCAAATATTTAGTCTGTGTTTTTATATCACCTATCTTCTGTAATTCAGTCTGAGGCATTCTGTCGTAAACTTTCACATAAAGGGGACCTTTCTCTAAGTGTCGTGTATGTTTCTTCAACACCTTACCTGGCCCATACAAAAGCATCGGCAGTATATCCAAGCCGAACGAGTCGGCAATAAAACAAGCCCCTTTACGGAACACACCTATCTTGCAATCCAGAGAACGAGTTCCCTCTGGGAATACTGCTATGCTATAGCCTCTATCCACAAGCGACTTTAACTGCGGCATAATAGCATCCAAGCCATCTTTCACTGGAAGATACTCGGCATTACGAATTATAAACCCATAGAACGGGCTATTCCACACCCAGTCATTAGTAAGAAAAACTATCTTAGGCGACAAAGCTAATAGACACATCAAGTCGAGATGCGACTGATGGTTGCTCGTTATCACTGCTGGTGTGCTTAAATCTACCTTGTGCAATGGCAAATTAGTAGAAAATCCTGTACCAGGAATACCATGATGTATCATCACGAAACGAGAATAATGGTATATCAGCTTATGAAGATTCTCTTTCTTCTTATCCGTAACCCTACCGATTTTCATATAGAGCCACAACAACGGCGTTACTATAAACACTGATGTAATGACAAAGAAGAGCAACGAGTATATAGTTCGCCCCCACTTCATAAGAAATCTGAATACGGCAGCAGGCAATCCGAATAACAAAGCTCCTAGACACAATATAGTGTTAAGTACTGATATTCTAGCAAAATCTGCTATCGGACGGAAATGCGACACCCTATCCTCTGGTCGTGGATAATACACTTCAATAGGAATAGACTCTATCTGGACTCCATTCCAAGATGCAAAAACCATCAACTCCAACTCAGCCTCGTAGCGGCAAGTGAGAATCGACAATCCGCATAACTTCTTGAGAGGATATAGTCTGTATCCTGTCTGTGTGTCCTTGAGATTACGCCCTGTCTGAACAAAGAACCAAAAGTTGCTGAACTTATTTGCAAAACTGCTCCCTTTTGAACGAACGACTCCTTCCAAATTACGCTGACCTACAATTAACGCTCCAGGATATTTTTTATTAGCTTCAAGGAAATCTGGAATATTTGATGGATAATGCTGACCATCAGAATCAAGCGTTATGGCATATGAGAAGCCCATAGCAAGAGCGGTCTTGAAGCCCATTTTAAGAGCATAGCCTTTACCCTGATTCTTACTGTAATCTACTAGTGTAATACCCTTTATCTCCTTGAGTATTTCCAAAGTGTTATCGGTACACCCATCACACACCACAATGACATCCTGGCAATACACCAAAGTCTCTTCAACTACACGCTGTATCGTCTGGCAATTATTGTAGGTAGGAATAATTACACATATTCCTCTATCATGTAGCGAGTGCCTGACTTTTTCTATAGAAATCTCGTTCATCTAATTATACGTTTTTGAGTTAGTCAATATTAAATAGAGAGTCATCCACAGTGGCATTTACCACTACATTTTGAAACGAGAGAACTGTTATATCTCCCTTGGCACTTGAGATTTCTATCTGTGTCGGCACCTTTTTGTCTTTATCTAAATGCAAGATCAACCCTGCGAACATATTCTTCAGTTTTTTATTCTGCGTTGTTAGAACGGCTACATATTCGTTCTTTACAATTGAGCAAGACACTGCAAAGGTTTTACCATCCTTAAAACTCTGTCCTACTACGTCGCCCTTTATCATTTTGACCACCTCCTTGAAGATACGACTCTTCTCCACATCTATGGTCTCCGTACTTGCCTTATCCTGAATCTTAACCTGAGTCTCATTGAGAATAAAGATATGAGAAAAAGGTTCTTTATACTCCCAACGAAGCTTCTTATCATGCTGGTAAGCCATACTGCCACGAGAAACAGCCTTCTCTGCCAACATCTTCACACTCTTTGTCTGTATGAAATCGCATTGAATAGACTGTATTCTCTTCACTATCTGATATACCTCATCCTTTATCTGCTCCTCACTCATACTCTGAGCGAAAAGAGACTGCGAGAATGCAAATACAACTATCAATATATATATCAGCCTATTCATTATTTATCTGCTGCGAGGGTAAGGACCATAGCTACGGAATGAATATTAGGCATTACTTCCCTACCTATGGCACGCTGCACCCAGCCATACCACTCTGTGTTTTCATCATGACAACCTACAAGCACTGTCTTAGCCGTTCCACTGCGCAGCAGTAATTCTGCATCACGCATACACCAGTCCAACGAATATTCTGCTTGAGTGTAGGTTGTATTGTAACCATGGCAGCCTAATTGGATAGCAATTGCACTGCCTATAGTATTGTGAGTACTCTGCATGAAGAGAGTCGGACTAGTTGTAGCCTCATCAGTTGCCACCATCTCGCGGAGCAACTTCTCGCTATTATCTATGCAACCCAGCATTGTACCTGTGACAATTGCATCAGGGCGTTCAATACCAGCTTGCTTAAGAGCCTCTAAAGACGACAATAAAGTAGACCGCATAAGAGGCCCCATACGGCGTATCTCCATCGGTTTAAGATACTCCTTGATGCGAGACAATTCGGCTACAGACTCTATCTCTACACGACTTACAACTTTTATCTCACCATCAGCGAAGGTGGTTGGGATGTATGAGGTCTCATGCTTTGAAAGAATGAAAGACGAGTCGTTACCCCCGAAACCGAAAGAATTGCACATTACGTGATTCAGCTCTCGATTCTCCTCACCAAGCGTTGGTGTCACTCCATTAGTCATCTGATTGGACCAACCTAAATTTGCCGGAAGGAAACTATGCTGTAATGCAAGAAGACATATAACGGCTTCTATTCCCCCCGATGCACTAGTAGTATGTCCTGTAAAAGACTTTGTACTAGATATAGCTGGCACGTCATCTCCAAAGAGGCGGAAAATTGCGGCACTTTCACTCTCGTCATTATTAGGCGTACCTGTACCATGAGCGTTTATATAGTCTATATCCCCGGTTTTAAGTCCCGACATAGAGAGGGCCTGCGACATAGCCTGGTAAGCGCCTTCGCCATCAGGACTTGATGCAGTCTGATGGTAAGCATCACAAGCATTACCATATCCAGCGAGATAAGCTTGAATATCGGCTCCGCGCTTGATAGCAGTCTCTTTTGACTCCAACACTACGAACCCCGCACCTTCTCCCAAATTGAGACCTGCACGCGTATCATCGAAAGGTCGGCAATTCTCCTTGTTGAGAATCATAAGAGAATTGAAGCCATTGAGATGAAACTTAGATAACGCCTCAGTACCTCCAGCAATAGCGATATCCGCTTGACCCGACTTAATAAGATTAGCAGCAAGCATAATTGCATTGGCTGCTGAAGAGCATGCTGTGGATACGGTGGTATAATCCTGTATGAAATTATATCGTTCAGCAAGCAAACGAGTAGAGTTGCCACAATCGTGAGTAAGCATGCACTTCATGTGATCCTCACTGGTAAGCATTGATGAGAAGTAACTCTCAGTTACGTCCATACCTCCCACAGTGGTTCCTGATACAAGGACAACACGACAGCTCTTCTTAGAGATACCTGCCAATCGAGCCTCAGCGATAGCCTGATCAACTGCCATCATACCCAAAAGAGTTGTACGGTTTACGTATAGGTCATCTATATTCAACAGAGACTTCATCTCTTCATTGGACATCTTGACCTCCCCTACTGGGATATCTTTATGATTGGTTTTAAGTATAGCAGGCAAAGCTATCCCCGATTGGCGAGAGAGTAACGATTGATATACACTCTCCTTATCTAGACCGATAGCCGATACTATACCAGAACCTGTTATGACAATTGACTGGCTCATACAGAGAAATTATGCTTTATGAGAAGAGACGAACTCAGCAATAGATGTCACGCTTTTGAAAACATCCTTACCATCGGCAGGATTTGCGATACGAATACCATATTTTTTCTCAAGCATAACGATAAGTTCCAGTGCATCGATAGAATCAAGACCGAGTCCGTCCCCAAAAAGAGGAGCATCATTCTCAATATCTGCCGGTGTTATATCCTCTAGATGAAGAGCATCAATGATATGCTCCTTTACCTCGTTTATCAACTCTGGGTTTGCCATATATATTTGGTTTATATTATTTATTCTTTTCTACGATATACATTTGCGCATTGAAAACATCCTCGCTCTCACAATCTACCCAACCTGCCACGATACTAGTAGTATGTGAATCTTCGAAAGAGGCCTCCAGCACCTGACTAATTAAAGACTCGTCAAACTTCTCCAAAATATAGAAAGATGTCTCACCGTAGTACTTATTACGTATTGCTATCTCCCCAGTTATAATATTTGGCAATGTATACACAAAAACCGAAGGAGAAGGGAAAAACGCATTGGCATCGTTTATAGACTCCTGATGCAATTTATCTGCAATAAGAGAAGACGTACGGTTGAACAATATCACAGCTCTGTCTTCACATGGAGAGAAACGTTCTTTCCCCTCGGACATAAGCAACAGTTCAGATGCTATGAAGCCAAGGCGAGTCATCACATCCATCTTATAGAATTTCGGGTAATCGCCCACATGAGCCTTATACAACTCAGTGAGAAGAGCCTTGCCTGTCTGCTCTGTCTTCAACTGCTCTCCATTAAGCATTACTCCTTGAGGAGAAACAGCTATCTGGTGTCTGGTAATATACGGGGATCTCTCGGGCATCTCTCGGGCATCTCTCTTGTTGCTCGCAATTTTTTTATTTGCTGTTTTTTTGATTCGGTCTAAGTAAGACTGTGATTTGCTTACCCAAAGTGCTGCATTACAGCCTCCAAAGCCTGACAAGAGCTTAATGAAAGATGCCTTGTCTGTTGGGGCATTGACATTTGCCAAACAGATATCACCACTGACGCCCTTTTCGGCATAACCGCGAGTGGCAATGACAGCATTATCATCAACGGCACACATAGAGATAATGGTCTCCAAAATACCGGCTGCACCCATAGTGTGACCATAATAACCCTTGAGAGCATTGACTATGACATTATGATACCCTGCCCTGTCGATGGCTATAGATTCCATCTCGTCATTATACAATGTAGCCGTACCATGTGCATTAATGAAAGCTAAATCCGACTCCTGTGCCCCCAAAGAGAGAAGAGCGCGATAGCTTCCCTCTCCTGTGCGCGATGGGCCACTGATATGGTTAGCGTCATTACGCACCCCACCAGAAACGATATGCCACTGATTGTCTTTAGAATCGGCGTCTCGCGAAAGGACTATAGTTGCAGCAGCCTCACCGAGATTGAGACCACATCGCGATATATCAAAAGGACGACAATTATCAGAAGACAACGCCTTAAACGACTGAAACCCCGAAACAATGAAAGGAGTTTGCACATCGGCGCCGCAGACTACTGCATTATCATATTGAGCCGACTCTATGAGGCGTTTAGCCAAAACCAAAGCTGCCACACCAGAGATACATGCATTACACACTACTATAGGCTTGGTAACAAAACCAAAATAGTCGGCAATACTACGAGCTGCCACACCTGGCAATTCTCCTTCGGGATTATTGAAATACCGAGGGTCAGCCAACAATTCTACATTTCCCTTGGTCGTACTCAGAATAAGAATAGTACGAGGACTATGTATATCTACAAGATTGTCTGCTATGGCTTTTTTTATAGATGCTATGGCAAGCGACTCAAAACGAGTCTTACCATCTATCATAAAATTGCGTGTCTGCTCGTCAGAAAACAGAGAAGCGAAGAAAGGTTCTGGGAGATTCCACTTGCCATCATATCGGGATAATGCGGAATTACCAGCTTTAACAGCCGAATAATTCTGCATAGACGTCTCTCCAATTGGGGAGATAATATTGTGTGACAATACAGATATCATCTTCAGTCTTCTGACACTTCAACTACCTTAATCTCGGTAGAAAATACCACCTTGTCATTACATAAGATGGTAGCTATGGCACGTGAGATATTAAATACCTGATCTAATATTTCAATAGAACAGACGAGTTTATCCCCTAATACAGGAATACTATATTGAGACAAAGACCTTATGGCACCAATATAGCCTATACTCACCCTCTTATGCAGCACATATTTGCTTAAATATCCTACACGGGCAGCACATGTCTGGGCAACTATTTCTATCAGGCCTTCTGAAATAAATACTCCTTGAGATGCAAAGATACAACTTTCTGTGAGAGTAAACTCGGTCTTCGTATGGGTATCATCAATATAGACAAGCTTGTCTATCACGATAAATGGTTCTCTTTGAGGAAGAATATCGTGAACATCTATATTCCGGAGGAAATCTTCTGCAGGCTTCATTATTTCCATAAAAACTACTCCTCCCAAAACTCAAAGAAGTTGAACCATTGATATGGGAACTGCCTTACCCGTTTATCCAATTCGCCAACATACGAATCTGACAACTGAGACACCTGCTCTCTACGAGAAGCTTGCTTGTCGTATTCAAGATCCTTGACGTATATAGTAAATGCATTCCATTTCGTCTTCATAACATTTACTGCCAGCACATCATAGCCTCGCATGGTAGCAATGTTAAATGGACCGAGTGGCAACTTAGCCTTGTGCCCCAAAAAAGTTTTGACCACATTCTTGACCGAACCGAACATACGATCGGCAGGCATACTGACTATCTCTCCACTTGTAAGTGCATTATCCATTTGGAAAATATGAGACATATCTTCGCTTGTAGGAATCATACGGATATTCATCTCGGAGAAAAGCTTGTCGCGATTTGCCATTACGGTATCCTTCTCGCCTGCATAGACGAGAGCATTGAGTATCTTATCTGTCTTCAGATGGTAGCCTGCGACCTCGTAATTCCCGATATGAGCACTAAGAATTACAAAGCCATCAGATTTATCTGCCAACCTATTAAAAGCCTCATAATTATCCACCGTCACTTCATATTTCTTACCAGACCAGATAGCGAAACGGTCTATAATGACCTGACTGAAAATGTAATGATTACGATATGTTGACCAAACAGCTTTCAACACTGGCTGATTCCAGATGCGACGAAAATAGTGATATATAACCTTTGCTCCGGGACTTACGACAAGAGTAACCGGCACAACAAACACTGCCACGAAGGCATATAAGACGCGTACATCAATCCAACGAAGCATCCCGATTAGAGAGCGATGCATCCACGAGGTACCGAAAGTAGTACCTGCCCATTTAGTATTTTGAGATTCTATTGCGCCCACTAAAGTTTACAGACTATGATACTATGACCTAAACCAATGTAGTCGTGTATAGTCTCGACCACCAATCCAGCATCAGTTATACATTTTTCCATATCCTCGGTATTATACATCTTGCTATTACCATTTGCAAGAGCAGTAAAATAGAGACTAGTCAGAGTCAGGCATAGAGCAGCTGTTTCAAACTTCTGCCTATCCCAAAGAGTCTCCATTATATACAGGCGCGTATCAGGCGACATTGCCTCTTTTGCGCGACGAAGAATACTTACTATCTCAGGCATACTGAAACAGTCAAGAAACTGGCTCATCCAAATGGCATCGACATTTGTTCCTAAAGGGAAATGCTGAGATTCATCAAGCAGATTAATCGGATAACCATGAATACGGTCAGCGCCAGGAACTCCAGCTGTCTGCTCCTGCATCATCTTAATCTGCTGAGGAAGATCTAATATAGTGACATTGACATCCTGGCTATAACCCACACACTTAAGAGCCCAGCGACCAGTATTGCCACCGACATCAAATAGCGATTTAGGTTTATAGACATCAAACACTATTTTAAGTGCTGCTTCAAATGAATTATCTGAATAGAAATGGTCGAAACCGAACCAGCTCTTCTGCACCTGTTCAGGCAAAGTTGACAATCCCTCGTATATCGTAGGCCATGGGCCGAAATGCTTAAGGCCTTCTGGTTTGCCATTTACCAACGACTCTTCGAGATGGAACCACCCTTCGTAATTGACATCGTGGTTAAAATTCATATTAGCGCGCGTCGAGGTGTCTGTGAGAAGGAACCAACCGGTTTTGGAAATTGTGAATAGGTCTGTCTCTTTATCTACCAGAATAATACCTATGCTGAGAGCAGCCTCAGTAAGACATTTAACAGCATAATCCGACAAGCCTGAAACCTTACATAGTTCCTGACGGCTTATACCATTCTGCGAATCACGAATCGCATCGAGAATACCATACTTAATCATAATACGAGCCGTCTGAAAGACTACTGGCCCCCATGCTATGAACTCAGCAAGACGTTGTGCTTCCTTGGCTGATAGTTGTTCCTCTGTGTATCTCTTTTCTAGTGCTGGAAACAAGTGCATAATACAACTGCTTTTAACATTGTAGTTATTGGCAAATATATGCAATATTCATTGATAACGCAATGCAAGAGAGGATAAAGAAGAGATTTAGCAAGATTGTCTTGTTTAAGATATTCAAACAGGCAAAGTTGTGGCTGTTTATGCTTCAAGTTCTTAGCCACGACTTTGACACTTATGATTTATTTTACGGCAGACAAGCAGTCTCTATATATCTTTTCAGAAGGAGAATCTCCACGTAATGGATGGAACTGTATAGTATAGATACAACTTATAGCCTTGGAATTTGGTAAAATCGTCCCTATGGCCTCTAACGAACATAGAGTATGCATTTTTCCTTCCATAAACATTGTATACAGAGAATTCAAGCTGACTTTGGAAGCGTCTATTTTCATTTTTCCTAAAGTTGTAAACAAAACTCAGATCTAATCGATGATAATCAGGCATCTTGTATCCATTTCTTTCTGTAAAAATCTTCATTATGGTACCATAGGCATAAAATGCAGATACAGGCATTGTAGTGCGACCACCAGTATGATATTGGAAGTTAGCAGATACTGTCCATTTTTTACTAATCACGTACTGAGCATTCAGTACCATATTGTGTCGTTGGTCATATACAGCATAGTACCAGCGGCTATTATTTACCCTATCTATCTTTCTCTGAGCAGATGACAAGGTATATGACATCTGAAAACTATACCTTTCTCCCGATTTCTTTAACATGGACTCTAAGCCTACCGCTCTTCCTTTCCCCGACAAGATATCATCCTCTATATTTTCATTCATAGTAAAATTTGTACCATCCTTGAAGTCAATAATACTATGCATCAACTTGGCATATGCCTCTAAAAAAAGTTCCGTTCCAGACATAAAATGACCTTCTGGAACAACCATATGAAGACCTGCAGATACAGCATCTGCCTGTTGAGGTTTTATTCTATTGTCTGATGGCATCCAAATATCAGTTGGCAAACCTAATGCCGAGTTGTTTAGCAGATGTTGGTACTGAATGGTATGAGCGTAAGAAGCCTTTAGCGAAACATTCTCATTCAACTTATATGAAGTTGCTACCCTTGGCTCCATACATACATATGTTTTTCCACCACCACCTACACTGGAAGCTATAGATGTATGTAGTCCGGCATTGATATTTACATTATCATTGATAGGACACTCGTCTCCTATATAGGCACTCAATAAAAGCAACTTTTTAGACTTAAACTTTATAGGAATCATGGCAGATGAACCTATAGGTGCTATTTCTCCGGGATCAAACTGATGAAATTCAAATCTACCACCATACGTCAGATGGTGAACATGATCTATATATCTATCAATATCGTACTTCACGCTAGTTTCATTCATTCCGGACTTCCAATCAAATCTGCGAATATCTTCATCTTGCCGTTGCAAGTAATTATACTTTGAGAACGTCACAGTAAGATTAGAGAAATAACTAGCATCATAGATATGATTCCATCTCAATGTTCCTGTCGCATTACCCCACTGCTGATTGTTGTCTTGAGACAAAATACTACATTTAAAGCGATCTTTGCTATAATAACCCGAGATGAACAATTTATTGTTACCATCAAGCGTCCAATTAGCCTTAGCACAATAATCTGAGAAACGCAAGATGTCATTAGAATGGTAGTTATGGTAATCTATATAGTCAAGTATTTTTATGACCCCATCACCATACCCATGTCTAGCGGATAACATGAAGGATGAATTCCCCTTCTTTATAGGTCCCTCCATAAGCAAACGACTCTCCAATACACCTATACTTCCATTGGCATGGAACTCTTGATTGTTTCCCTCTTTCATTCTCATGTCTATAACAGATGACAGCTTGCCACCATATTTTGCTGGAGCTGCACCCTTAAAAAAATCCATAGAAGATACAGCATCAGTATTCATTGCTGAGAAAAGCCCCATAGAATGAGCAGGATTATAGATAGGAGCCTCATCCAGCAATATCATATTCTGATCAAACGAACCACCACGAACAGATAGATTAGTGCCACCATCTGCCGACGCATTAACACCAGGCAATAGTTGAATGGTCTTTAACGCATCGGCAGAACCAAAAATGGAAAAACTATGAGAAATGTCTTTTGTAGTCATGTGGTGATGACTCATTCTAGGTACAACAAGTTCATTCTTGAAAACAGATTGAGAAAGAACTGTTACTTCACTAATAGAATGTTCTACAGGAACAAGTTTGATATCAACCCTTGAAGAATAAGAAGCGACAAATATTGTTGACTCATACCCCAAATACTGCACAAACAAAGAATCACCTACAGACACATCCGAAATCGAATAATATCCATAGTTGTTTGTAACAACTGCTCTATGCGTATTGACGTTATAAATAGCAGAACCTGGCAGGCACTCTCCAGACTTACTATCAGTAATATATCCGTGGATAGTATTACCTTTCTGTGCAAAGGTAAATACTACACACAAAGAACATATAAGTAGTAATATAACATGTCTTTTCATGGCAATACATTAACGCATATCTAATAAAGCCCTATCTATCAACTTTGAAATTCTATCGAAATCAAATGGATTGCGTACAGGTCTATCATTAATCAGAATTGTAGGCGTTTTATCTACCCCTTTTCGACTAATATATGCGTTGTTTAAATTAACTATAGCCTCTAAATCATTACCTAACTGACTGGTTTCAAATAATGAAGGATCAATATCATATGATGATAATAAACTCATAATTCGAAGAGAGTCGTAGTCAACCTGACTAGACATAATAGTATCTAGCAATGACGAAGCCTTACCCTTCTCATCGGCCAATAACAAAGCCTTTGCGTAAAGCGTTGGAGACAGAGAAAAATTCACATAACGATAGTTAACCTTCCCTCTATATTTTTCTAAAAGAGACTCCACTATTGGGTATACCTCGTGACACGAGCTACAAGATGCATCTGCGACTAAAGTAATTGTGACAGTAGAACTTATATTTATGACATCAATATGAAAAGCAGAATCAAGATTCACCTTAGGGGCAAGAGGCTCTTTTAGCAAAACTTTAACATGATGTAGATTTAATAATGAATCTATTATGTGACGTTTATATTCATCATGTGCGTTATTAGCGACATTAGCAATTGTATCAAACATCTGAGATACAGACATTCCTTGCTTCTGAGCTTCTTTACTTAACACTACGTATTCAATATGCGAATCTATGACCGACTTTCTTAACTCATACATGGAAATTGCATGCCCATAGATGTCGTTCTCTATCAATCTATCTATTTGGGCTATTGTAATTGGTTCATTATCAACATAAGCAATAGCATTGTTTTGTCTCTTATCATCACTACAAGCTAATAAAGAAACAATAATGCATATTAAAATAAAATTTCTCATTAAGTACAAAAGATTAATAATACTATCTCACCAAATAGTTTGAAGTATAGCTTATTTTTACGTCACTCGGATTTATATTCTGAAAAATCAAATGTCCACGGAACAATGTGAAAATCTTTTATATTTACTGGGTCAGATATATACCACACTCCTAAATTAGGCAATCCATCTTTGCTCCTATTTATTATAGCTTCTTTACTACCGTAATATATCGGATACCTGTGACAACCAGGCAAAAGATATGAGCGCATTACACTCTTGGTAGAGATACTTTCAACAGGCACACAATAATCATCTATTATCAGATCAACGCTGTCACAACTATTTTCATACTCGTACACTACAATTTTCCCATGACAATGTTGAACTATTTTCTTACCATTATCTTTATTATCAGTTTGATCTTTCCATACACGACCTGTAAAAATATAACAATCTAACTCCCAATCCTTAGACAACATCCAATATGAATTATTAACCCCCATGATATTTGTAAAAAGTCTCGAATTATACATCACTTCCCTAGGAATTTCAACAAAACTTTTGGCCTCATCAACAACGTCGGTTATCCAACTCTCTTTAGCTGGAGATATCGGAGTTGCTCTAAACTCATATATTTTTGTTTCTGTTTTACCTTCACAAACGACCGTTCCTTTAGGTGATCCCACAGAAATAAGTTTTACTTTATACATTACTCCATCGCTATTACTTGGAGATAATGTTATATCCAAGGATTTATGCTTATGGGTCCAAATTCCACTTGCGACAGATATGATTGGCTCACTATCTTCTACATATTTTACGATACAACTAGTATATGAATTATCCGCATTAAACTGGTAATACATATAACTATCATTATCATTCACTATTTCATACTCATTTTCTGCGTTTGTAATATCATATATATAGTAAAATTTCCAGAGTCCAACTAAAGATAAAGGCTCCTCATTATTCTCTATATCTTCACAAGAAATGAATGATAAAGGTATCAACAAAGATAAAAATACAGCTAATGATGTGATTAGTTTAAAAAGTTTCATATGACAAAATATTTAAAGTATACAACTAACGCATAATATATAAACTTGCTGTTAGCAATGTCCATTTAACATTTCTAACGACTGAAAACCTCAAACTATACATGAAAATTATCTTTCAACATTTGATTCATCAATATCAAAATGATACACTTTTGAGTCTGTTGCAATAAACTGCCCCATAACTTTTTCTCCAGAAAAATTAGTAGGAGGAGAAACAGGACTTGGCGTATATACCCCTCCATCTGTAGTTATCTGCTTCTCCATCTCCGTGAAAAAGTCATAGTTTTGTTTACTAATTGACATAACCTCAAAAGAAAAACTACTACCAATACCAGTTCCTTTTTCATTCTCATAAGCACCCATACCCAGAGATAACTCTATTCCTCCTTTCATATCATCCATCCCTTCATCAGTCAACAGTGATATAGGCATATAATAGCTTTCAATACCTGTGCGGACAAAACAATTATGGCCCAAATCATTAACAAAAAGATAATAATCAGTTTCCTCAGGACAAGGATCTGCGATATAAACAATTGGTCTATACAAATCATTTTCATCCGAAGTAGAATAA
>JAKSLC010000030.1 GCA_024401415.1 Bacteroidales bacterium | reverse complement strand
TCCAAGAGTATAAATCACCTTCTATATACTCAGCTACCAATACTGTATCCAACGAACAAAGGCGCCCTTCACCGCCTATCATGTCACATAGTAATTTTGGCTCAGGGTATTTATATACGTCTACCAGCAATTCATCTTTTTCTTCGTTGTAGAAGTCCATCTTTGAGAAGTCTACTCCTGTCTCATCGTCTCCAATGTAGGTCCTTCTTATCTCAAACTTGAATTGCTGATGGATAGATTTCAACTTCGGTATATACAGGTTCAGCTCAACCTCTGTTAAATCTTGCGCTACTCGACTTACATATGATGTCTCAACGCCTTCATCACTCGGCCCATAGTACACTATTTTCGATGAAGCGTCGTATGGATTATCTACTTTAACTCTGACTTTCAATCGCGAATTTGACTCGCACAACTCTATGGCGTGCGTCATAAACTGAGCACGAAGTCCATCAGAATATTTTTCATCACTTTTTTGAGCCTTAAGTACCGTACCACATTCCAATAGTGTAAATAGCAATACGCTCAAAAGACAAATGTTTCTTCTTCTCGTTTGGTTCATCTATCAAGGCGTTATCTGCCTTTTTCTACGCGCCCTTCCCACATTTGTTTCAACCACTCCATATGGCTTTTTTCCGTATCCACACTTGTCCAATGCTCGTTTATAGGTGTTATCAGGCAATCCACTTTAGTAGGGATAACGTTTTTTACCGCGTATGACGTCGTAGGTGGACAAGTATTGTCGTTGTATCCCCATGTCATTCTAACCGGGCATGTCAATATCCTTGCAAAGTTCACCACATCATAGTATGCCATGGTTTTCACTTTGTCATCTGTCATCATATTTCTCATCTTGTTGTAATGAGGATATCCACCAGTGCCCACTTTATAGCCTGCCATATCTGATAGCGCAGGATGATTCACTACGCATGCTTTCACTTTCTTATTCAGTGCAGCTGTGACTATTGCCAATGCTCCTCCCTGACTGCCACCTTGCACATAGCAGTGCTCACCATCGTACATGTCTAGACTAGTCAGAAAGTCTATAGCTCTGCTACACGCCAGGTATACTTTCTTCATGTAGAATGTCTCTTTATCATCCAGCCCGTTGCAGAGATACCCGTTCTCTTTGTATGAAAGTGCCTGACTTATCTCTTTAAATTGCTCCACCGTCATACGTGGATCTAATCCATGTATCTCCATCTCTAATCTCACAAAGCCATTTTCCGCATAGTACTTACGCGCCAATGGCTCTTTGATGGTTTTCACTCCTGCCCCAGGAGGACAAAGCACTACTGCATGCTCTCCTTTTTTGGCATCTCTGGGATAGGTCAAATATGCATAGACACATGTGCCTTTATTGTCAAGTGATATCCTGACAAGTTTCGCCTCTATCTGTTCCGTACATAGTTCAGGCGCATCTTCCATCGTATATTTCAATGGGTATTTCTCAGCCTCAGCTAGTTTCTCGGTCCAAAACTGCTCAAAGTCTCTAGGTTTTTGCGTGTATGGCTTTATATCATCAACATTATATCCCACTTTTACATGGTAGGTATATTCTTTACCATCTGCTATGGCTGTCAATACACAATCTCTGAACCCAGGTTTTCTCATCGTGCCTATTTTTATCGTGGCACGCCCGTTCTTCAACTTCACACTCCCCTTCGTGTCCGCCTCTAGCATATCTGTACCTACCGTATAGGTTACCTCCACATCTGTAGGTTTCCCATATTTCAGAAAGGTAACTTCCACTTCGGCATTCTCCCCACATTTATATAGCCAATCCGCATGATTGGGTATCGTTACCCAAACGACGTCTGTCCGATAAGGGTTATTCTCAGCCATTGCACTTTTTACCACAACATGCAACAGCACAACTAACAACAATAGATACTTCATAGTTTAATATTAAATATTCGCACCACAAAGATAATCATATTGCATTGTTTACCCTAATAATTCCGCTGTCTTGGCCTTGGCCTTGTTTTTCACATCTTCTGTTACAGCATGTCCCAAGTTCTTTATTACAGCATATATCGCAGCGGCATCGTCTGTATAACCCATCATGGGTATAAAGTCTGGTATCAGATCTGTCGGCAATATCAGATAGCCTAACGCACCTAGTATCCACGCCTTGTCTCGGTTGGTCAATGCAGGACTATCTAGCGCATAGTACAGTATCAATGCATTATACACTACATCTTTGCCCACTTTCCCCATTATCTTCTTAACCTTTTCCCAAAGCGAAGATTCTGAATAGGGCTCTCCATATTTTTCAATGTTAACAGGTAAATTGCTCATCTCAGTAGTCGTTTATGGTTATTATTACTTCAATCACTCTCAAATATCATGCCAAAAAGTGTCAACAACAACTCTTTCTGATATATCTTTGCACACATGCGCATCCTCATTTCTCCTCTTGATTGGGGCTTAGGCCACGCCTCTCGCTCCGCTGCAGTCGTCAAGCATCTCCTCAACCATCATAACGAGGTTATCCTTGCCGGCTCGGGCGACTCTCTGCGCCTGTTACAAAAACAGTTTCCTTCTCTCAAATGCGTTTATCTTAGCTCTTTCTCGCCATGGACTCCTTCTTGGCTCCCTTTCGCATTGGCCTTTTCTCTGCAGCTTCCATATTTTTTCTTCTGCATTCTGCGGGAATTTATTGCTGTTCAACGCCTGGTGAAAAAGTATGATATCGATCTCATAATTTCTGACAATAGGTACGGACTTCACTCTTCCTTGTGCTCGTCTGCTATCCTGACTCACCAGCTTTCGCCTATCCCATGGACTGGAGCTCCTTCTTGGATACGTAATGCCGTATCGTGGGGAATAGCTAAGTTGTTGTCTGATTTCAACTTTTGCTTGATACCCGACTACCCCGACCACCGTCTCTCAGGCTCCCTGTCTGTATCTAAGTATAGCATCTCAAGCCGTCTGTTATTCCTTGGTCCCTTATCTCGCTACGCCGAGTATAAGGATAGTTCGCTTCCTCAGGATATCACATATCTGGGCATCATGACCGGACCTGCTGAATCTAGAATTCAATACGAAAAGTTTCTATCTTCTCTCCCTGTCTTCTCCGAGTGTAGCCCGAGTATAGCCCGAGTGTACATCGGGAGTAAAAATCATTATGATTCTATAGTTACTCTCCCTGATGCCTCCGCCAGGGAAATCGCCTCTCTTATCCAACGGTCTCAATATATCTATTCACGCAGTGGATATACTACCATAATGGATCTCTATTGCCTAGGTGCATTATCTAGAGCCAGATTGACTCCTACCAAGGGCCAGGCAGAACAGGAATATCTGGCTGCTCTATTGCACACTTGCCATCTTTAGCATAACTTTGCCTCTCGATTTGCAGGGAAATCGTGTGAAATTCACGAACTGTCCCGCAACTGTGAGTACATCTCTCAATGTACAAGCCAGAATGCCTGCAATCTTTTATTTAATGTCAACTTTTCCCCGTGGATTGGGATAATGAACAAATGAAAAAGCTTCATCAGCAGTTTCATAACATGATAGCCCTTGCTATGGCTATCTTTATGTCGACGTCTGTAGTTGCTCAAGAGATGACTCATTTGCATCTCGACGAGGTGGTCTCTACAGCTCATCGCCATCCCAATCCGTCTAAAGCCGATTCTATCTTTCTCGCTTCTACAAATCAGGAGGATATATCAACTGCTCTCCGCCTCATGCCTTCCGTCATCATCAAGGATTATGGTGGACTCGGTGGTATAAAAACGATTAATATCCGTTCTCTGGGGGCTTCTCATACTAATATCTCTATTGATGGCGTCCCTATGGCTAATATGCAGACTGGCACCATAGACCTTGGTAGTTTCGCCACTCCATCTATCTCAAGCCTCGAGGCTCAGTCTGCCGAACCTATAGGCCTGCTTTCTACGCCTAAGGCTAGAGCTCTAGGCGCAAATGTCTCAATTAATACTCCATCTCCCGACGCCGATAGCTTGTCTCTCCACGCTCTTTTATCTACCGGCTCTCTCAATCATAGGGTGAATAGTACAATTCTTTTCCCCCTTTTCAAGAGCAATGTTCACGCTCGTCTATATCTGGGATACGATTTCTCCAATGGTAAGTATAGGTATAAACTCCACTATGGAAATGCCTCTACTGATAGTACATCTACCGAGACTCGACAGAATGGACAGGTATGGCGCATCCCTGCTGAGTTAGATCTCTCTTTTAACACAGGTATCGTGTCTCACAGGACTAAGATAAATCTCATGTATACAGATCGCGGTCTGCCTCGCGCCACTACGTTCTATAGCTTGAATAGCAATGAATCTCTGACAGATAATAATATTTTTCTCCAGCATGTGGCTACGGTAAGGTTCGGTCGTTCCCGATTACGTATCTCTTCTAGATATACCAGACAGCACGAAGTCTATCGTAATCCTGACGCCTTGGGGTCCGACGCATATCGCAGATCTTCATATCTTCAGCATAATTCATACTTAGCTTTAGCTTCGGAATATTTTCCGTCAGACAATCTGGCCCTCGCGTTGTCAGCCGATTTGGAGTATGGCTCTCTGTACGCAAACACTGTAGAGGGCACGCCAACCCGCCTGTCAACAGGTATTAGCATAGCTTCACGCTATACTGGTAAGTTCTTCAATCTCAATGGAGAACTGACGGCTATCAGACATAGGGAGAATGCTGATGCTCATTCGAATAACGCATCTGATTCTCCCACTTCGCTCTGCGAGTCTCTGGGCGCCGATTTCTATCTTGGCTATTTTATCTTCAATATACAGGGTAAGAACTCTTCTCGCCTACCCTCCTTCAATGATTTGTATTATAATGGTATAGGTAATCGCAACCTAAAGACAGAAAAGGCATCTCAGTTCTCTACGTCTTTGTCCATCCTCCTCAAGTGGCTCTCTGTATCTGCCAATTATTATCACAATATTGTTCGAGACAAAATCATAGCTATGCCAACTAAGAATATCTTCTATTGGTCTATGCTTAATGTGGGCAAGGTCGACATACAGGGTTTCGATCTGTCTCTTCGTCTCGATAAGTCTTTCGCTAGGGATTGGTCTATCATGGCTTTCGCTACCTATACTCGACAGTATGCTCTGGATGTTACCTCACGTAATAACGGCACTTATCGCCACCAGATTGCATACACGCCTCGTAAACAGGGCTCCATTACGTCAACACTGAATACTCCTGTCTTGGACATATCTTATTCTTTGATATACCAAGGCAAAAGATACGCCCTGAACCAGAACATAGCAGATAATGCAATTAAAAAATTTTGCGATGAACGACTATCCTTCCGCTGTGCTCACAGAGTGCTCCATGGTATCTCACAATATTTGTCAGATGTCCAATTCGAGGTATCTAATATCTCAAATTCCAATTATCAGATAGTCCGCAATTACCCTATGCCAGGTCGTCAGTATAATATTCTCATGAGCTTCCAGATATGACAAATATCATCAGATATATTTTTTCTAGGCTAAAGGATACTGTATCCCTTGTCCTCTATCCTCTCCTTTTCAAGGGGGGCATGGGGTTAGGTATCTTTATAGCTTTTGTCTCTTCTTGCTCCGACTTGGAGGACAAGGTTCTCGCTCCAGCTTCTTCTCACCTCTCTTCTCTTCCCGATATGCTGATTCTCTCAGAGGGCTTGTTTAATCATAATAACTCTTCTCTCACTTCTATCCAAAATGGCGTCATTACTCTCAATGCATTCCAAGCTGCTAATCATCGCGGTCTGGGAGACACTGCTAATGGTATGCTCTTGTATGGCTCTAAATTATACATCGCGGTAAATGTCTCTTCTACTTTGGAGGTAGTAGATGCCACCTCTTTGAAATCCATAGCTCAGATTCCTATGGTATCAGAAAATAATTCTTCTCGACAGCCTAGATACAGCATCGGCGTAGGAAAGTATGTCTACACTTGCTGTTTCGATGGATCTGTTTGCCGCACAGATACAGCCTCCCTCTCTACCGAAGTAGCTTTCTTAGCCGGGCTTAATCCAGATGGTATAGCTTTCTTCAATAATCGTATTTATGTCTCTAATTCCGGCGGACTCCACGCTCCCTACTACGGTAGTACTCTCTCCGTTTTCAACGTTGCTTCAAATAGCAAAGAGCCAGATATCAATGTAGCTCTTAACCCAGGGAAACTTCTCGCCTCAGACGATTTCATGGCTATCTTGTCTCGCGGCGATTATAACAATACGCCTTCTCAATTGCAGATCATGGATAAACATGGTTCTCTATCTACCATCATGTCAGGCGCGCAAGGTTACACTAGTCACAATAATGAAATATATATGTACGATGAGAATAATCGTCTATTCTGCACAACTATTTCTAATCATTTTGCCACTGTAGAACCTATTCTCTCTGCTTCTTTGGACGAATGGCAGAATATCAGGCTATTCAACATTTCACTGGATGATAATGGCAACATTTATCTGGTGAATGCAAAAGATTATACCTCTTTGGGCGATTTGATTGTATTGTCTAATGATGGTTCTCTCATCGCTAATGTTCCTAATATTGGCCTTAACTCTAATACTGTATTGTTCCACTCCACCAATCCTATTCCTAACTCCTCAATATCTTCTCCTCAGTGTATTCCTCTGGAGGTAATAGATTTCTCTCCTGCTCCTGGTCAATTTATCAACACTGCTATCTCCGCATATCCAATAGAGGGTATGTCATATCAAGAGGTACTGAAAGAGGCAACTATTCGCCTTAACAGTAACGAACTCATATCTTTGGGTGGTTTCGGTGGCTCTATTACCGTAAAGTTGAGCTCGCCAATAAAGAATATTCCTAATAAGGCCGATTTCAAGGTTCTTGCGAATGCTATCTATTCTACATCTGGCAATAGTGCAGAACCGGGCATAATACATGTATCCCAAGATGGGGTGACGTGGTATGAGATTTATGGATCGGCTCATAATGATGCTAATACCATAAAGAATTATAGCCTGACATATTCTCTTCAATCTGATGGCTCCATCCTATGGGAAGCTAACGATGGTAGCGTAGGTATTGTGGAACGCAATGATTTCCACAAACAATCATATTTTCCTGCATGGACACCTGACAATTTAATAACTGTCTCTTCTACTCGACTCCCAGACGTAGCAAGATACGACGACTCTTCTAAGCAATGGTTGTTTTCTCCTTTCGCGTACGGATACGTAGATAATATGCCTAATATGAGTGATGCCTGCCTAATAGATTTGGATTGGGCTCACGATGGTATGGGCAATCTTATAGTTCTCGATGAGGTATTGTACCTGCGCATCACAACTGCGGTTCACCAGACATGCGGTATATTGGGCGAAGTCTCTACCGAAGTATCAGGAATACAGATAATGAATCAATAACATTAATATTATATAACAAAGACAATGAAAAAGAAGTATCTCTACCTTTTGGTAGCTGCACTCATAAGTGCGCCTGTTTTTACATCTTGTTCAGAAGACGATGACAATTCTGTCAACAACACAATCACTTTCGAGGCAGCTGAGCTCCCAGAAACCGGATTCATCAACAATGCCTCATACACAGAGGCTGGCTATGTATTCTCTAATTTCTATGACGAAAAGTACTCTTCATGGAATGGCTTCGCTGTAAGTAACAATGTCGACAAGGAGACTGCCGGTTACATGAATCAGTATAGCGTGTATGCCGACTGCGGCGCAAAGAATTCAAAGAATTTCGCTGTGGCTTACTATAGCGAGTACAATGCTTATTCTGACGATCAATTCCCTGAGATTTCTCGCGAAGATAAAAAGTATTTCAATCTTAATAGCGCAGAACTCTGCCTCACTACTTATACTTATCTGTCCATAATGAATGGCGACGCTTATGCTAAGAAGTTCGAACATGGCGATTACTACGAGATTATCTTCTCTGGCGTAACTTCAGGTGGCGACCCCATCTACGATAGCAAGACTAAAGAGCCTATAGAAGTCGTTGTTCCTGTTGTTGACTTCCGTGACGATAAGTCTGTTATCTTCGACAAATGGACTAAAGTCGACCTTTCTGTACTCAAGGGTGTTGATGCAGTACGTATCTCAGCTCGCTCTTCAGATACCGCTTATGGTTTCATGAACACCCCTGCCTACATAGCAATAGACAACCTAAACTTCACTATGTATCCAGACCAAAAAATATTACCAGTAGAATAATCACATTTTTCCTCTCTAACCATACAAATAATTACTTGAAGAGGAACCTGGGTTTGATCCTTGGTTCCTCTTTCCGTTGTGTCACACAACTTACTCTATAAAATATTTTAAGGCAATATTACTTGTATTTTCAAAAATGTTTGTAATTTGCAACTAGATAATAATATCAATGTACTTGTCTACAAATAGTCAAACCGATAAACATCGAACAGCAGACGAAGTGTGGATAGTAAGAAAGATGGCAACGTAGGATATTGTTAAACAACTCCATATACTACACATCCAGAATAGTAATTTTCGCCATTGTATGATGCGTTATGCAGAAGCCTCTTTCCCTTTAGCATAAAGTTCGCAATGGTTGTTCACAACAAAAAATAAAAGAATGGTAAAAAGGACAGCAATTATAACGTTTGTAGCAATAGTAATGTTGTCTATTTCATTTATTCCATTTTTTAAGGAATACAATGAAGTCGAAAATACCACATTTGTTAGTACCAATGATACTACACAATTCATTTACTTTGAGAATGGGAAAATCAAGATAAAGGTATACCTCGAAGGGAATCCATATTTTGCCATTTTTGATACAGCCTCAGATCTTTATCCTGTTTTTGATATAGAAACATTTTCATCATTACGCGATACTCTCTGTGAGAGAAAGATAAAAATTAGTAATGCGTGGTCTGGAAAATATGTAGATGGAGTTAGAGTAGATAAAGAGATTGAGATTGTATTGCCAACCTTGGATACATTAAGATACCCTAAATACGAATTATGCGAGTTCAACAACTCTTCCGATATTAAAATTATGCTTTCTATCCCTAGTAATGAAACTAGAGTAGTAAACCTGGATTACGGGACTCGCCACATAAAAGTACTAAAACAAGTACCTAAATCCATTTTGGATAACAATGACATTAAATCTCCTATTTTTCGTGACGGAGGATTCTTGGACATAAAAATACCTTTTTCATTTGTCGATGATAGAGATACTTTAAATATTGAATTGCAAGGATTGGTTGACACTGGTTGCCTTACAGCGTTATCATGCTTAGGAGGGTTACCTACTACACCCGACTACACCACTCTGGTGGACTATATAAAAAAACATTATATAGCATCAGACAGAACTTCGGATTATTACCTATTGAACGAGTGCTGTCAAATAAATGAACCATTTGTTTTTGAAAGCAACAATCGTGCTGGGTATATAGCAGGAAATGTATTTGGCAACAATCTTTTATGCCATTACAATCTATTCTTTGATTTGAAAAACAATGTACTATACGGAGAAAAAATCGATAGTGTAATGACCCCAGATAACATTTTATGCGATGAGACTTCGATGAAAGTGATTTATGTAGATAACGGAGTTATAACCTCATTTTTAGGGAAAGACTGTCAATACATAAGGGTTGGTTTTAGAATTGGCGACTTAATAGTTTCATTTGACGGCAATCCAGCGCATCAATTCTCTAAAGAGTATTTGAAAAACAATAAAAAAACAACCTTTGAGATAATTAGAGAAGATCATAAAATAAGTATTGAAATGAATAATTAGTAGTGACATGATAAAATACATAACATTAACTACATGTGCCATTTTTATTGCATGTAATCTCACAACAGGAAACACATCATTACAGCAGCGTAATGTAGATAGCGCTAATATTGAATCGACAAACTTTGAGATAAAAGAGGACGTTATATGGTTGAATACTATCATAAATGAGACAGATACAATTAAGACGATATTTGACACGGGTGCCTTATTGTGTTATCAAATGAGCGTTTCTGACATGAATAAAGTATTCCCCAATGGAAGGGAAACGCAACAATATAATAAGGCATACTCCACAGTAGACACCACAAATGTAGAGAACATTAAAATTGTTGGTTATGAGTATTTGGGGAGAAAGATTTTGATTAATAAACGAGACCATTCTCTATGTGGACCTCGATATGAAATAGATAATAGAATGTGGGTATTTGACATGGAGAACAGAATATTAACAATTACAGATAGTATAGATGAGTCTAATTATCCGTTGAAATACAAATTTTTTTTCTTCAAACGTGGTAATGAACGTTTTGCCCCATTCGTAAACATACCTTTCATCATGAGTAACGGAATCGATAGTATTCACACTGATTTGTGTTATATGTTAGATACAGGGACTGCTAGGTCTTTCTGGATATCTAATCCTACCGATGAAATCGAATCTTTTGCTATTAGAGCAAACCATAAAGAAGAAATAGACTTAAACACATGTAGAAATAAGAATTATAAGAATATCTCATTCATTGTTGATTTGCAGATTGACGGGGAAGATAAGATATACAGAGGCATGGAAGCAAGGATTTTCACGCCCACATCCATTAGGTCTCTATTCAAAGACGTAGAAAGGCTTAATGGAGGCAAACAAATTGTAGGAACCATCGGGGCTCAATTCCTCAAGAACTTCAACTTTGTTATTGATCTAAGAAATGAGCAACTACTGCTTATGCCCGTTCAAACGAACTATCCTTCACCCTCTTTTGTCAAGTATGATTTTACTGTTGGAAAAGACAATAGAGTATTTAGTTTGAACAAAGAAGGATATAGTATAAATAATGGCGTTTCCTTGAATGATTCAGTAGTTTCTGCTAATGGCAAAGCATGGGTAGATTATTCAAAGAGAGAACAGGATAGTCTGCTTGTTGTGGCGAGGAACGTTGAGTGGGTATTTGAGAAATAAGTACAATACAGATATAACCTTAATGTGGGAGGTAAATTACCTTTCTCCATTACTAAAAATAAATATTAGGTCAATTATCCATAAAATGAATTATTACAGTTCCATACTACTGGTGTTCGTATTATCTTGCATTTCTTGCACTTACACAAACACCCAGCAAAGTAGACATAACATCAGCAACGATTCTCTTGAAATTTTTGCTGACGACGTCGATACTACTCAATTCAATTACGACAATGGGGGGAGGATGATAACCAATGTATACTTCAACGGGATAAAGTATAATGCCCTTTTTGATACTGGCACACCCGGAGCAATATTGAGTATCGAAGATTTCCCCGAACTCAGAGATAGCACGTGCGAAAGATCTACTACAATAAAGAACGCCTGGTCGGGGAATCCTGAAAAAGTATTGCTAGTAGAAAAGGGAATAGATATAGTTCTCCCTTCAGGCGATACATTACGCTACAATAATTTTTATCTGAGTCATATGTTCTTCAAATCATTCCCAGGTCAGAATATGTCATTGTCTATCCCGAAGGATTATGATAAGGTAATAAACATCGACTACGGGAAGAGGCATCTTAGATTGTGCGACAGTATGCCTCAAGAGGAGATAAAGAAAAGTGTACTTAAATCGCCCATCAGTCGCTATGAGCATGATATATACATGACAATTCCTCTAACTTTTGTATTTGATAATGACACCATTACTATAGATATCTTGGGACTTGTTGACTCTGGCTGTGATAATGAATTATCATTTCTTGGAGACGTCAGCCCAATGCTGGATAAAAGAGTGGACATAAAACTAATGAAACGGCTAATTGCACAAGATACCCATAGAGCATACTATCTGGCAAATGAGGCAAACATAATCAATGGTTGTTTTGTTTTCAAGAAAAGCAAATATATAGGGTGCGTTGTTAGCCCAGTTTTTGGCAACAACCTCCTATGTCACTACAATTTATATTTTGACCTCAAAAATAAAATGGCATACGGAATAGCTGTGGAAGATGTACAAAAAACTATTAACGTAGTAGGAAGTAGAATGTCTGGAGATTTTGTAGGTGACAAGTGTATAGTAACGAATGTCATTGACGGCAGTTTCTTTGGGAAAGCAGGAATAAAGACTGGCGACTGCATTTTATCATGCGATAATAAATCAATGCTGGAAATACCTTCAGATTACTTCTTTGGCAGAGTAGCAAATCTTGAAGTAATGAGAAATGGAGAAGTATTAACCTTAGAAGTAACAGGAAATATCAAAGACGAATTATGAAAAGATTATTATTTTTTACATCAGTACTTGTATGTGCATGCTCGTCCGGAAATCAATCAACAGCTACAGACGCTAGTATGACTGATAGTGCTACCGTTGACATCTCTAATTTTGAAATTAAGAATGATGTCATTAGTATGAATACTACTATTAATGGTACAGATACAATTAACGCAATATTTGATACTGGCGCACTATTATACTATTCGTTAAACAAATCTGACTATGATAGGTTATTCCCTGATTATCAAAGGAAAAACTTTATGGAAATGTTCGACTCCACTAGAGTAAATAGCATCAATATAGTTGGATTTGATTATCTTGGCAAAGAGATCATTAGGGTGAATTTTGAATCTTTATTCGGTCCACGCTACGAGGTTGACTACAGAATGTGGTCCATGGATATGGAAAATCGAGTATTAAGTATCAATGACAGCATAGATGACTCTCAATATCCTCTGATCTATAAACTTTTCTTTCATAAAAGAGGTGATAAAAGGATTGCTCCATTTGTGAATATTCCAATATCTTTCACTAATGGGAAAGACAGCATCAACACTGATTGGTGCTATTTACTTGACACTGGAACACCATTTTCTTTTGCAATGACTGATCCAACAGACAATTTCATAGACTTTGCCGACAATTCGAACCCACATAAAGAGATAGATATTTGGATGTCTGATAAAATGAAGGACAAAAAAATGACATTTACCGCGGATTATTCTCTTGATGGATCCGAATATCAGCACAATGACATGAAAATAGACATATACACAGGAGTTCGATCTATAAGGTCAGAATTCAGAAACATAGAGAAGATAAACGGTGGGAAACGTGTTGTGGGCACTATCGGCACTCAGTTCCTAAAGAATTACAACTTTGTTATTGACTTGAAGAACGAACGATTATTACTAAAACCAGTAAAGACAAATTTCCCTTCTTTGCCAATTGTCAGGAATGACTTTCGTGTAGATAAGAACAATAAAGTGTACAGGAAAAAATACGGAGCGGAAACAAACGTATCTCTTAATGATTCAGTAGTTTCTGCTAATGGCAAAGCATGGGTAGATTATTCAAAGAGAGAACAAGATAGCCTGCTTTCTGTAGCTAAGGATGTTGAATGGGTATTTGAGAAATGAATCCCATTAATCTGGAACAGATTGAGCCTTTGAAATCATTACCACCGAGTGCAATGTCTCCACAACAGAAATGACAACTCGACATAATAATGGTCACATGCAGGATTTACGCATAATCAAAAAATAGCATACCCCAAAATGGCAGATTCCCCACGTTGTCCAATTATTTCCAAGAGGGGAAAACGCTATTCGAGTTTGGGGAATACATTGATGTTCAGACTATTATAGCGTACTAGTATTTGTCTTTCGTTTGTATGACTCACTAGTGTCCACTGAACCTTTGGGATACTAGCCTTTTGTACAACATATCCTTCAAATACTCATACAGAAGCTCCAATAAATAGCCGTTATTACATAGTTACATACAAAAAAAACAATTAACGAAGGGTCAGACATCACGTCTTGGCCCTTCGTTTTCATAACAACTTATATACCTCTATTTATGCTTTGTTCGTTATTATTTTATCAATTACGTTTATTCTATTCTGCTTCTGGTGTAAAGCGAACTAAAAATGGATTCTCCATCCTGATCAATGACCCTACAGCAGTTTGCGAACCGTATGGTTGTGCCGTAAATGCATAAAGAATTATTCCATCAAACCCTCTTGAGAAATTACTATTCGTAAATTCTGCTATAAGAGCATCCGATTCCTCATCATACTCAGCAACACCGCTACAATATACAGATGAACTATATGACAGATATCCTCCGCCTAGCAGTACGTTTGAAACATAGTATGACGAATAATTTCCTACTGTCTGTAGATTCTGAATGGTAAATACCATCTCTTCCTCATCAAATACACATGGTAATTTCCACTCACCAAATGACGCATAATCTGTCATAAGCAAATATCCATCTTTCAACACTACATCGGTATATGTCAGTTTACCATTACTATTAAAGTAGTAAAGTCTCATTTCGCCTGCTATATCTTTTGCATATTCAAACTGTGTGACTTTTACCGAATCTCTGTAGGTGTCAGAGTTGTAGTATATCCATCCTTGACGAAGATGTCCTGTTGCATTCTCAGAAATATTCACCAATATCTTGTTGTCAACATAATCTGCTGTAAACCAAGAAGCACCACAAGTCAAATTGAGTTTAACATTAGACTTTACCCCTATTTCGAATGTCTTGGCATCGTCACTCTTAGAAACAATCGAAGTCAATCCTCCTTCTAACTGGAATATTAGTCCACTTTGAACCACAGAAACACTTGTCGAATCATTGCCACTCTTAATCACTACAAGGCACTGACGGCTATTCAGACTACCGTTCTCCGTTACATCTACTGTAACTTTCTCGCCAGTTAGCGACACTGTACACCAATCTGATGTAGATTTTACAGTAGCAGGACTTGGTGCTTGAAATTCGATTGTTCCAGAACTAGCAGCTGCTTCAAATAAAACTTTCTGAGACAAAATCTTCACCGAGCTCCTATAATCCACACTTCCAACAAGATCGTCTTTTTCACATGATACAATAACCACTGAAAACAAGACTGTCAGAAATAAATATGTTATATTTTTCATATTCGTTCGCTCTATTAAATATTACTTTTTCACAAGTGCACATTCACTAAAGTATGGCAATCTATTTCCGTACGAGCTTCCTTGTACACCTCCTACAAAATTCCACGATGTATCTCCAAAAACGCCAATACTTGTTCCTGTTGCTGTCGTTTCCCACAAAATAAATGAGTCTACAGATGTAGTCCAGTTTCCATTGTCTTCAAAACCATACTCTGGATTCTCTTCATCTCCATTCCAAACAGAAACCATACCATAATCTGTTGACCACGACAAATTTCCTCCATCATCTATACCCCATGCGCACAACCAAACATTGTTATCGCCATTCTTACCTAGCACTTGAGAGTTGATGCCCAACACTCCTTTAGACTTCACATACGAAAGCACTATATCCGCATTAGGAGACAAACCTTTGAGAAGATAACTCTTTCCTATAACATCTTGAACAATTTGAACGTCAACCTGCGCAACTGTATTGACTTCATATCTATTCTTATCGTTCAAACCGTATGTATAATAGTACAACGTATAATCTCCTGGAAAGGCATCATAAGGACGCCATCCTTCTGGAAATACTGCAGATAGAAGATCTCCGGTCGCTTTCACCGCTACAGATTCAATGGCTCCTGCCTGATCTGTGTTAACCGACATCTCTGACACCGCTACACCATTGATATCAACAGACTTATAAAAGCGGAAGCCTTCAGGTGTAATAGTGTATGCCACCGAAATAGTATCTGTCTGAGTAAATATGTCAAACTGACGGTTATCTGTATCAATAAGGAAGGATACATCTTTGCTGTTTATCTTTCCAGACAACGCTGTCATGATAATCGACTCTTCTACTTCAGATATTTTGTTCAAATAATCCTCTGCAGACTCTGTCAGACGTCTCATATAAAGGATGTTGCCGGTTTTCTTTCCACGCAATCTAACTAGATCTTGCTCTGCACTCTCTACAACCCATTCAAATTCTCCCTGGTATGCTTGATACATACTGCTAGATGGTGTCGAGAACAAATGAAGTATCTCATTGTAGGTGTCGAAAGAAAGTACTGGACCATCATCTGTCGTCATCTTCCAAAGACTAACTACCTCTTTGTCTGCGCCGAACAATTCTGAACGAACGGCTACCTTACTTTGGTCAAACACTAGACTAAAAGCATAACCTCCATACTGCTGATTTACTTCTGGATAAATCTCAAAAAGCCATGTCGCATTACCGCTTGTCAATGTCTCGCGTACCTCTTGGTTGAAGGCAGCTAGTCTTGCTGATGCACTTTCTGAGAATACCTCATCGTCATCAAGAAGACACGAGTGTAGCGCCATTGCTGACACTAAAATCATCAGAATTCCAAATATCTTATTTTTCATTTTCTAGTCCTCCTTTATTAGATCGACAAATCGGCAAGATCTATCTTACCTGAAATAAGGTCAGCTTCACGACGTTGGATAACATCTCGAAGTTCATCAATGTCAATACCCCAGCTGTCTTTCATATAGCGTCTGACAATTGATAATTTCTCTTCGATAAGTGCCGCACCTTCTTCTCCTGCAGTCGTCATCCATGACTGCCACTGAGCCTCATTATAACATACATACATAGACATCATCTCGGCAAAGTCCTCTGTATGCACTTGCTGCGAATATGCCGAAATATGACCTTTTGACAAATAGTATGCTGCGTCATTGTATGGTGAGGTATTCCATACCGAACCTATGTAGGTCTTCTCTGATACAAACTGAAAATCAGTAGGCATAGGTACCGTCTGATTCAAAATGTGAGTAAACTCATGGTGAATCGTCTTAAGGTATTTTCCCGTAAGCTCATATATACTGTTTTTGTATGTATCTAGGTAATTCACACCTGAGAGCAAGATCTTCTTTCCTCCTTCTGCTGTTCCCAATATGTAGGTTCCGTTGTTCTCATACTCCCACTCTCCTATTAGGAAAAACTCCTTCGGAAAGTTCTTTCTGGTAAAGTCTACTCCACCTACCTCATTGTAACTATCAATGCAGATATATTTAACGATATGAGCCAATTCTACAGCCTGATCGTAATCCGCAGGGATAGTATAGTAATTGAAGTCAGCCTCTATTTCCTCGTAACGATATTTAAACGAGATATTATATGGCTGAACATAATTAACTTCTAGCCACTTGTCGAACGCATTCTTCTCCTTATTAGGCACTGCTATTACGCTGTCCTTGTCCAATTTATCTTCTGAACACGCAGTAAGTGAAATCACTACTGCTGCAAAGAGAGAAACATATATTATGATATTTTTTTTCATGACGCTCTTAATCATTAATTGTTGCGGTATTATCTACTGTTGTCTCTTCAACAACCTCTACAACATTTGATGAAGTCTGGTTGCCTAGACGCTTGTTTGGCTCATATCCAGCATCCATTACCTTCTTTGGTATCTGAACTGCACGTCTAGGATCATCCTTCAACAACCAGTCATAACACTCCTCTGGCATTCCATTAGATGCTAATCTTCGACGTGGTATCTCAATACCAAATCTCTTTATGTCAAACCATCTGTTTCCACACTGAAGCATCTCTACGCGACGTGCATTTATAACGCACTGAAGCATCGACTCTTGTACACTACCCTCTTCTTCTATAGCAAAAGCAGGATTTAGGTGCTTCTTGGTAGAGCCCATATTACTTGCCTTAGCTACTCCTGCCTCAGAGTCGTATGCGTACGCTCTGCTGCTGTAGAATTCTTTTACATATTCAGGTGTTACAACTGTGTAGTTTTTGTATTGGCTCGCTGCCCAAATATTGATATCGTCACACGCCTTATCGTATTGCTTCTTCATAATATACGCCTCAGCTCTGTTAAGAATAACCTCCTGAGTTGTTAGAAGTGGGAATACAGAACGACGGAAACCTACACCAGCTACTGGGTCAGAGTACTCAAATAAGTATGGAAGACGCCAGAATATGTATGCATTCAAGTTTGTCGCCGAGTAACTACGTGGAGTAGCGTAATAATCCGACTGTTTTACTGTTGATCCTGCCGCCCAAGGGTGAGCTGCTACACAATCTTCTGATGAAGCTAGATAACTGCTATGGGTGTAACGCTTGTAGGAATAATATGGACCAAAAGCAAGACCCATGGACGAATAGCCTGTAGCAAGTAGCAGGTTGCCCTTGTCTGTAGCTGATATATACACATTTCCCTGAGCCTCTCGTGAAGACTCTCGACCAACAGCCTCATAGCTCTTCATCATCGATTGTGGAACAGAACCAAGCACTTTATCCGCCCACTTAATTGCTTCATCGTACTTTTCATAGTATAGATAAAAGCGTGCAGCAAAAGCGTATGAAGCTACCTCGTTGAAATGATACTTTGGAACAGTCATATACGAAGTACCAACGTTGGGCAATGCCGCCTGGAGATCTGCATCAATTTTTGCGTAGACATCTGCAACTGTATTTCGTACATAATTTGGCTGAAGTGTTGTCTCCGGAGCCTCCATATAGGTAATACCTGGTGTGCTGTTCGCTGTCTTTGAATTGTAATGCAATGCAAATACGTTGACTAGCACAAAATGATTGTATGCTCTACACATCAAGGCTTCTGCTCTTGCCTCTACTAACGCCTTGGTCTCTCCTGTTCGTGAAATAATCTCGTCAATAGAAACAAGTGCTTGATTTGCAGCTGCTATCGCACTATAGCTTGCTTGCCATACAGACTCTGGACTTTCATTATTGCTCTCGGTAACATCAGTCCATGTATAAACTTGGTCAAGGAACAAGTCGGTATTTGGATTCGAATCACCAGCATCATCAACATTATCAGATAGATACTCAGTCAAAAACTGATATCCCGCTTCTGGACCTGCCGACACTAGAAGAAATTCCACCTTCTCCTCTGTGTCTATCTCCGTTCTGTTATCAGGCATCGTATCAAGGAAGTCATCACATCCACTTAGCGATAACATCCCTCCCAACAATAATGCTCTGAATATATTCATATATTGTTTCATCTTTATCTTTTTTTCATTAACGACTAAACTAGATTCCTACCTTGAGTGTCATTGTAAACTGACGTGGTACAGGGATCGCAACACCACCTGTATTAAAGAACTCAGGATCCTGACCGTTCAATTTCTTGTCCGCATAGATCAAGAATAAGTTGGTAGCCTGAACTTTTAATGACATGTTGGTTACGTTCAATCTATCAAGAATCATTCGAGGGAACTCATATCCTAGCGAAATCTCCTTCATTCTGACAAAGTCGCCTTTGGCAATACGCTCTGTAGAATAGTTGTAAGCGTTATATGCCAAGCTCAAATATGTGTCGTTCTTATTCTGCCTTCTTGATGCAATGACTGGTACATTTGTTACCTTCTCATCTCCAGGAACTACCCATCTGTTATTGAACTCCTTAGGTGTAGACGCCAAGTCTGTATACGATTTCCTGAATACAGGGTCAAGTCGCACAACATTGCCAAAGCTATATGTTACAAAAACATTAAGAGACAATCCCTTCCATCTAAATGTATTTCCCAAAGAACCTGTCTTCGTCGGATCTGCAGATCCTGAGAATACAAGACATTTCTTCAACTTTTCAGATTCTGTAGTCTGGAAGTAGATTCCTGTCGTCGATATATTTCCATCCTGATCCAGGAATGTAGGAAGTCCCTGCTCATTCAAGCCCTTGAACTGTATAGAGAAGATGCTTCGGACTGGATATCCCTCAAGAGCAAATCCTGTACCAGAAACAAGATCTATCATTCTCTGAACATTCTCAAGTTTCGTTACCTCATTGTGCGTGTACGAGTAGATAAAGTTAACATTCCATGAGAAATCTTCAACTTTGACAGGGGTAGCCGAAATAGACAACTCTGCACCATTTGACTTCATTGTGGCTACGTTGCCATACTTCTGTACTTCACCTCCAATACCCTGTGTTGTTGTACGGCCAATAAGATCGTAGTTATTACGCCAGTAGATATCTCCTGTGAAGTTAATTCTATTGTTGAGGAAGCCCATCTCAAATCCAAGGTTGAACTCATGCTTCTTCTCGTACGACAATTCAGAGTTCTGCAATTGAGAGATATTCAATGAACTCTCATTAACAGATGTAGTAGGACGCCATGGTGTGGTAGATTTTATTACTACATTGGAGTTTGTCACATTTGATGGTCCTCTGTCCGCTGTCAAAGAGTATGAAGCCTTCAACGATGCATGAGACAAGATACTGCTTATTCTCGAATCTGCCCAGAACTCCTCTTCATGCGCATTCCATGCACCAGAAATATTCCAAGTCGGCATCCAACGAGCTGAACGGCTCTTACCCAACTTATTAGTACCCTCATAACGGTATGTACCATTCAATGTGTACTTTCCTTTCCATGAGTATGTAGCTGTTCCAAAATATGCCACAGAACGCTCATGCGTATTACCCATGGTAAAGTATTCTGTATTTTCCTCTTGACCTTTCTTGAATACTTGATATGCATAGCTGGCTATCTCTCCAAGAGAATACTGCATGCCCCATCCTCTAAACCATGACGAATGACGATCAATCTTGTTCAGCTCAACACCAGCATAAAGATTAACGATGTTGTTCTCCTTTATTACGTCATTGTAGCTTAAGGTAGCACGGAAATCATATCCTGTCATGCTTCTGTCTGATCTTTCGTATATACCACCGTGTGGCAGTACACTGATTGGCAAAGCATAGATATTGTCTGGATCTTTGTACAAGAACGAGTTGTTGTCTCGAATCGTACTTGTCGCCATAGCTCGATATGCCATAGCCTGGTTCGACTCATCAAGAATGTAATGCTCCTGTGTTGTGCCAGTATGCTTCACTGCCGCAATACCACTGATAGAAACATTCTGTATCGGCTTGATTGTCAGTTCTCCCTGCAAACGGATATCTTTTACAGCCAAATCCATATAGTTGTTTTTCAACTCTCTGAAGATGTTGAATGGAGCATAGTTTCTCACATACGATTCATCTGGATCCAATGTCCTGGATGTGTTGATAGCGTATGAATATGGGTTGATATCGAAATCACGCTTCACCTCACCATTTACTGCATCAATGGAACTTCCTAAAGTACCAGGAGCTTTCTGCTTACGCCAGCTGGCATTGCTAATGAGATTAACGGAAAGATACTTGGAAATATCATAGTTGGCGTTGAGGTTTGCTGTGTAACGTTGTACGCTGCTCGACTTTGTCCAACCTGGATCAAACATTGCTGATAACGAAGCGTATGTCTGTCCTTTCTCTGTACCATTGGAAATACTTAACGAATGATTGTGCATGAGGGCTGTCGAAAAGAGCATGTCAAACCAGTCAGTATTCCTGTACTCCGCAGCTCTCAAATATGCAGCCCTGGCCTCTTCTGTATTCTCAAGACCAAATTTGCCACTTGTCGCATCATATTCAGAAATCAATTCATACATCTTTCCATATACACCACTCTCGCTCGAATTCGATACTGTCGCATAATTCAAATATCCCTTCTGCTGCAACTCTTGGTAAACAGACATCTGGTCCTGAGAGTTCATAATGTTAAACAACGCGTAGCTAGGTTTCAGGCGTGTGGTATACTCGCCTGTGTATGAAATCTTAGACTGACCGGCTTTACCTTTCTTCGTTGTAATAACAATCACACCCGCCATAGCACGCGCACCATAGATAGACGTTGCCGAACCATCCTTCAAAACCTGAAACGATTCAATATCGTCTGAGTTCAATCCTGATATAGCACTAGATAAAAGTGTCTCTGGATCTCCAGACGACAAATCATCTGCACTGATATCTGTTACATCTTCCATGATAACACCATCAACAACCCAAAGTGGCTTCGATGAACCATAGATAGATGTAGCACCACGTACTCGAATCTTTGGAGCAGTACCAAAAGTACCTGATACGTTCTGCACACTCACACCTGCAGCTCGTCCTTCCAACGCACGCGAAACATCTGGAATACCATCAAGCATCACATCTTTTGCCGATAGCTTCGTCGTCGCACCAGTAAAGAGTCGCTTGTCCATAACATGCATACCTGTTACGACAATCTCTTCCAACTCCTCAGAATCAACTTTCAACACTACGTTGTATGTCGAGGTCTGGGCATTGAGAGTAATCTCACTATCAGCATATCCCACAAAGTGAACTACAATAGTTGTAGCGTCTTGTGACACTGATAGAGTAAAATTACCATCAAAATCTGTAATTGTTCCAGTAGTCGATCCTTTAACTACTACTGAGGCTCCTGGAATAGGCAACCCATCATCTCCTATGACATTTCCTTTTATCGTGCGAGTCTGCGAAAAGATAACTGCACAATTTAATGCCAGCAGAGACATAAGAACTAATAGTTTCTTCATCCTGTTTGACTAAATAATTCAATTTTACTTTCTCATACAAATAGAGTCATTCTTCTTTCAATCATTATTAATAACTGCTAAAAAAGAGTGAATTTGTTACCAGTGCAAAAATAAGCAGTTAGTATCAATTTCAAAGCGCACAATCTATATATTAAATTTATTTAACTAAAATACAGCATTTCACGTACTTGCAATCTATGGTTCAGTATCATTTTATTACTGCACGGCTACATTCCTTCTTCATATTGTTACCTCACCTATATTCCTTTTTCTTATTCAATGACCTCTGTCACCTAAAACCATACACCCTCCGACTCCCAAACATCATCACGGAATCCCAAGGTGATTTTTCTAAAAAAACTGCGAGCAACCTTATACTTCCCTTATACTAGTCCGAGCCTACACAATACAAAATTTGCGAGCAACCCGAGTCTTCCTCGAGTGCTCCCCGAGTACAGCCCCACCATACAAACGGGGCATGCTTCGTCTCAAAAAATCAAATACACACTCCAAAACCTATGTTCCTGCTAGGATTCAATACGGGTTTAAATACCTCAATAAAACAATTTTATAGTTGAGGTGTATAACCGGAATTATTTCTATCTTTGTCTCTCAATCATAACATTAAGACAATACAGAATTGAACGACATATTGCACAATTACAATTTTGAGGCAAACGCTCAACAACCTATCATCCCTCTCTTCACTACCATGGACGAAGAAGGAGTGGAGGAGTTGCCTAACGATTCAGCGCTTGCCCTCTTGCCTATTCGAGGCAATGTACTTTTCCCTGGTTGTATCATGCCTATCTCTGTCCGCAGAGAGGCTTCCGTGCGTCTCATACACGATATGGACCAGTGCAAGGGCTGTTTCGTCGTAGCTACACAAAAGGAAGATAACGCCGAGTTCCCTTCTTTCGACGATGTATACAAAGTAGGCACCCTGGCTCGCA
>JAKSLC010000003.1 GCA_024401415.1 Bacteroidales bacterium | reverse complement strand
TTGCGTATCTTGCACACGGCAAGTGGGTCGCACCCCACGATATGATTATTACACCCATTAATCCCCACTTTTGCATAATAGGTAGATTGCCAAATCTAAGGTGACCATACCATGCAAATGTCATGAATGTATTGCTCAATAATAGAAGCAAAATAGAGTAGAATCCTTGCATGTTATATTTTATTTAGTTGGGAGAATAAGTTTGCTGGTTATTAAAAAAAGACGGAGCACATTGCCCCGTCTCTATGTCGAATCTGTATTACTCTCTTAGTATGATATAGCAAAGAGAACTCGCTCGTGCGATGGCTTGCCTGAGTAGATACACTTGCCTTCTTCTTTCTCGTTGCCAAGTGGAATACAACGGATAGTAGCCTTTGTCTCCTCCTTGATCTTCTCCTCAGTCTCTGTAGTGCCATCCCAGTGTGCTGAGATAAATCCACCCTTCTCTGCAAGAACCTTCTTGAACTCGTCGTATGTGTCAACTTTTGTAATCATTGAGTTGCGATAGTCAAGAGCCTTCTTGTATATATTTGCCTGAATGTCATCAAGAAGAGCCTTAATGCGTTGTGCAAGGCCTTCAAATGGCATCTGCTCCTTTGTAAGAGTATCACGACGTGCTATCTCTGCCTCTCCCTTCTCAAGATCTCGAGGACCCATAGCAACACGTACAGGAACACCCTTTAGCTCATATTCTGCAAACTTCCATCCTGGCTTCTTTTGGTCATTGTCGTCAAATTTAACGCTAATGCCAAGTGCCTTGAGGTCTGCTGAGAGCGCATTGGCTTTCTCTGCAATAGCTGCAAGCTCTTCTGCCTTCTTGTAGATAGGAACTATTACAACTTGAATAGGTGCCAATTTTGGAGGAAGTACAAGTCCGTTATCATCAGAGTGACTCATGATAAGCGCACCCATAAGACGTGTAGATACACCCCATGATGTAGCCCATACATACTCTAGCTTGTTTTCTTTGTTTACAAACTGAACATCAAATGCCTTGGCAAAGTTCTGTCCAAGGAAGTGTGATGTACCACTCTGTAGTGCCTTGCCATCCTGCATCAGGGCCTCAATAGTGTATGTGTCAAGAGCTCCCGCAAATCGTTCGTTTGGCGACTTGACACCCTTAACTACTGGTACGGCCATCCAGTTCTCAGCGAAGTCTGCATACACACGGAGCATCTTCTGTGCCTCTGCTTCTGCCTCTTCACGTGTAGCGTGTGCTGTATGGCCCTCTTGCCAGAGAAATTCTGCTGTGCGGAGGAAAAGACGTGTACGCATCTCCCAACGCATTACATGTGCCCACTGGTTACAAAGAATAGGAAGGTCACGATATGATGAAATCCAGTTCTTATATGTGTTCCATATAATAGTCTCTGATGTAGGACGGATAATAAGCTCCTCTTCAAGCTTAGCATCTGGATCAACTACAACGCCAGCTCCATTAGGATCGTTCTTAAGGCGATGGTGTGTTACTACTGCACACTCTTTAGCAAAACCCTCAACGTGCTCTGCCTCGCGGCTGAGAAACGACTTAGGAATTAGAAGTGGGAAGTATGCGTTTACGTGACCTGTTTCTTTGAACATGTCGTCTAATGCACGCTGCATCTTCTCCCAAATTGCATATCCGTAAGGTTTGATAACCATACAGCCACGTACGGCTGATGTCTCAGCAAGATCGGCCTTAACGACCAATTCGTTGTACCACTGCGAGTAGTTCTCGCTACGAGGGGTAAGTTCTTTTGCCATTATATTGTATTCCTTTTTACCGAATTATGCGGCAAAGTTAGTTATTCTTTTCTAAATTATACAGTAAATGTATTTACAACATCAGACAATCTATTCGCTTGTGCTTTAAGTTTTACCACGAAGTCCATCATGTTGTCCGCTTCTCCCGCAGTGTGTTGTGTCCCTTGGTTTAGACTAGTAATAGCTGATGATATCTGATTTACGGCACCGCTTTGCGTGTAGGTGTTCTCAGATACTTTCTTTACTAGAGATAATGTCTCTGCCATCTCTGGTTGCAGGCTATTGATGCTATGAGCAGCATCAAGGGCTATCTCATTAGACTTTTGTGTCAATGCATCAATTTGCTCTGAAATGGTACGGCATTGGTCTGCAAGAGTGTTTACCTCTCCTGCTACAACAGTAAATCCTTTCCCGGCAGCACCCGCACGAGCAGCCTCTATTGATGCATTGAGGGAAAGAATGGTTGTCTGGTTGGCTATGTCTCTAATCTGACCTAAGTATTCAGATATCGCTTGTATCTGTTCTGAGGCGTCAGTAACTTTGCCAGCACCTTCGTTCATGCTATCTTTTGTCTTCTCTGTGATGCGGAGCGCGTTCTCCGTGTAGTGGTAGTTCTCTGTAGAAGCAGCAGATATCTCTTGAATGCTTGTGGTGAGTTCTTCCATAGAAGATGCCTGATGCATCGTCTGTTCAGAAATAGAGCCAAGGCCCGACTCTATCTTTGCAGATGTAGTCGATACCATATCAACTGTCTTTTGGATAGTCTCAATGGTGTTCTTCATATTTTCATTCATCTTGGCAATGGATCTGAGCATTTGTCCTACTTCGTCTTTCGATACCTTGCTAAGGTCAACTTCTGTAGTGAAGTCACCCTCTGCCATTGCGTTGATGTATTCTGTAATAGTTGTAACAGGGTTGATTATCTTACGCATCAGGTGTTGGAAGAATAGAGCAATAAGAAGAAGTCCTGCACCGCCAATACCAAGAAATCTCAAGAAGTCGTCCTTAGCCTCGGCAAGTATCTTGTCGTATGACACCCACGCTGTCAATGCCCAATAATCGCCTTCTGGACTAACTTTCACTGGTATCATTGATAAGTAGTTCTCTTTGTCGCCCTCCATGACAGAACAACTTACAGCCTTCCCGCTTGCTACACTCTGTATATGCTCTGCATTTGCAGCATCAATGTCGTTCATGGATGACCCCTTCAAATTCTCATTTGAGCTGGCGACAATAGTGCCATCAGGGGCAATAAGGCTAAACTGAGTGTCTTGGCTTGATACCACTGACATTATCATCTCCTGATAACTGTCTAGCGATATATCTATACCGAATAAGCCTAAGAATCGGCCGCTCTCTGATTTTAATGGTACGCATACCGATGCTTCTAGAATAGGGTTATCAAGAGCCCCTTCATAATTCTCAAAATATGGGTTCGTTACCGAAGGCTTCCCCTCTTTGTGGATCGTAGCGTACATGCCGCCCTCTTTTTCTCCTTCTTTGTCTAGAATGTCCACACGATTACCGCCTGCCAATGGACCTGCAATGGTTGACCGGTAGCGGCCATACTCCTCTTTCCAAGAGTCGTCCATAGTAAACAACTGCCAGCAATACCATACAGACATATAGTGAGGTGACTGCTTTTTGAATATTTCAGCCATATTGTTGCTCAACTCTATCTTCTGCTTCTTGTTCATATTAGCAAAAGCCTCCATTTGTGAAGCAAGAGCCTGACATTGTTGCATGTCGCCGTAAAGTTGAAGCTGAACTTGTGACGCTAGTGTTGAAGCTTGGAAATCTGCTATTTCCTCAGCTGATTTTCTTTTGTCCTGGTAGCTAGAATAGCTTTGGTACGAGATAAGAAGTAGGTAAATTATTACAATAGGTAGGAATACTTGAACAAGGATTTTTGCTGTAAGTGAGGCGCTGATCGCGTTTCTCATTCTCCTTCCTCTGCTCTGGATCTTTGAATTAACACCCATAAAATAAGTATGTCTTTAGAAATGATGCGAGATAACTCTATCTATTAAGTCGCAAATATATATTGTGTAGAGAAATCAAAGTGTCAACAAATGCTAAATATACTTGTTTTTTTAGAATAGATGTATTTATAGTAAACAATTAGGGACTCCATTTCAGATGAAGTCCCTAATAATAGAAAAGTGTACTATTTTCTTCTCCGATATGAAATAGGGGGTGCCCCTTATTCTGCTTTGAAATCGTATGTTTTACCCTTGGCGGTGTTTATCCAATATTCGTATGAGCCCTCGATTTTAGCAAAAGTTTCATTTAATGGCTCTTTACTATTAGTTAGCTTCAATGGTTTTGGACTACGAATATACAAAGGTTGTCCATTCAAGGATTTAATGCTTGCGGTTGACAATTCGTTATCAGTCCATTTGATAGACACTTCAAATCCATTTCTAGCACGGATGCCTTTTACCTCGCCACATGCGAAATCTTGAGGGAGTGCAGGCAATAGGTGGATAGCACCATCATGGCTTTGTAGCAACATCTCAACCATGCCAGCTGTTACTCCGAAGTTGCCATCTATCTGGAATGGAGGATGAGCGCAGAAGAGATTAGGATAGGTACGACCTATTGTACCAACATTGTACATATCTCTTGGATTGTCAGATGGGAGAAGAGTAATGAAGTTACGAAGAATCTTCATTGCATGAGCACCATCGAGCATACGAGCCCATAGATTGAGTTTCCAACCGATAGACCAACCTGTAGCTTCGTCACCTCTCTGTGTGAGAGTTACGCCTGATGCCTTGAATAAATCAGGTGTCTTGGTTGCTGTAATCTGGTCTGAAGGGTATAGACCATAGAGATGTGAAATATGACGATGTTGGTCGTTAGGATCATCGCCATCGACAAGCCACTCTTGTAGTTGACCATACTTACCTATACTCATAGGAGGTATCCTTTTGAGTGTAGCCTTTAGTTGAGCTATAAACTCAGTATCTGTATCCCCAACGAGTTCGGCTGCCTCTATAGTTGAGCTGATGGCATCATGTACAATCTGGTTGTCCATTGTAGTGCCATAAGTTACCCATCCATCGAGCCCTGGATATCCGTGCTCTGGAGACATGGAAGGGCTTACCACCAGCCAATCCTTATTGCTTGGGCATTCTACCATAGATGTCAGGTAGAAACGGGCGGTACCTGCTAGAGCATCATAATGCTTTTTGAGGAAATCGAGATCTCTTGTGAAAAGGAAGTGTTGCCATATGTGTTGAGCGAGCCATGCGCCACCATTAGGCCACATACCATAACAAGCGAAGTCGATAGGACCAGAACAACGCCAAATATCAGTATTGTGATGAACTACCCATCCATCAGCGCCATATAACTTTTTGGCAGCTTCGGCACCAGTAACCTTAAGATCTTCAATCATGTTGAATAGTGGTTCATGGCACTCTGGCAGTCCGACAAGTTCTGCTGGCCAATAGTTCATCTCTGTATTAATATTGACAGTGTACTTACTATCCCAAGGAGCGTATGGACTATGATTCCATTTTCCCTGAAGATTAGCAGGCTGAGAACCGTTGATAGAAGAAGATATCAACAAGTAGCGACCATAGTGGAAGAGAAGAGCAGCCAACTGAGGGTCGTTCTGCTTATTGAAATTCATTACGCGGATATCCGTGTCGATAGAAGCGCATAGGGTGTCGAGTTTATCTGCCACAAGAGACAACTTCACTCTGTTGAAGTAAGACTCGAAACCTGCTTTATGGCGAGCGTACAGAGATTGTACGTCATGAGACAAAGCTGCATTGAGACGAGAAGCTGTTATCTCCTCAGGATTACCAGATACATCGTGGTAATTTACGAAATTAGTTGCTGATGTCAGAATTACAGTAGCATACGAGGCTTCAGAAACAACGAGTTGATTGTTCTCCTCGTTAGTTTGTACGTTGCCATCTGTGAGTAATTTGACTCTTGTGAATGCTCTAAGTGCTGGAGCTATCCCCTCGTGCTCTACACCGTTAGTGAGGAGCGTCATGGATTGGTCGTCGGCATTGGCGGTAACTACGCTAGCAAGAGGAGACTCGTGGCTCATAGTAAATGCCATTGATGCTTCCTTTGCTGTGACGTGATAAACGATGACGCTGTCTTGCATAGAAGCGAACGCGATGCGAGACTGTTTAGCTCCATTAGGGAAAGACACTGTATTGACATGAGTGGCGCTAGGCAATAGAAGTTGACGTTCATACTGAGTAGCGTCTGCGCCCTCCTGGTAATGGAACTTAAGAGATCCAAGAGTGAGATAACGCATACCATGCTGATTGGTAAGGAAAGTCTGGTCGATGAGCTTCTGTGCTGCATCCGACTTATCCTTAGAAACTAGGTCTCGGATTTGAGGAAGAGACTCAAGAGCCTTGTCGTTAATATTATTATATGGCGAGCCTGCCCAGAAAGACTCTTCATTGAGCTGTAGCTCGTCGGTCTCTATGCCTCCATAAACCATGGCAGCCATGCGGGCATTGCCTATAGGTAAGGCTTGAGTCCATTGCTTGGCGGGTTTAGAATAATGGAGTTGCATCCATGTAGAAGAATCTACATTCAGTTGCTGAGGATTTGAAGAACATGCGGCAAGAATGCAAGAAGCAAAAGATGCCGTAGTCAGTTTCAGTACATTAGTTAGTTTCATACTTATGTTGTGTTAACTATTTAAGCTTATTGGACCTCCATCTTGAGGATATTTTGGCAAGCCTCTTCAAGGAGAGTAATGACGAATTCGAACCCTGCATCTCCTCCATAGTAAGGATCAGGTACAGGTTGTGGGGGAGTGACATACTGAGCTACCATGGCAAGTCTAGCCTTCGCGTCAGCAGGTCGTTTGCGTTCGAGTTCTTCCATATTAGACCTATCCATACCCACAATAAGGTCGAAATTATAGAAATCGTCCTCTGTTACAGGTCGGCTTCTATGAAGAATATCGTACCCATGGTCGGCCGCATGCTGACGCATACGGATATCGGCCTTTTCTCCTTCATGGTAATCTATTATACCAGCCGAGTCTATATGAATGGTAGAAGATAAATCAGCATCATCCAGTACCTTAGCCATGATAGTTTCAGCCATTGGGGAGCGGCAGATATTACCCAAACAAACGAAGAGGATAGACTTAACTTTATTGTTCATGCAAATATTATATGCTAGTTACTGTACTTTTTTGTTTTTTAATCTACGACCCTTTCCGTTTATTGACAAAACGTACATACCCTCAAAAGGTACAGATATTTCGCAAGGCTCCTTTTTCATGGTATGAGTTGCGATGAGCTGACCTTGGAGATTGTGCAGAGCAATTTTAGTGCCCTCACTCAAGTCGTCAATAATAATCTTGACGCCATTAATAGCTACGTAAGGTTCTATTACTGGTTCTGGCTCGGGTTCTGGCTCCGGCTCTGGCTCGGGTTCGGGTTCAGGTTCAGGTTCAGGCTCTGGGTCAGGAAGATCTTCCTCGTCTATAGTTCGGATGATAGCATTGATATAATAGTATGATATATCACTCGTTACGTCTACTGACGAAGAACTGCCCTTGTAAATCTTAGTAGCTATACCATTATTGACTTCCCAGCCGACTATTTTGTATTCGTCATTCTTAGGAGTACCATTAAGTACTATTGTACGACCAATATAATCCTTGCCCTTGAGGGTACCCTTAGTCATTGGGATATCATTGTAAGTGAAACTACACTTATCTACGTTTTTTGTGTAATTGTTGATATTTACAGTTTTAGGTGCGCCTAAAGCGAACTTGCTACGAAGATGATTCCACATATTGGAAGTACGATTGATTACCCAATTTCTTGCATTGCGGTACTCTTCGTTATGGTTAGGCCACCATTGATTTATAAGAGCGCGATGGTTAGGATATTCGAACTTGATATTGCTGTATAAGCTATCGAGGAGTGGATTAATAGTCTCGCCATTCAGGAAGTCGCCCATATAGACGACCAACTTATTAATCAAGAAATCCCTGCCCTCTGGCGTTTTAATGATAGCGTGATACAACTTTGTATCCTCTTCTCTGTTGGCCCAAGCATTAGAGCTGTCATAATTAGGATTGTCAAGCCATTTGAAATACTGGTAATTAGGGTCGCGTCCATAGAGACCCAATCCGAAATCTGTATCCTTACAAATCCAACGCCATTTACCGCCTTCTGCAGAAGGACGCCACATTACGATATTGTTACCTGGGAAATCGAGGTTATTGTGGAAGATATTTAGCGCCATAAGATTTAAGAACTCACTTATGTCCATTACCTTATCCAGTTCGGCATAAGTAACATCTGGCTTAGAGAAAAGCTTGATGAACGCATCGTGGTTATCCCAAGTGCCAGACTTCAGCTCGTACCAATTCTCGAACATATCTATATCCTCGAGTCCATTGTAATTAGTATATACGTTATCTTCATTAGAGCGCTCGCGGATATTGAGCATACCACGATAAGAGCCATTAATAAAGATAATGACAGGTTGGTAAGCTTGCCAATCGAGATCGCAATGGCTAGCCATATTAATCTGCATAGCGGCATCTCTGAAATAGAGGTAATCGAAATCATTACCTGCATTTCGGAGCATGATACTCTTGAAGTCGGTCACCCCCGGCTTAGAGTTTGGGAAGAACTCATATTCGAGGCGTTTAGTGCCGAAACGCTTATTGGCATATAAGACCTGGCTTTTGAACATAGCAGAGCGACTAGCACCGCCACTGACGCGAGTTTCGCAAAGCTGATTCAGGGCAGCCTCGGCTGCTGGGGTTGGGAAAAACTCGAGATTGACAGGTCTACGCCAATCCTCCCTCTGGTTTTCGTTATTATTTGTGAAGATGCCAATAGACTTATCGTTGAGATACTTATTATTAGTTGCGATAGAGACTACGGGCAATGTGACCTTGCGCCCGAGAACCAAATATGAATTAGTAGTTGAAGGGATAGATACAGCTCCATCGGCGAATAATTTCGCACGAATAACCATAGAAGAGCTAAAAGAGATAGAGCCTGTATACAAAGTGCTATTCTCGGAAGGTTCTGAACCGTCTGTAGTATACCGAATGACAGCATTGTCAGGAGCATCTTCAGGGAGGGATAAAGACACAGTGAAAGACTTAGACTCGAATACACCTCCGATAGGCGAGAATACAGGTTCTCCTAATATAACCTTAGATATGCCACCGTTATTAGGCTGGCCAGGAGTCGACTTAAGCATATACCCCCACTTATCTGCGCCGTCAGATTCACGGCCATAAGCGACATCAGGGGCGGGCATTTTAGCTATTTTAGTAATCTTATCCTCGACGTCTCCATTATGGAACAAATATATTGCTCCATTCTTGCCACTCTCCAATCTGAAATCAGTATGGAACCCTTTTGACTCCTTGTCGCAATACACCAAAATGAAACCATTAGCAGGGATAGTGGCATAAGGTAATTTGTATGCTTCTGATGTTTTATCAGATATACCTATGCTATATTCAGAAAGGTTGACAGAAGATGAACTAGTATTATACAACTCTACCCATGAGTCTGGGAACTCATTGATATCGTCCATAATGCATTCAACATTAGATTGCATAAACTCATTAATAACGAGCTGTGCGTTTGTATTTGTTGAAAATAAGCTACCTATTAAGGTTGAATATAAAATTAATCTGGCAAATCTCATTACGGATATATTAGATTGGGGAGTAAAGGTAAGCAATAAATCCGACAAACAAGTCATTTTATGCCCCAGTATGGCGATTGGCCAGCAATTTCTGTCCAAAACGGCAAGACAAGCAACGTCTAGGAGCGCAATAATACTTAGAAAGGTGGATCAGAGCAGACGCCTCGGCTTCATTCTTAGGGATGAGACCCAACTTCTGCCAAGCAGAAATGAGGTGATTCTTCTCTGGCTTAAAGAACTCGAGCATTTTGAGAATATTCTCCTCCTCGCGTTTATTGTCCATGTGATGAGCTCGGGCATACAACCAAGGCACGATGCCATTGATAAGCAGTAGATACCTTGTATCAGAGCCGATATTTTTGGCGACAGGTGAGCCCTCCTTGGTGCCAAAATCGAAATGAGTATCCCAATAAGAAGATGCCTTAACATCCAAAGCCTTTGATAATACCTTAACATTCAAGGAACCGAAAGATGCAGATAGATTACCATGAGCTGCGAATACAATAGCTGCGAGTTGAGCAATACGAATAGTTGGGAAACTCATAGGTCTCAGGCGCAATTTTTTCAAAGATACGCGAGTCTGATAATCGGGCAAATTGAAACGTGCTTGGAGCAAGCTATATTCGCGACGAAGGGAAGAGATGTAACTGTCTGTACAATCATTATCCAAAAGACCAGCCCGGCCGAACAAGAGAGCTTCTACCTGTTCGACAGAAGAGAGCTTCTGCATAATCTTAAGAGGAGATCTACGTGCGACATCCTGGAGGCCATCGGCATTGACACCTTGACCTAAAGCTCGAGCCAGCAAGATGAAAAGAGTCTGTTCCCAATTACCATTGCATTCGGCATTGACAGACATAACATGTTCGGTACGTTGTTGCATACGTTCGATTAAGAGACGATCAAGCCAAGAGTCGCGTTCTAAAACAGACAAGTCAGATATGACATCCTGACACCGAATATCTGAGGGGCTAGAGGAGAGCGTCAGGTAGCTATCCTTGATAGCCTTAGGGTAACGGAGAACAATTTCTGGTATTTCTCTTCCATTAACATCCAGAACCTTTGATTTAGAGGGAGAGTCGACCACATGCAGAATGACATTAGCGTACTCTTTATCGGTATGATGATTATGAAGATACCAGTCGTTGCCATTAGTGTGTATTTCGACATTGCCAGCCCATTGAGTGCCATTAATAGAGATTATGGCACACTGAAAATCTGGTCCGGCGTTGGTATTATAGATACCTGGATTGATTATTTCGATAGACTCGCCAGAAGACGCGATGATATCAGAAGGATAGAACAGGCGATTTTGCCAAATATAGTGTAGGAGTGATTCCATGATGTAGAAAAATATAATTTGTTGTTGATGCAAAAGTATAAAATATAATCGGGATAAATTCGGGATAGTCATATAGAGTGCCCTAGTTGCTCGCAAAATTTTTGTATTGTGTTTTTTTTGAGAAGGGTCACGCTCCGTCTGTACGGTGGGGCTATACTCGGGGAGCACTCGGGCTATACTCGGAGAGCACCCTAGTTGCTCGCAAAAAAATAATAAACGATATGGGTTATATGCCACTCATAGAGAAAGGAGATTGGGAAGAAACATAAAATATGCAGTGTGAGTATAAAGGGTAGGAATAGACTGAAAAGTCGTATTAACTATTGAAATGAAATCAACAATAAATAAAACACTATTAGCACTCCTGTGTATGTTGTGTGTGTGTTCAGTACATGCGCAGAATAACTATTATGCGAAAAACACTGGAGAATGGAACGACAGTGAGAACTGGACAACCGATGCGTCGAGTCTTGTATATACCAATGTAGGTAATGTGGTGCTAGGGATGACGGCAAGTGATGAAGAGTATAAGGTCACCGGTGCTGCCGGAAAGACGATGACACTTACCATGCCTGAGAATGGAGACGGGAATTACATAGTAATAAACACCATGACCGTTCATGGAGAGGTGTTTATCAACAGGCCAGCAAACAGCACTCAGAAAATTGTCATTAAGAACCTGAAAGGAACTGGAGTCTTCAAAGTAACAGATAGTGGAGTATTGCGACTAGGTGTAGAAGATGCCCAAGCGGGAAACTTCTTCAATATGGAGCAATTTGAAGGAACTATTGTTTTGGAAAGCAATAGCAATAAAACTATCAGTCTAGGCAACTCGTTAGGATTGATAAATCCGGAGGCGTTACAGAGACCTATGCCGGCATCTAAAATTACGAAAGGAAGTCTGGCACTTACAACGGACTATGTAATAAACGGAGATCTTACGATTGAGAAGAACTGTACCCTATACATAGAAAAAGGCATTACAGTAACAGTAAAAGGAAATGTCATAAACCATGGTACGATACAATCAGTAGCGGCGGCGCAAGGAGGTGAAGATTCGAAACTTGTGATTACAGGAGACCTTGACAACAGTGACGGTACGCTCATTCTTTATGGGTATAACGGAACCAAGACTCTCAACAATACAGAAACCGAATTTATAGGCAATGGAGCAGCAGATCTGAAACTAAATGCGACTGATGCTTCAAATAACAGGCTATTCCGTATTACGGCCAACAAAGATGACAATGCTACGCTGCATGTATATGCGTCGAAACCAGGTAACTATCTTGCTGTTGCTGCCTACGCAGCACTTAATTCGGGCGCGACATATAGAGAGCTGCCATTTGTGGCACTAAAAGGAGTATTTGATTTAGGACAAGGAGTAGTCTTTACTGGAGATGCCAATGGATGGTGGAATGAAATATCAGGAGGTAAGTTTGACCCAGAGGTACTAAAGTTTGCAGATGTATCGGATTCGAAAGGAGCGATATACGTACGAGAAGGCGCTACGTTGTCTATATCGGGAGCAGATATTACGATAGGAAAATATAATCCAGTATTTATAGCTGGACAGTTAGTGATTAACAGTGGAAAATTCACCACAGGAGGTCCTGGTCTATTCTATGTATACCCGATAAGAGAAAATGAAAGAGCAGGCGGAATCATAACCTCGTCACAGACACCTACACGAATGACCATTAATGGAGGAGAACTACATGCCAGTCGTATTGTCAGTCTCAACACAAGTGGAGCCTTCAGGCAAGCTGTTCACTATCAGACAGGAGGTAACCTATACTTTGATATAGACGCATGTCAGTGGGAAACAACCAGTACAGACCGAATAGGCTATTCGAACAAGACGGTATGTTTAGGCAAAGGCTCACAATTGGTGATGCACGGAGGAAACATGTATCTGGCAAAAAATGCAGTAGGAACCAAGAAAACCTACCTTGACATACAGATATTGATGGCAGACTTTTCAGATCCTGCAAATCCGGTAGCGCTACCAACACTTATTGATGGAGGTACTATTACGATTACGGGAACAGACATAAATGCGGCGATAGGTACATGTAATAACCTTGTTGTAGAAAGGAATGCGAGTCTTTCTCTTAAAGAATTGGAAAGCGGTATGCGTGTCAATGGTAACATGACAATCAGAGGAACCATGACACCCAACAATGACATGACAATAGCTGGAGATGTCAATATAACAGGAACATTCGAAGCTAGAGATCACGACTTGAAATTCTTTGGCAAAAAGAATTCTACATATAATGCGAATGCTGTTGAGTGGAGCAACATTATACTTGAGAAAGAAGACAATGCAGCAGTAACGATAGCAGATGGAACGACACTGAAAGTTAACGGAAACATCACGTCCAATTCAGGAAGGGTAGTAGGCAGTGTTACGATGGTTGGTTCCAGTGCGCAGATAATAAAAGATTACACAACAAACCATGCAGGTTTGGCATCTGTGGACTTGAATATTGCCACAAAGAGTGTGACAGGAGTTCCGACACTTGGAACCGATGTAGTACTTAACAATGTAAGATTCAATGCTGGACGTAAATTTCAACTAGGGTACCATAATCTGAAGATCAAAAACTATCCGACTTCGTCGGTAGCATGGAGTGCGACATGTGGATTTGAGGTGCCTAGAGAGAATACGGCATCGGCGCATGGACTGACATTACCAGTATTAGCTACGACGAATGATGAAGACAAATTTCCTATGATTGTGGGTGGCTACTATACCTACGTCAACATCCTATATACGACGACACAAATAGGAATGAATGCATACGTTACTGTAGTACCAGTTAGCGACAAGCACCCTGCGTTGAAAAACGATGCGGCTATGAAATGTTACTGGATTATCAACAGTACTGCGAATACAGAGGTAGGTGAAAATTTCAGACTATATAAGTGCTTGAACTTCATTGATTCTGACGATTTGCAAATATTGCGCACAAAAAGGCAAATATTCTTTACAAATGATGGTTCGAGAAGAGGTGCTGAGTTGTCTGGGTTAGCGGTAGGACTGGACGGTGTGAAACTAAAAGCAGGTACAACAGTTTCATACAATACAGAAAAAGGAGGCGTTGGGCACTCATTATCGGGCGAATATACAGGAGGAAAGAGTAGTGATGCAGATAATAACTGGGTGTATACATCGACAAAAGAAGGAAAATGGGATGATGCGATATGGAAAGGAGAGACGACAGGTAGTGCAGATACAAGAAATGGAGTATCGGGTTCGGTAATAAAAGAGGACGATGAAGTTAAGGTGAACGATGATATTACATTCGATTCGCAACGAGCTAGAAATGCAGGTGTAGTAACGATAAGTAATGGTAAAACACTTACCATAGAGGAGTCGAGTATCAGTTCATTTAATGCAGTCTCGATAAAAGGAGATGGTATCCTTAAATACAGGATGCAGAAAAATAAGAAAGGCGCGATATCTGTATTAAGTGCAAAACACAGTGAGTTGTGCAACAGTACTACTGCGAAACTTGTGTTTGAGCTTAATGGGCAAGACAGGACACTTGATGTAAGTACAATGAGCGATTATCCGAACCTTGAGATTACGGGTAATGGAAAATTGACTATTGTCAATGGAACAGACTTTACGGTAAGAGGGAACCTTATAATAAGTGGTAATGCGACATTCGAGTGTTCGAAAGGTATAACGGTGAACGTTGATAAAGATATTCTAGTAGGAGAGAACGCTACACTAATAGTGGGAGAAAAATCGGGAGAGACAGAATTGAAAGTCAGCGGAAGCATCAGAAATGATGGTGTCATAACAGGCGGAGGATGCTATGTATACCTCTGGAACAATGTGACGAACAATAAAAAGATAGACATAGCAGGAGACGTCTACTTCTGGGGAGTTTCGGGAAATGACGAACCAGTGGTAGTAGGTGGTGAGGCTACGGGAGGAACAAAACTTGGAGATGCGATTATCATCAATAAATCTTCAGAGAGTTGTATCGTAGAATTCCAGACCAATGTTACGACGGGAGCAGACGAAACGGTGGTTGATATACAAACTGGAGTATTGAAACTTGGGTATGAAGGATCTACGACACTCAAGCAATATCCAAAGGCAGAAGCGAAGGACTTTAATATTCCTGTAGATGGTTCGCTATATGTAACAGCAGGAACAGCTAATATATCAATAAAGGGAGTTGACTATAGAGATTATTCGCTCTACTTAGCAGGCAGACTTAACCTTACAGGAGGTGCTACTCTGAATATTCACAAAGAAGGCGATGTGAGTACAAGGCGCGGTGTAGTATACTCGAACAATGGAGTAATGACAATTGAGGGTCCCGATACAGATAGCAGAGCAACTACGCTAAATGTATCATATATCACACCAAGTAGTGAGGGCTCATCTTTGGATTTGACGACAAGTCGTAAAGTTGATATCAACTGTTTAGGAGGTACGCCGATGGATGGTTTAGGAGCATTTGATATAAGAAATGGAAATATTATCCTTTCTGAGGCTACTACAATCAACATCACTAGTCATTCGCGAGCACCAGAGACAACACCATCTCTGTATATGGAGCCAAGATATGCTGAGCTAGATTCCAAGACGACCATCAATATCAATAGTCCGGTTGAATTTGGCATACAATCACTTTCTGAAATCGGCACATTAAACATCAATGGCAATGCGAAATTGATGAATAGCAGTCTATCTATATTGGGAGGATTGACAATAGCATCAGGGAAGACATTAGATGCTGCAGGTCATGACATAACGATATCAGGAGATCTGACAGCAGAGGGAACATACGAGGTAGGAGAAGGACAGACCACCTACTTTGTAGGAGATGGTCAGCAAATATACCTGCCAGGAAACAGTGCCCTATACAATGCAGTATTTGATGGAACCAGTCAAGAAGTCCAGGGCAGTGTAGTAGTTGACAACGATCTGACTGTAAAAAAAGGAGTATTGACAGTTAGTGGTACATTGAGGGCGCATGGAGATGTAGAAATAGATCAAGAGGCAGAAGTAGCGGGTAATGGTCTGATAGTAGGTAGTGGTGCTCAATCAGAAAAATCGAGCAACCTATTCTGTGAAGGAACAGTTAGTATACTTGATATAGACAATGCAGCTGGTGTCAACTGTTCATTGAAACAATTGAAAGAGATTACCATTGGAGATAAGCTCAAAATTACCAACGGAGTATTTGATATAGCAGGAAATAGAATAGAGTTGCTTGGCAATGCTACTATAGAAGGAGAAAACTTCGGCATAGACAAGATGATCTCGACAAACGGTTCGTTTACTGACAACGGTATCAAGATGTATTGGAAAATTGGTGATACTAAGACCTTTGTGATTCCACTAGGAAAGAAAGGTAAAATTTATACTCCAATTGAGTTGAACAACGTCAAAGCTACAGCTGTTGGTGATATTTGTTTTGCTACAGTAGATGCGATACATCCTGAATTGAAATCGGCAATAGATACAAATTCAGAAAATGTTGGGAAAACTGCGCTTCCATACTATTGGACATTTACATGTAATACACTTCAGACAAGTACTGGATATATTGAGATGTCGTACCCAGAGTACCGTCCTGACTATGTGAATGCCAGCTATATGATAGCAATCAACACATGGGATATTGGAACTACAAAGATTGCGCAAACAGAGCCGATGAAGATCAGAATCTCGACAGAGAATAGAAAGACATTCAGTGGTGAGTATACAGCATGTAGTGCAGGAATGGTGGTAGAACCACTTGGAGTATTTGTATCATTGAGAGATGGTAATTGGACGGACAAAATATGGGGAAGAATGCCACTTGTGCGAGATGATCAAACAGGAGGGCTGAAACTTGGAGATATCGAATTTATGAGAGATCAGCAAGGCAATATCATTATATACAATGGCAACCCAGTCCCAGTCTTTTATGAATTCGTACAAAATGCGGGAGCTGTTATCAGGAGTAATGTTACAGTAACAACCAATGGAATTAATGCCAAGCATATCTATATAGCGAAAGATATGACGCTAGAATTTGCGGCAGGAACAAAAAACAACAATGTGACGACAGTGAGAGGAGATGGTATATTAAAAGTCAATTCTTCATTATCGTTCCCATCAGGTCGTTATGATGAGTTCTGCAGCAGTACAGGCGGTACTATAGAATACTCAGGTGAAGATATATCATACAGTGTATTTGAGATGCCGAAGGTTAACAACGTTAAGTTTACAGGTACAGGCGAACGAGTAGTGAGAACCGATATTGACGTTGTAGTACTTGGAACATTAACAGTAGATGGTCCGAAAGTCGTATTAAACAGCGGGCGATCTGTAGCCATAGAAGGCAAAGAGACAGCACTTGTGCTTAAGTCAGGCTCAGTGACAGGTAATGGATACTTTATGATGGATGGCAATACCCCACAAGATATCAGTGTGACAGGAAATGCTTGTTTGCCAGGTTTGACGATAGATAATAAAGAAGGAGTTGGCGTAGATAATGACCTTACTGTTGACAATGTGAAACTTGTGAACGGTATACTTAATATGAACGGGCATAATTTGGTTGTCAATGAAGGAGGAAATATAGCAGGAGGTAGTCCAACATCATTTATAGATGGAAAACTCAAAGTGAGTCCACGACCAGGAGCAGAAAGAGTATACCCTATAGGAGATAATGGCGTATATGCAAGAACGCTAATGACGACATCCGAGGTTGGACAATGGGAATTGCAATATGTGCATAAGTCTCCGGCAGAACTCAGATCATACGACCTGTCAATGTTGAATGAATATTGGTACTTGAAAGCGCCATCAGACGAAGCAGAGGCTACTATAGTAGTCAGATGGAACGGTAATAGTGGAGGAACATTCAACAACAATAACGCACTTGTGACAAGAACAAATGGCGAGTGGGATATTATGGACTATACCAATTATACTGGTAATGCCAATAACGGAACGATAAAGAGTATTCTACATGCCATTAACAATAATGGCATAGGACGATACTATGCCCTTTCCAACAACAGTAATATCTCTGACTATATATGGACAGGGCGAGCAGGAACGAGTTGGAACGATACTCAGAACTGGATGTACCATAGTATTCCAGAGCAGACCAGTGAAGTAACGATCAGGAAGACATCTGGCAACTATCCAAACCTGACATCGACATCTGTCTTCATTAAGTCTATGACCATAGAGCAAGGAGCGATAGTGAATATAGGTGCAGGTTCGAAGACAGAGATTAGCGAAACACTTACAGTTGACAACGGAGGTTCGCTAAAGCTGAGCGGAGGCACGACGAATGTGAAAGGCGATATCAGGAATGCAGGTACCATTATACTAGATGGACATGGTACAAACCTATACGCTGTAAACATTGAGAACAATGGTACATTCAACACGAACTATAAATACAGTGCTAACCCTAATTTATATTATACTGGAAATCTGTCGGGCTCAAACAAATTTACTGTGAACAGGACATTCAAGACATATCAGATGTACTATGTAGGTTCTGCTACGGAAGAGAGATTGATAAGAGGCCTAAGTGGGGACTATGTGTATTCATATCCATATAAGAACTACAGTAATCCGCTATTAGAGAAACCTAATGGAGAGTACAAGATAAAAGGTACAGATCCGGATGGCAATATTGCGACATCGGCCTTCTTAGTAGGATTGTTGGGAGATGGAGACAGAACGTTGGTTCAAAACGGAACACTCTCTAAGATACAGCAATATACGGTTGATGCACCAGCGTATTTTGATGAGAAGACAAATGAGAATATTGGTTGGATTTGGGTTTCGCAACCATATCCATTCTCGCTTGATGTTTCGGGCGTAGTTCTAGACAGTCTGGCGCTAAATACAATTTACACATGTACTACAGGTGGTGAAGATGATGTATTTATCACCTACAACAAGACTAGTAACATATCGGTAAACGGTGATTTAAATAGAATTGCGCCATTCCAAGCTATTGCTATTCGAAACGTCAGCAAAGAGCAGAGTACTCGTATAACCTTCAATCCTATCAAGCCTACATCTGCGACGACATTAAAGAGTCAAAACATTGAAACAGATGTGGTAAGAATAAAGGCGATAAACAAATACGGTATATCTGACGAAATAGCACTTGTGTTCCGAGAGGGAGGTTCGATGAAATACAGAACATCGTACGATTCGGATAAGATGGGCGGAGGATCAGACTACTCTCCAAGTATCTCTATCCTTAAAGAGTCGAAGAGATGTGCTATAGCATTGTACCCATCAATTGATTATTTAGAGGAAGATATAGAGATTCCATTGTCATTAAAAGGCAACAACGAAAGGGGTTCTCTCGTAATAAGCAATGTTGAATTTTTTGATAATTCTATAGATGTTCTTATCTGTTACAATGGAGAAGAGCAGAATATCAGGATTAACTCTGAATTTGTATTGCCAAATTCGGATAGAATCGAGGACGGAGATATAAAGATAGTGTTAAGAAAAGTTCAGGCAGAAGAGACGCCTACACTTAATACTACCCAAGTTATTAAGAGTATATCTATAACAGCCATTGACAATATGGCGGTAATAGATATTCCTGGACTTGAGACAGAGGCATTCGTTACTATATACGATCTTGTTGGTAATACTATTGTCAAGAGGTCGATAAAAGCAGAAAAGACAATCATACCGGTAGAACAGAACGGTATTTATATTGTTCAGGTTGTAAACGGAATGGCTGTTGAGACCAAGAAACTTAGTTTGAAGAGATAAGAGACTATGAGAAGGGAATACCATAGCCCCATAATAGAGGAGTTTACTGTAGACAGGTGTATTGTAAGGGTACAAATGTCTACGTTTGACAATCCTCCGACGGTCAATCCATTTAGACCGCGTGGTCCTTCGTCTGCGCAAGAGACATCCAGATCAGTGAGTGCTACTTCAACTGGCAGCAGCAATAGTTTCGAGCGTAACTCATTTGATGAGAGTCCTTTTTAGCGAATATCGATTCAGGTTTCAGTTAAGATGCCGATTGGCTATAAAAGATAGAATAGAGCAAGTAAGCTATCCATGAAAGTGGGTAGCTTATTTTTTTTGACATATATGCCTACTAATGTTTGTAGGGAATAATATTAAGCATTATTTGATGGACAATTCGCCGATGGGAGAGATAGAGATTTTTTGCCAGTCCTGGAGGTAACGGAGGGCTTGCATAATAATGTCGTGCTTGTTTTGTATTAAATCGGGGTCGATGATATCTTTCAGTCGGTCTATAGATATATTGGGATTAGATTTGACTGATGATAATATGTGATTACACAGAGATTGGAACTCTTCATTTGAGATCTGTTGTTCCTGTTTAATCATTTGGTCGCGGCAGACATCACACATTCCACATGACTTGGTTGCTGTTTGTCCGAAATAACGTACGAGTTGGATGGTACGGCATTCGGTATTGTTTTGAAGATAGTTAATGACGCTTGAGACGCGAGATCTTAAGTCAGCCTCGCGATCGGCATAAACCTCATTAGGAAGAGTCAGATACTTATCCCTGACGCGATCCTGAAGCCAATAGACATACGACATGTGCTTAGCCGGATTGTATAAGATTACGCCTAGCCGGCTAAGTTTAAGCATCCGTTCATAAAGTTCCTGATGCTGGATGTTGCATAACTTGGCGATGAGGTATTCATCTATTTGTACATACTTTGTGTATAGGCCTTCGTAGCGACGGAGGAGGGACTCTATGACGATATTAAGTTCGGAATTGTGCAAACGGATATCGTATAATTCCTGTCCATCTAGAAGAAACATCACGCGAGGAGGAAAATCGGCGTCAGCCTCATACTCCAGATACCCGGCATTCTTAAGGATTTGGAGAGAGTAGTGGGCCTGGAGAGTAGATAAATGGAAATTCTTACAGAGTAAACCAAGGTTGAGTTCCTGAAGGACACCTTCTCCAGAATCGACGCCGATTACCATAGTATCACCTATAGCATTGTATACCTCTAATATTTTCTCTCTTGGAGGAAAGGCATTACGGACCTTTTGTTCGAGAACAGTAATATCACGCTGACCATTGAGAAGAACAGCGTATGCCTTATTGCCGTCTCGGCCAGCGCGACCTGCCTCTTGGAAATAAGCTTCAAGAGAGCTAGGTACATCCATGTGTATAACCAGTCGGACATCAGGCTTGTCAATACCCATTCCAAAAGCATTAGTGCAGACCATGACGCGCACCTTGCCCTTGGTCCATTGTTCCTGATAATCCTTTTTCTGTTTAGCATTCATGCCTGCGTGGTAAGGCAAAGCCGAGATGCCTTGAGAATTGAAGATATTGGCATATTCGGAGGTGCTGGCACGTTTGCCGACATATACTATGGCGCTACCGGCAGTACGGCGGAGCATACCTATAGCTTCGCCGACCTTATCCTGAGTATCACGAACTATATACGCCAGATTAGGGCGCACGAAACTTGCTGTCAAGCTATTGGGAGTTCGAAACTCCAGGCGAGCCATAATATCATCCACAACCTTAGGAGTGGCTGTTGCGGTTAATGCCAAGATGGGAGGGCGTTCTGGATATAAATCCTCGAATATATCTGTTATTTTGAGATATGAAGGGCGGAAATCGTATCCCCATTGAGAGATACAGTGGGCCTCGTCAATAACCAAAAGAGATACATTCATTTGACGCAGTTTGATTCGGAAAGAGTCAGAAGAGAGTCGTTCCGGAGCTACGTACAAGAACTTGCAATGACCATATATGGCATTGTCGAGAATAATATTCATCTCATTGTACGACATGCCGGAATATATGGCAGCGGCGCGAATGCCGCGATGTATGAGTCCATTGACCTGATCTTGCATAAGAGCAATGAGAGGTGTGATGACTAAGCATACACCCTCCATCGTCATAGCAGGTACTTGGAATGTAATCGATTTACCTCCACCAGTAGGCATCAGACCGAGAGTATCGCGGCCTTCGCCTATTGACCTTATAATATCGGCCTGTATAGAGCGGAAGCTATCGTACCCCCAGTATTCCTTCAGTATTTTGAGGTAATTATCCATTGGTAGGATTACGACTTCATTAATTCTGCGATTTTTTCGGCGCACAATTCGCCGTCGACAGCAGAAGAGACGATGCCACCTGCATAGCCTGCACCTTCGCCACAAGGGAACAGACCCTCTACCCCTGGGTGTTGCATAGTAGCAGGATTACGAGGAATGCGAACAGGAGAAGAAGTACGGCTCTCGACGCCGACTACCAAAGCCTCGTTAGTCATAAAACCGCGTGCCTGTTTGCCGAAAGTCTCGAAGCCCTTTCGCAGGCGCATTCCTATATGCTCTGGAAGCCAGAAATGCAAAGGAGAAGTCATTATACCAGGGACATAAGAGCAAGGAGGTAACTGTTGAGATATCTTACCCTGAACGAAATCTGCGAGACCTTGTGCAGGAGCAGTAATACCACGACCGCCATTGATAAAAGCCATTTCCTCGAGTTGTTCCTGGTATTTGAGGCTACCTAAAGGTCCCTCATTCTGTAATTCGCCGATATCTTCCGGGTGTATTTCGACAACCATACCAGAGTTGGCGAAAGGAGACATACCATTAACTACCTGTTGATTAGCCGCTGTCATAGCTGGAACGATGAAACCACCAGGGCACATACAGAACGAGTATACACCGCGATCAGCCACCTGAGTTACGAAACTATAAGATGCTGCTGGAAGGTAATCTCCGCGACCATCCTTGGAATGATATTGAATCTGGTCTATTAACTCCTGTGGGTGTTCCACGCGGACGCCCATAGCCCAAGTCTTAGCTTCAAGAGATATGCCCTTGCTATGGAGGAGATGATATACGTCGCGTGCAGAGTGACCAGTTGCCAATACCACTGCATCAGCATCAATATTATCCTTGTCATTAACGACAATGCCACGCACCTTGCCATCCACCACCTTGATATCAGTCATCTTAGCGCCGAACAATACTTGACCGCCATGAGCTATGATAGTCTCGCGCATATTCTTGATGACAGTAGGCAATACATCGGTACCGATATGAGGGTGTGCATCTATGAGAATATCCTCCTTAGCGCCGTGGTGGCAGAATACCTGGAGGATCTTATTTATATTACCACGCTTAGTCGAGCGAGTATAGAGCTTACCATCAGAGAACGTACCAGCACCGCCCTCTCCGAAAGCGTAATTAGACTCTGGATCGACATTATGAGTACGACATAGCTGAGCGATATCAACCTTACGCTTGCTGACATCCTGGCCTCGTTCCACTACGATAGGGCGAAGACCTAATTCGACAAGGCGCAAAGCTGCGAAGAGACCACCAGGACCTGCGCCGACAACAATTACGGGTTGTGCATTGGCCACATCCTTATAACCAGGCAAGTCTATTACAGGACGTTCGGGTTCCTCATCTATCCATATACCGAAAGTCAGCAGAACCAACACGCCATGAGCGCGGCGAGCGTCGATAGAGCGTTTAAGCATACGTATATGAGATATGCTTGATGAATCCACGTCAGCCTCTTTAGAGAGGCGACGCTTTGCAAAAGTGCTGTCGGCTGCCATTTGAGCAGCCTCCTGAGGTGGGAGTGTAAGTTGTATCTCCTTGTACATCTTAACAGTCGGTATAATCTCTGTTTGACAATAAATCTTCTACAATAGGCAGTATATCGTCATAGCTATAACCACGAGATACTGCGAAACGGATGAGGGAAGCCTTAAGCTTCCATGGGTCGGACTGGTGGCAAGAGCGTAGTTTGCTTTCCAGTAGATGTTGGAGGGTATCATTTGTAGGCAGCTCCTCTAATTCGAGCATAGCCTTAGAGATGATATCATCCTTTATATGTTTTAATTGCAGCTGGAAGCGGATCTTTTGCGGACCCCATCCGCTGAAGCGATGTTTATCCCGAACGAAGAATGTAGCGAAACGCTCATCGTCTATGAAACGATTGTCTATCAGCCAAGCGATACCCTTAGCGACCTCATGGTCCTCCAAGCCATAAGAGACTAGTTTCTTTTGAACCTCGGAAGAGCAATGTTCGCTTTGCGCGCACCATTGGGCTACACGTTCGAGGGCTTTATTGTAATCTAAAGGCTGACGGCGTTGCATACAGAGGTATTATTCCATTACGTAAACACGTTTTACGCGGCGACCGATACCTGTGAGTACCTCGTAGCATATAGTACCCATTCGATCGGACATATCCCATACGGGATTCTCATCGCCAAACAACTGGACATCATCGCCTACCTTAGCTTCGGGGATATTGGTAATATCGACCATACAAATATCCATACATACGTTACCAGCTATTGGAGCCCTTTTGCCGCATATAAGGACCTCACCTACGCCATTACTAAGTCGGCGGTCGAGGCCATCTGCGTAACCGATAGGCACTACGGCGATACGCGACTCGCTGTTGAGCTTAGTTTTACGGCCATAACCTACGGTAGTACCAGCTGGGACGGTACGTATTTGGGAGATGTACGACTTGAGAGTTGCTACGTTACGCAACTTAGCATTGTTTATGGCAGATATACCATATAACCCTATACCCAAGCGTACCATTTCCATTTGGTGCTCATTGAAACGCTCTATGCCTGCACTATTAAGGATATGGCGGTCGAACTTATAAGACAAGCCCTCAGCCAAGCTATCTGTAGCCTCTTTGAAAAGCGATATCTGCTGATTGGTAAAATCGTCGTGGACAGCTTCATCGGAGCCGACCAAATGGGAGAAAGACGAAGCTACGATGAGGTGAGGGCATTCGTGGAGGACCCTTACAAGTTCGTCTATCTCGTGGACGTCGAACCCAGAGCGAGTCATACCTGTATTGATTTTGATATGAACAGGAGCCTGTTCGATACCCAGGCGTTCGGCCTCCTTGTTATATAAGCGAAGAGTATCGAACGTAGACAACTCAGGTTCGAGATTATCCCTAAGCATAACCTCATAGCTATGCCATTCAGGATTCATGACTATGATAGGCAATCTGATACCAGACATGCGTAATTCGTGACCTTCATCGGCGAAAGCGACACCGAAAGCGTCGACCCCTTGAGCTTCAAGATGACGAGCTATTTCGAAAGAGCCTGTTCCATAAGAGAACGCCTTGACCATTGCAAGGAGTTTAGTCTTAGGCTTCAAAAGTTTACGGAAATATGCTACGTTGTGAGCCAAGGCATTGAGATTGATTTCCATCTGGGTACGATTGCGGTGCATTTCGAGATGATCCGCGATACGTTCGAACCCGAAAGCGCGTGACCCCTTAAGAAGGATAGCCTCGCCGTGGAAATCGGCAGTTGACATACTACTAAGGAACTCCTCTGTACTAGAGAAGAAACGAGAGTTGGGTATTCTACCGCGCATATAAGTGCTGATGTTGCGGCCGATGCATATCAGGCGAGAGACCTGTTTGTTTATAATGAGACGTTCAACGTCGGCATACAACTCTTCCTGTTGGCGACGAGACTGCAAAAGGTCAGAAAGTATGAGAGTTTTGGTGAGTCCCTTCTTATTACCGAGGCGATGGAGCATATCCAAAGCAATGGAAAGGGAAGTCACGTCGGCATTATAAGAATCATTGATAATTGTGCATCCATTGCAACCATCCTTCTGTTGGAGACGCATATCGATAGACTGCAGCTGCTCTGCGCGAACACTAAGGTTGCTCGCAAAAATATTATTAGCGAGAGCATATATGACAGCCTGAATAAGATCCTGAGCCAACGCCTCGTCATTGATATAAGGATTGTTGATAGAGAGCTGATGGATATCGTACTTAACCGAAGATATGACGATATGAGAGCCATGCTCGTCGACAGATAGATCGACCTGGAAAGTAGCCTGAGGATTACGTCCCCAAGTGATACATTCATGTTCGGCAGCGTGGGTGGAGAAAGAACGGTCTAGCAAGATATCATCCTTTCGGTAGAAGATACGCTGAGCATTGGAGCAAATAACCTCCTTTTCAGACATCTTGTGGCTAAGAGAGTCGAAATTCTCCTGATGGGCATCGCCGATATTGGTCCAGATTACATCCTCTGGCAGAGTCATTTCACGGAGGCGTTCCATTTCGCCAGGGAGGCTGATGCCAGCCTCGATAATAGCCAATCGAGTGTCGGGCTGTATGAGCAAGAGAGAAAGAGCGACGCCTAGCTGGCTATTATAGCTACGAGGAGAGCGGATAAACTGCACATCGTCAGCGAGAATCTGAGCCAACCATTCCTTTACAATAGTTTTACCATTAGAACCTATGATGCAGACAACACGAGCCTTCATCTGTCTGCGATGCCAAGCTGCGAGATCCTGCAGAGCGCGTAGGGCGTCATCCACTAATATGAAAGTAGCCTTAGGATAAGCTGCTGTCTGTACGTCGTGAGAGCATAAGAAAAGACGCACGCCGCGGTCGTACAATTCAGGGATATACGCTTCGCCGTCGTGATGTTGACCCTTAATAGCTACGAAAAGGCAGCCATTAGTGTCGAACATATTACGGCTATCAGTCAGAATTGACGTAACGACAGCATTATGCTGTTTAGCCCCTGCCTGCTCAGCTTGAGTAGCAGAGACGATATCAGAGATGTTCAGATTCATTGTTGTTGTTGAACATTTGGTAACACCTACGGCACAGAGGCTCGTATCTATCTTTTTCGCCCAGTACAACCAGGTCGTTTTGTTTAATTGTTCGGTGAGAATATTGAGCGAGGCGTCCACAACGAACGCATATAGCGTGAACCTTGTCGACGAATTCTGCTATTGCCATAAGTTTAGGCATTATACCGAAAGGCACGCCGCGGTAATCCATATCCAGACCTGCGATAATGATACGTTTCCCCTCGTTGGCAAGTTTCTGACAGATATCGACTAAAGAGTCGTCGAAGAACTGAGCCTCATCGATACCGATGACTTGAGCATCCTTACTCAAGTGGAGCATTTCAAGAGAATCATAAACCACAGTAGCCGCTAGAGAGGTTGAGTCGTGCGAGACTACTTCGGTTTCGCTATATCGATTATCGAGGGCAGGCTTGAAAAGGACCACTTTCTGACGTGCGAAAGTAGCGCGTCTGAGGCGGCGTAACAACTCTTCAGTTTTGCCAGAAAACATTGAGCCAGTCACCACTTCTATCCAACCAGAGCCATTGCCGTTGACCACTTGTTCCAAAAACACTTTATTGCGATACTTAAGAGTTAGTTTAATGTGTTGTTTGCTATTTAGTTGAATGCTCATTATTTTTGCGAAGATAAATAAGGGCATTAAAACATAGCTCTTGCAAAAGTAACGAATTATGCGGAAAGAGACAATCATAGAGATTATTCTCTCCACGATGGAAGAGATGCGCAAACTTACCGAAACGTTTGCAGATAAGGAGAATATACCTCAGCCATTCATTGATTTGCTGATGACAAAATATTCTACACTAGGGAAAGAGATACAGCTATTAGAATTCTGGAAAGAAGAGTCGACGGAGAACGAGACTGAGGCCGTGACAAAGAAAGAGCCAGAGTCAAAGCCTGTGAAAGAGTCAGAGCCAGTTATTGTTCCTGAGATCAAGGTTGAACCAGCTGAGCAACCAGAGGAGAAGAGAGAGCCAATAGTAGAAAAAGAGCCTGAACCAGCTAAAGAGGTTGTAATAGCTCAGGCAGAGGTAAAAGCAGAGAAAGAAGAAGAACCTTTGAAGGCGGTAGAGGAGACCAAACCGGTGGCTCCTGCAAAACCGGTGGTGCCAGTCAATAAAGTCAAGACAGTATCTTCGAAAGATACGATTGAGTATGGTACGCCAGTATCAGATATACGCAAAGCAGTGGGAATCAACGACAGATTTCTATTTCAGCGAGAGCTATTTGGAGGCGATGCGACGAGATTGAATCAGACATTAGATGCAATCAATGCGTGTACATCATACGAAGAGGCGCATGCGATGCTTCAAGTCTTTGGATGGGATGAGACGGATGCTAATGTAGAGGGATTCCTCAAGGCAGTACACAGAAGATTTTTGTAGAGAAATAATATCCGATATAAGGTATGAAATTAACAGTAGTGCCAACACCAGTAGGCAATCTAGAAGATATAACGATGAGAGCGCTAAAAGTGCTCAAAGAGGCGTCTTTTATATTAGCAGAAGATACGCGCACGACCAGCAACCTTTTACGACATTTTGAGATAGACAATCAGTTAGTCAGCTATCATAAATTCAATGAACACCATGTTGTAGAGAACGTAGTGAACCGAATATTGGGCGGACAAGATGCTGCGTTGGTATCGGATGCCGGTACCCCTGCCATATCAGACCCTGGTTATTTGGTAGTTCGCCACTGTATAGATGCGGGCATAGAGGTTCAATGCTTACCTGGTGCCACGGCATTTGTGCCTGCCTTAGTAGATTCAGGATTGCCAAATGACCAATTTACATTTATAGGATTCCTTCCGCATAAGAAAGGTAAGCAGACGGCGATTCAAGAACTAGCAACGCTTACCCGAACGTTTATACTCTACGAGTCGCCATTCCGCTTAGTAAAGACGCTAGAGTCGTTAGCAGAGGTGTTAGGAGCTGACAGACGAGCATCTGTTTCCAGAGAGATAAGTAAGATATTTGAGGATACGCAGCGAGGAACATTGGCAGAACTTATAGAGCACTTTACAGAGACGCCGCCCAAGGGAGAGATAGTAATGGTAGTAGAGGGGAAAAAGGAAGAAAAGAAGAAGAAAAATAAGTACGAAGACGAACAAGAAGAAGAATAACTTCATACATTTGTGTTACTAATATAATATATAGGAAAAATGAAGTACATTTTTAGCGCTATTGCACTCATAGCCATGACTATGATGATGTTTTCTTGTAATATCGTAACAGAACGCGAGAGACAATTGAGAGATAGTCTTGCTATGTTGCAATCTATTATGAGTTTCAAGGACTCTGTGCAAATGGATTATGACAATACATTGAAATCTATTCAACAGAATATTGCGGCGATAAAAGAGAGAGAAAAACTACTTTCGACGGCAGAATATGAGGATGGAAGAGCTCCAAAAGATGAGATTGAGGCAGATATAGCCAGAATCAACGATCTCTTGCAAGAGAACAAAAAGAAAGTAGCAGACCTTACTGCACGACTCAAGAAGGCTAATCTTGACAATAAAGATTTTGAGTATAAGATGCAGGTTCTTCAAGATCAGTTGGCAATGCAAAATGCAGAGGTAGACAAGCTTACCGCTATACTTCAAGCTAAAGATGTTGAGATAGAGCAGTGGAAGGAACTAAATACCAAGTTGTCGAACTCTGTAGATTCTGTATCTAGAGTTGCATCGGTAGCATTTGATGATATTGCTAAATTGACAGATGACAAGAATACAGCCTTCTATATTGTTGGTACTAAGTCGGATCTCAAGGCCAAAGGAATTACAGAGACATCAGGCTTGTTCTCTAGAAAAGTGTCTGGAGATGTTGACAACAGCCTCTTTACAAAAGTAAACTGGACTGAGATTTCATCTATTCCAACCCATTGCAAGCGTATTAAGCTCATCTCTACGCATGATGAGAACAGTTATGTAGAAGAGAAAGATGAGGAGGGATATATTACTATTCGCATTAAGGACAAAGAGGCATTCTGGAAGATGTCTAAGTTCTTGGTAGTTCAAGGAAGAGGCTTGGACGAGGAGTAAGAAATAACAGATATAATATGAAAATATTGAGGGTCGTGCGGATAAGCATGACCCTATTTTTGTTTTAAAGATATAGCTGCGTGTTGTTTACATTAAAGAGAACGTGAATGGGGAATATTGAGTGTATTGGAAATTGTTCTCATAAGGATAAGAGTAATCGATAACGAAACGGATTGAATCGGGGTTTGCGTTGAAGATAGAATCTGAAGGTTCTAAAGAAAGAGATTCTTCTTGTGGCGGGATGGGAGGGATTGGTGTTGTATTGATATGGCTCTGATTGCAATGAGCAATAAGCAGTAAGATGCATACGCATGTAAAAAGAATGTTGCGTTTCATGTTGTTTATTTAAAAATGTAGTAGTAATTGATTTGTGAAAACTTTGTTTTCCTAGTTGCGCGGCTAATGTAGTGTTTGATTTTAGAAGTTGTCTATATTTTGCATAGTTATTTTAAGTAAAAGAAAAGTCGGGATGACAAGATTCGAACTTGCGACCACACGCCCCCCAGACGTGTACTCTAACCGGGCTGAGCTACATCCCGAGCGTAGTTTTGCCGTTAGCGGTTGCAAATTTATGTAGAATTTGGCATATAGCAAACAAAAAGTGTCTCCCACTATAAGTGAGAGACACATAAGTTAGATGTTTGTAATCTCGTTGTTTTTGTGTCAGTTGTATACTAGTCAGGTATACAACGAGTTGTATTATCTGATTGCCTGTTCGAGACGATATCTCCATGTGTTGTAAGCCTCTGCATATTGAGCGGCCTTAGCGTTATCAGGCTCGATAGTCTTCATAGTCTCGAGAGTGCTGAAGGCCTCTGCTGCTGACTTGTAGATACCAGCACCGATGCCAGCGCCCTTAGCTGCGCCGAGAGAGCCGTCGGTATCGTGAAGTTGGATAGTAGCGCCTGTTACACCTGCGAGAGTATCGCGGAAGATAGGAGATAGGAACATGTTAGCATTACCTGCGTGGATAGTCTTAACCTGCATACCCATTTCGTTCATGATATCGATACCATACTTGAAAGAGAATACGATACCCTCCTGAGCTGCACGTACCATGTGAGCCTTGGTATGGATATTGAAGTTGATGCCTTGAGCGGTACAGCCGATTTCCTTGTTCTCGAGCATGCGCTCTGCTCCGTTACCGAAAGGAAGGATAGAGAGGCCATCGCTACCGATAGCGACTTGAGCTGCGAGGTCGTTCATGTCGGCATAAGAGATGCCCTCTGGAGCTACGGTGCGCTTGATCCAAGAGTTGAGGATACCTGTACCATTTACGCAGAGAAGGTGACCGAGGCGGATGTTGTCCTTAGCGTAGTTGACGTGTGCGAAAGTATTTACGCGGCTCTGGTTGTCGTAGTTGACTGTGCCATTAACGCCATATACTACGCCTGATGTACCTGCTGTGGCTGCGATCTCACCTGGCTCGAGTACGCCGAGAGAGAGTGCGTTGTTAGGCTGGTCGCCACCGCGGTAAGTTACATGAGTGCCCTCTGCGAGTCCGAGTTCGGCAGCAGCGGCAGCGTTGAGGTGACCCTGGTCTGCGAAAGTAGGGAGGATAGTAGGGATAAAGCTCTCAGGGATCTGGTAGTAATCGAGGAGGAACTTAGCGACCTTACCCTCCTTGAAATCCCACATCATACCCTCAGAGAGGCCAGAAATTGTTGTGTTTATTTCGCCAGTCATGCGCATAGCGATATAATCGCCAGGGAGCATGATCTTGTAGATCTTATTGAATAGTTCTGGTTCATTCTCGCGAACCCAAGCGAGCTTAGAAGCGGTGAAGTTACCAGGAGAATTGAGGAGGTGCCCTAAGCAAAGGTCCTTGCCGAGTACATTAAAAGCCTGCTCGCCATAAGGAACAGCGCGTGAGTCGCACCATATAATAGCAGGACGAAGGACATTCTGGTCCTTGTCTACGCAAACGAGGCCATGCATCTGGTAGCTGATACCAATAGCCTTAACGTCGGCAGCCTTAACGCCGCTCTCGTTCATGATGAAATTTACGCTTTGGCAGAGGTTCTTCCACCACTCTGTAGGCTCCTGCTCAGCCCAACCTGGCTGATTTGCAATGATTTTAGCCTCGCTCTTTGGGAAGAAAGTAGTAGCGACGCACTTACCTGTTTCTACGCTAACCAAGCTAGCCTTTACGGAAGAACTTCCGACATCTACACCTAATGTATACATCTTTTATTGATTTACTTAATTATATTCTGTTTGTGTTATAAGCTTTCTCTAATAATCATCCTTGATGGGATGCAGTGTTCGATATGTTTGCCATTCACGACGAAATCGGCGGCCTTTTTTCCCAGTAATTGGAAATCTGTTGAGAATACGGTGATACCTCTATCGATGAACGGTTTCATAGGGGTTTCGTTATAAGAGATGAACCCGACGTCCTCTCCCACCTTGAGTTTGTTGTCCCGGCTCTGTTGGAGGAAGTGGCCGAGCATACGGTCAGAAACGGACAGGTAAGCCACGCCGCGTTGTACTTTGAACTGCGTGGAGTCTGTCTCTACTCTATAAGAAAACCCTTGTTGCTCGCAAAATTTTTCAAAAGTCTCAACGCTCGCTATTGGGTGTTGGGTATATTCTGGGTAGAGGAAATGCAGCTCGTCATACTTCTTCAGAAGGTGGAGAACGCTATTAAGTCCCTTTTCCAGTTCCTGTCCGAAATCCTGATATATTACGGAAGCGCCTTGAGGCTTGTATATATTCCAATCGATTATCAGGAGTTTGTTCGGATCGATTAAAGATATAGCCTCCTCGACGTCATTGTCCTTGAAAGGCATTATAATCCACTTGGTATATTTGCCCAAGCTTTCTTCGATTAGTTTGCGAAAGATTTCGGGTTTATAGTGGTGGAAATTGACATCTGCGATTATGTCCTTCGGCAGGTTCTTGGTAAGGGCATCGTATAGTACTTCCTTATACGCCTTAAATGTATCTAGAAATACGAATACTTTTTCTATTTGATTAGCCACGTAGAACCCTTTGCTAGGGACGCTTTGTATTGTGCCTTGGTCTTTCAGTATAGAGTAGGCCTTGAAAACCGTTTCTGGAGAGACGGAGAGTTGTGCGGATAGGGACTTGACAGAAGGGAGTGGATCTCCCTCGTGGAGTCGACCACCATTGATAGCTGCGACGATTTCGTCGACCAGGGCCTTGTATTTAGGTCCTGATGGAGCGTTCTGTAGCGTTATGCTGTTTGTTAGTATTTCGTCTCTATCTTGTGCCATACCATACTGTATTGCGTCACAAAGCTATCATATAAAGTTTGAAAAGCAAAGTTTTTTGTAAAAAAGTATTTGTTGGTGGGGTTAAGTGGCTGGTAATCAGGGGTGGTGTTTGAGTGGGTGGGCGTTATGGTCCGTTATGGTTGGTGTGGGGAGGTGTGAGGGCGTGAGGGGCTTGGTGGAAGATGAAGAGTGGTGGGAGATGGATTACGCTGAGATGGATCACGCTCCGTCTGTACGGAAACGGAAATAAACGGAAATAAACGGAAAAAAGCGGACATAAAGGGACAAAAAGGGAAAGTGGGTGCTGGGGTGGGTGTATTTTTGTGGCTGAAAAATGACAAATGTAAAATATGAATATATGGCTTTAGTGAATATTAGAGAGAAGTGCATTACGATTGCTCGCAATGAGGCTAGGAGAAATTCTAGTGCCATTTATGGGGGTCGTTCAATTTTTATCAAGAGATGTTATGGGACATATCGGCTTATGGCTATGGATGTTACGGCTGTTCAGAGGGTTTGTAGGACTCTGTTTGCAGAGGCGCAGAAGAGGGCTTCTGAGGATATGAAACATTGGGAAAAGAGGAGATATTGGTCGCGCCAAGCGAAAGTGCATAATGTCAAAGGTGCGCGTCGTATGGCTGTGTCGTATTATTATCGGTTGTTGAAGAGGGGACAATTGGGTGTTGGTAATTGTGGTAGTTGTGATGGGGATTGTTATCGAAGTGTTGGGTATGAGGTGCCTGTTGTGGTGGATTTGAATCTGCGTCGTGAGGTGGATGGCATTGAGTTTTATTATACTGCAGAGAAGCGGCTTGTGGCTTGATTTTTTGGTGGGGTCAGGGTTGTTGATGATTGGTTGAAGACGATGGGTGCGGGTATTTGTTTTTTTGTAGGGAGGAGATAGAAGATAGTGGAGAGAATGGTGCGATTCGTCGAGAAATTTGCAACAAATGTGTGATTTGTTCGTATACACTGCTATTATGTTGAAGTATCTCTATTGATACAAAGATATAAAAAAGTTAGGATATAAAGACACTATTTCCTCTATGAGTAAGAGATTTTATATACAAAATATAAGGCTTTATATGATGAAGTCGCGTTTAGTAGTTAAGTATATGATGCATTGCGTTGCGTTTCTGGCTGCGATGTTGTTGCTTGGTGTTGAGGCTTGGGGCCAGACATTGACTGGGTCGACGACGGGGTGTGCTGGCGATGTTTCTACACATATCACTGTTAATGGTGTTACGGAAAATTATTGGTACCGCGTAGTGGATGAGAATGGAGCGGAGGTAGCGTTTGCTCAGCAACAGGGTGGGCAAACAGTCACCCGAGTTCAAGCGACGGCATCAGGTCAGCCTATGTTGTTTTTCGTGAATGCTAAGGGCAGGTATCGTGTACAATGTAATAGAAGTACGAATCAGTGGAGTGGTTGGGGGAATCCAACGAGTTCAGATTATTTCACTGTAACAGGACTTAGTGGCGCAACAACGATTGGAACACAGGTATTGTGTAAAGAGGGAGGTAATTTGGATAATAAGATAATTTGGGTGCAGAATGCGGAACCTAATGTGAGGTATTATCTATATCGTGATGGAAATCAAATTGCGCAACAGACATCGGCAAACGCGCAAGGATCTGTTTCTTTTAATTTAGGGACTAATCCGGCGGCTGGTGTTTATAAGGTTAAGGCTCAGGTTGTAGGCTGCTCTCTTACGGGGGATGTTTCAGGGTCGTTGACAATTGCTAACAATGGAATAGCGCAGCCTAGTGCTAATTTGGTAATAACTCCTAGTGGAACCTGTCAGTTTAAGATTCAAGTTACAGGAACCACAGCTAATACTTTGTATTTGTTAGAAGCGATTGATGAAAATGGTGTTGGTGGTATAATAGCATCTAAAAAAACTGGTAATACTGGTGGAACTATAGATTTTGGAACAAAGACGTCAGAGACGGGGAAAAATCTTACGTACTATGTATATGCGCAAAGAGAGGATGCTGGTAATGCATGTAGGACGTTAGTAAAGCCATACGATGGCGTTTTTGTACCAGGGAAGCCGGAGAAGCCAACTTTGAATGATAGAACATTCTATTATTGTGGAGATTCTGGAGTTGATGTAGTTGTTCCTACGGATGGGCAATCCACATACACTTTGAAGGGTTCTAATAATACCAATATTACAGAGCCTGGAGGTGCGGGTGTTGTTACTTATCAGAATATTAAAGAGGGAACATATTATGTTACGGCTACAAATGCGTATGGATGTGAGGCTAGTTATAGGTCAGATGACATTAAAGTTATAAAGCGTCAGTACGATCCGGATATTACATCTACGTTAGAGGGTAACTACTACTGTTTGGATGATTTGAATTCAAATATTAAGTCGACTATTACCTTCCTAAAGGATATTGGGCAAGAGCATAGTTTCAAAGTGCGTATTGTCGGCACAGGTGTAGATAAGACAGAGTATTACAATATCGCGGGTCGTACCAATAGTGCAAAAATAGATAAGGTACAAGATTATTCATTTACCTATTCATTTAAGGCTTCTGATTATGGAGTAAGAACGGGCACGTATGAGATATGGGTTGAAGCAGAGAGCGAAACTGTTGTTTCATGTCAGACGAAGAGGATAGTTTTTCAGGTTAATCCTCGTCCAGATGTGCCAACAGTTACTATTAAGGAATCTGCAGAAGGTTTGGATAGGATTGTATGTGAGGGAGAGGATGTAGTTTTGAATGCTGCAGCCAATGGTAATGGTGTGCCTGATGAGAAGTTGGAGTATTTTTGGTATACATCAGCTGCGAAGCAAGAGACTGTAAACACAGGAGCTGATTATTATTTGACAGCTCGTATCCCAGAGGACAGGAGAGGAGCATTGAATGGTGACGGGAACTATGAATATCATTATTTTGTAGTAGCAAAGGATAAGACAAATCCGCAAGCTTGTACATCGGAGACGAGAGACTTCACATTGATTATTCGTCCGAATACTACAAGGTTGAAGATAGACCAGAACAATCCGAAGTGGTCTATCTGTGAAGATTCGGATCCAGCAAACCTGAGAGAGTACTTTTATCCTGGTGATGGTACCTATTATATAGAGGGTAGAGATCAGAATGACCTTTTGCCGTTGTATAAAACGACGCGAGATGCGGAAGGAAATCTGCAATTAGTTACAAGAAGAGTAAATGGAGAAGATGTACCTGTTCCAACCGATCAGTTTGACCCTATAATTTTCAAGCCAAATGGAATAGATGCCGCATACATAGCGTTGGTTAAGCCAGGTTTTGTGCCGACTTTGACTCATAATAATGCGAACAGTACAACATACCGCGTACGCTTTAAGGCAGTGATGTGTCCTGATGTATTCACTACAGTAGGCTTAATGACCGTCAACAAGAAGTGGGAGAATTATGTAAGTATAGATGCACAAAAGTGTTACTGTACCAATGACCCTATTACGATTACAGGTATTCCTAACAAGCCGGATGTTGAGAATGGAGGTTACGGCAAGCTATTGGCAGAAGGTATCATGTGGCCTGATTTTGATACAGGAGAGGTAGGAGAGACATATTCGTATAAATTTAGTCCGCTTACACGACACAGAGGAAATGGTAATGGTGTGCCTATTGAGTGGACATACGAGTTGCATGTTGGGGCTACTGGGTGTACATACCAAGTGAAGTATACCTCGTATTTGTATCAACCTATTGATAATGAGGTATTCTTTGTGGCAGAGGGATTGCCTGAAGATTTTCAGGCAGGCTATTCGGAGGATTACATCTGCGCTGGCGACGATAAGAAGTATAAGCTGATTCCGTATGTATATAAGTATCAGTATAATGGAGATGATACTCCAAAAATGCGTTATGAGAGTTCGGTAGCGCAAGGAGAGTCGGATCAGGTAGAATGGACTGCAAGTAAATCTTATGCAAATTACAGTGTAGGTTCAATTCCTGTTCCTGCAACGCATAATGTAGATGGTGTTTATAAGCAGACTGTATTTTTGAGAACTGATGCAGCTGGAGTGGTGAATGGTAGAACACCATGGGGAACTGACTATAGTGTAAGCACAGATGCTGTTGGTAAAGCTGGTTTGATTGTCAAGGTTGAGATGACACTTGAGGTGGCTACGACAGGAGGGGTACAGAGTGCCACTCAGAAGATAGATGCTGTTAGGGAGAGTTACTATACGTATTATGCGAACAGAACATTTGATGCTGGTGGGTTGCCTACTGGTACTATAAAATATCTTTCAGCAAGTCTCATTACTGAAGAGATTGCCAAGGCTGACGGCATATACTTTGCTAAAGATGCCAAGTCGATCTTCGAGAAAGTGAACAAAGATGCGAATGATTACTACTATGAGTTTGTAACGAACAGCTTTGTGGAGAAGATAGCTGAGGCGGATGCTGAAAATACAGTTGGTCATGACTACTATGTTCTAATCCCTGGCAACATGCCTCGAGGCAAGAACCAGACAGTGACGCTAAACGTTGACAACGGAAGTGAGTGTAGAGGAAGCAACAGAGGTTGTACGGCAACGTACAGCAGAAACTATAGGTTCGAGCGCGAGTTGCAGCACAATATGAACCGTTCTTATTGTGTGGATGATATCATCAACGACAATAAGGTGAACATAACTATCAATTATCCATCGAGGTATCTGCCACTTAGTGACTCGAATATTGATATAACAGGCGCTCCAGTAAAAGATTCTTTTGGTAATATTCATAACTATGATTATGAGGGAGTTGCAGGAACATCTCGCATCAAGATCTACAGATTGGACAATGTAGATGCAGCAGATTTGAGCGGTGATACAGATTTTGACGATGCTTCTCTTACATATTATACAACCTTTGGTAGTCAGACAGAAAGTTATGCTGGAGACACCAAGAGCAGAAGCTATAAACTTATAGAGATTACCAGTGGCAGTCAGACGGCTAAGCCAACGATTAAGTATGATTCTGACGGCATTGGTGATGTGACCTTTGATTTGAATGCTGATGGTCAGCCTGTTTCGTTCGACTTTTCGGTTGATGGAGGAGTGGCAGGAGCTGGAGTGTACGTATTCTCGTGGACATTCATCGAAGCTAATGGATGTGCAACTAAGAAAGTATGGCCAGTATTTGTAACCAAGGGCAAGGTACCATTTGCGATATTCCATGGTACGACATACGATTCGCGTCATAATAACGATGCTCTTGATAATACAATAGTTGATGAGGAGTATCCAGTAACTAAGAGTAGGGCAGATGCATTAAAAGTAAAAGCGCCATGGCTTGAGAGTAATGCAAGTTGGTTTGACGCTAATGGGGACTTGATGTCTGCTGCTGCTCCAGCTTTGACTGTATGTTACAATGCTGCAGATCTTAATACAGATAACCGATATGTTTCAGAGAACATTCTTCAGTTCCATGCTAGAGAGATAGCTGGTACACAGGCGGGTACATATTATATTGAGCCTGTGCCTGCGCATGTTGTTGATCCAACTATTCATGCACCTGCTGATCCGGAGAATCCTGGAGCTGGAAGAATATTGGTTCCGGTCAAGGATGTGTACAAGACAGTTATAGCTGACTACTTCAATGGTTCGATGCAAGAGTCGCACTACTTGAATGATGCAGCCTTGTATACTGTAGACCTTGTGCCAGGTATGATGTACCGTGTCTACTACTATGAGGGATGTGGTGAGCCATTCTGTAGATACATTGAGATACCAGGAAATACTGGTTTGACTCTTGACTTGAATGATTCATACTGTACGAATGCAGTTGAGTCGACCGATGCTACAGGAGGATACATTATATATAATAATGAGAAGTATATTATTTTCCATGCTATAGATAACTCGGCACTAGGATACCAAGATGGTAGATTTAGTTTGAACCAACAAGGATATGATGATGTTCTTGCATGGAAGAGACTTCCAAATGCAGGTTTAGCGACAGGCGATCAAGACACTGATGGATTTGGTAAGTACATCGATGTTGATGGGAATGGGTCGTATAGCGAAGAAGAGAGATCATTCCCATGGAAAGATAACATTGGAAGGGTATGTTTGCTTAACATAACAAACTATCTGAGAAGGGCAACAATTACTAAGTCGCCACTTACTGTACGCTTTGACTTCACTGTCGCGGGCGGTAGTGAATGTAATTATATGGTTCAAAAGACCACTACTATAATAAATATAGTAAAAGCGAACTTTGTAGTAGAGGGAAAATCGGGTGCGAATGAGGAGAGAGCCTTTGTAAACGGAGTGTATAACAGTGCGAGAAAGTTGATCGGGACATACCCTACAAATGTTACTGTCAATGGTAATTCGCCTGTGCCTGGATATGGTTACTATCAGATTACAAAGGAGAATCCTGTAGGTCAGACAGTTACAGGAGTAGCTACGAATTTGGGACTTGAATTTGTATTCACTGAGGATAGAGTAGTTGATGGCACTTCATATACAGCCGGACAGAGAATAACTACAGTTATTACTGATGGCAGATTCAATGATTCATTTGGTACATTCTACATCAATCCGGAGAATCTTGAGCCAGCAGTATATAACATTAACTATATTTTCAAAGCCGATGATAGTTTTGGCGGATGTCCTACGGCTGTTCACAGGCAATACTTGGTAGCGCCTAACCATGCGCAGCTTCCACAGATAGATCAGTTGTATTGTCCTGAGTATCTGTCAGAGGCAACAGATAGTGAAGGTAAGCTCTTGACCAACTGGGCGAACAATCCACAAGGAAGTCTTGATGTATTGACAAGGCATTTGACCTTCCAGAGACAAGCCGATGTAAATCAGGATAACTTTGGTTACTTCAAGTTTACAATTGAGAACAATTCGAATGCAAGTCAGAAGTATGATCTTGTACTTGCGTCTGGGGCAAATACACTCAGGGAGACAATTGAATATAAGGTAGATGACGATGCAACACATAAGATTGTACAGACAGACAACCCAGAAGCGGGGTGGAAAGTTGTAGCAAGTCTCCCTGTAACATACTATTGTACAGAGAGTGAGTTGTATGTTGTTAAGTCCGGAACTACGACGACCGATATATATGGTCGTAACGCTGCGCTTACTGCGATTGCTGCTGATGCATCCAAGAAGCAAGTGATTGACTGTAAGGACTATCAGCGAAGAGTAGTAGAAAACGGTGTTAAGAAAAATGAGAATGTTGGATATGTTAGAACTGTACTTGTTAAGACACAACCAAACTATGACATGCTCAAAGATGACTTTGATGTTATCAAGACATGTAAGGGAGACAAGACAGGATCGATAGAATTGATAAATCTCCGAAAAGACAATGTAGTTATTGCTGACTATTCAACTACAAGAAGCAACTATAACTATCAGTGGCACTATAGTGAAAGTTCATTTGATGAGGTATCCAAAACTACTAATACCAGTATGATAACACCAAATATAGGTGTTGGCAAGACTGAGTATAAATATACTTCATTACCAGAGGGATACTATAAGCTACGTATTCAAGATGTTGCTACCGGTTGTTATTATCAGAGTGCTACATTACATTTGGAAGCAGTTGATCCTGTTAAGTTCTATGTAAATGTAGATGAGGCGTTTACATGTGAATATACCAAACAAGGAGCATCTACACCAACAGGTACTATTACAGGTAGGGCTTCATTGACCTTTACTACAGCGACACCACCATCAGAGTGTGATATTATTTGGAAAGATAAGGATGGTAATGAGATAGAAGATGCGCATAATCAGACAGAGATAACAGGCTTAGCTAGTGGTACTTATACTGTTACCGTTACTCCAAAGGGTAATGGCAGCTGTGGTAATGTCGTTAAGTTTGTTATCAATCCGATTTATGAACCTACCTTAACAAAGGTAGAGACCCCTGTAACATGTTACCTAGACAGTGATGGTAAGGTAGAGTTTGACATTTTCCATTTGAAGAGTAGAGCCGAGGAGAAGAAAGAGGGAGATACTAAGAATGATGCAGCTACTACCTTGTATGCTGGTTATAATAAGTTTGATGGAGAGGTAGACTTTATTATTGATGTTGCCAGTGTATCTATTACAAAAGACGCTGACACATGGACAAAGTTACAGACAGCTTCAGGCAGATATGTGATAGGTGGTAGCACTCCATTGGAGGTTGATTATACATACTCTGATGTTGCTACTGAGGAAAAGACAGATGGAGGACTTGAGTTAAGTCGCAGTAAGTTTACGATTAAAGGCTTGCGTGCGGGAACATATATCTTGTGGTTAAGATATAAAGGCTATGATGACTGTTTGTATCCTTACACATTTACCATTGGCACACCATCAGCGCCGGTTAAGGTAGAACGTGTTGCTATTCAGGATATTACATGTAATGGTCAGAAGGATGGTGTGATAGAAGTTACCGACATGTCGGGCGGTAATGTAGCAGGTCAGAGTTTGTTGAACTATACATATTCTCTTGCAAAGTTTGGCACGGATCCAGCCGTACCAGCTGGAACACAAGGTGATCCAGCTAAGTGTCAGTTCTCTGCATTAGAGGCAGGAAAGTATACACTTACTGTTGAGGATGCAAAAGGCTGTAAGGCACCGCCTATGGATATTACGATCTATGAGCCAGACAAAGTTCAGCTCACTGAATCTAAGTATGATCCATGTAATAATACGTTAAGAGTAGAACTCAAGTCGGATGCAAGAGGCTGGAACACAGTAACTCCGGAAAATAACCCGAGAGCGCATAAGAGTACATTCCAGGTTGTAGTAGCTGATGGTGCGGTATTGAATGGTACCACTAGATTATTATCAGATTGGAAAGAACTCAATGCTGCCAATACATATCTGCATACCTTCAGTTTAGCCAACGATGCAGTTGAGACCAATAAGAAACTGTATGTACACTATGTATCAAGTTGGGTAAATACAACTGACTATACAGTTAGTAGAGTTGATGAAGTAGTTATCTCTTGCCCTGACAAGCAAGAGGTCACAGTAGAGCCAATGGTACAGATTGAGACGTCAAGCAAAGTTGATTTCCTCTGTCCAGACAACACAAAGGAGAGCACTACTACAAGTGGAACTACGACTGTGGGTGAGCAAAGTGTTGCAAAGATAACCGCAAGTGTGCTCTATGGTAATAATAAGTATCACTATTATCAGTTATTCAAGAAGAACCCTGATGACGTAGATGAAAGTGGGGTACATACGCCAGTAGATCCAACACCTGTACAACAGAAATACGTAGCTATTGCAAAGAAGTCCGAAACAGACAACTCGTCATATTCTACACATACATTCAGCATTACCAGTGATGGTGGCAACAATGCTGGAGAGTATATTTTAAAGATATATGCTGTAGACAAAGAGGGAGCTATTGTATCGGCTACAGATTGTTATGTGACAAAAGAGTTTACAATCAACCAGCCATCAGATATTCGTCTTGATCAGAAGAACATACGACTTGACAGTGGCAAGACAGATGGTCTTATCGAGTTGAACGATATTCAAGGAGGAGTTATTCCGTATACCTACTATTGGAAGAAAGAAGGGGGTGATAAGATTGTCGGCTCGGAAAACAAGCCAATGATAGATGGTCTTGCCAGTGGAAAATATACCATAGTATTGACAGATGCGAATGGCTGTTATATTGAGAAGACATTTGAAATTGCAAAGAATAAGCTCAATGTAAAATCGAGCAAGACAGATATACAATGTGTTGAGAATGAGGCAAGACCAAATGGCTCTATTAAACTCAGCATTGAGGGCCTCTATCCATTTGCTGCCAAGCCTGGAGATGCTAATGAGAGTAAGCACAAACCATATTATACCATTACATTAGGAGACAATGTATATATTGCTCCAGTTAAGGCTGATGGTGATACGAATGCAGAGTATCTAATTGAAGGATTATCAGCAGGAAAGTACTCTATTACTGTTACTGATGGTAATGGAGGCTCCTTTGATGTGCCAGAGATAGAGATTATACAAGCATCAAACTTGATGGAGGTAGTAGCGACCAAGGCGAACCTCTGTGAGCCAAACAAAGGTGAGTTGATCTATACTATTAAAGGTGGTGCAAAGGATAAAGATAATAAAGTAAACTATCATGCATACCTTTATAAGATTGAGGCCAAAGGTGGAGAGGCTACGTCTACGATTGTGCCTGTAAAGACTTTAAAAGAAGAGGAGACTACTTCTACGGAGATTAAGTTTACTGATTTGTCAGACGGCTGGTACCGTTTGGTAGTATATGACTGGAACTCTGTCGTTTCTGATCCGACACGTGACAATACATGTAATTATGTATTTGAGGATGTTCAGCTCACACAGTTTAAGGTTTCTTTGACACCTACACAACCAGACTGTGCAAACGGAACGGTTAAGGGAGCCTTGGAGGTTGTGACAGAGAATGCTATTGGAGATCTTAAGTATAAATGGCAGTATAAGAACCTTGGTACTGATGGGACCCCTACGGGTGATTGGGTAGATTATGCTGGTGTGGATAAGGAGAACAATAAGATAGTTTCATTGAATCCGGCACTATATAAAGTATCGGTTACAGATGCGAAAAGGGTTGATGATTTGACAGCCGAAGGTGCTTGTGCATTGTCAGATGAACAACTTATTACATATCAGAAAGACGTTAAATTTAACAATATAAATATAACTACAGAGAAATGTGCCGGCGACAACAATAACGTTGAGGCTGTGGTAGCGCTTGTGGGCTTCAGCGAAAGTGAGCGTGCAGGTTTAAAATTTGAGTATATCGGTCCTGAGAATTTCAGAAAGACCGTTACAATCAAGGAGGCTACGGGAGCAGTTGCCGAGTATAGGCTAAACTCGGTTGATTTACCGACATTTGTTGATGCTAGCGGTAAGGCAACAGAGGTAGCTTATAAGCTGGTAGTTTCGCATAGTGCTACAGGCTGTGAGTTTGAGAACGAGATAAAAATTAAGGGTGTTGATAAGATTAGCTTTGATTTCAATATTGCAGACAAGTGTCAGTCGGAATCCCGAACCTTGGGAATTGATGTTAAGACATTGCCATTTGGAGCAGCAAGTAATACTGAAGACGCTTGGATGTCATTATACACATTGACATGGACAGGTGACTCTATAAATGGTATTGTTACAAATCAAAGAGAATTAAAAGCTCCAAAGGGCGGACTTTATACACTTGACATAAGCTACAACGATTCGCCATGCAGATTGGCAAAGTCTATCTTCCTACCATCTTCGATAGGCGTTGACGTAGAGACATTTGTGACATCATGTACTGGTCAAGAAGATGGAAAGATAGTCTTGACAGTCAGTCCGAATTATGAGGATTATGTAGTAGGCAAGACAGAAGAAGAAAAGGCAGAGTACCCAGAGTTTGGCTATACATATACTTGGAAATATTCGCAGACAAAAATAGCTATTGATGCGGGAACAGGATGGGGTGATCTGCCATTGACTGCAGTATTGTCGACAACAGATGGTGTATTGGAGAAGGGTCCAAAGGGATTCTATCGTATTACAATTAAGAACAGCACATTTAGCTGCGAGAAGTCAATCATTGTTGAGATAAAAGAGAATGAGGTTAAGGCTGACATTCAGAAATTTGATATCAATTCATGTGATACGAATGTCAAGGGAGCAGTAGAGGTTAAACCTACTGCGGGTGTTGGTCCATTTGTTGTTGAAGTGAAGACAGATACTGGCTTATCTATGAATACGGATAAGTACAGGAAGACAAATGTGTCTATGGGTCAGACCATCTCATTCAGAGGTCAAGACGAGAATGAGAATGGGCTTGCTGCAGGTAAGTATTTGGTAATCATAACGGATTCAAAAGGTTGTACATACTCTCAGAATATAGAGATTACTGCAATTACTCCAGTTACCGCTACTGTTAAGAGCTTTGATTTTGCGCAGTCTGGCAAGACAGGAAAAGCAACCATCACAGTAGCAGGTGGTAGACCAACAGTAGAAGCAGTAGCTGGCACACCTGGCACGCCAGCCAAGTACAACTACCGTATAGAGTGGCTGAATAAGACGACAAAGGAGTCTGGTTTCCAGAACTATACAGATATTGATGGTACGGCAGGACACACATTCGACCTTGAGTTGACAGGCCTACCAATGGGTGAGTATGCTATAACAGTTAAGGATTCTAATCCAGCCAGTGATGCGACGAGCTGTTATGTCGAGACTACACTTGGAATGAATATTATTTTACCAAAGAGTGGAACTATAAATCCATCATGTTCTGGCAACGATAATGGTAAGATAACGCTTGAGGTATATGGTAAGCAAGCTGCAGAGCTTATTTATAAGGTAACTGGCAAGACTAATACTGTAGAAACTGAAGGCACACTTCTTGAGTACGAATATGCTACAAGTGAATATAAAGTTAAGACCAGCTCAACATTATCTGCGCCAGCGGTGAGTGGTTCAGACCCTGCTACGGTAGTATTCTCGGGATTGAAGCCAGGAGATTACACTATTGAGGTATATGATCCTGCATACTCATCGGCAGATCATACGACGCAGAACGCTGTAGTAAAACTCGATAAGATAACACTTGCCTATAAGAAGAGTGTAGCAATAGTAAGTGCTACAGCGCAAGATGCTACCTGTTATGGCAATACAGATGGTGCGGTGACATTGAATGTAAATGTCAGTGGCATTGAGAATGCATATATTAAGTATGATTGGGTATTAGCTACTGAAGGTGGTGTGGAGGTAGTAACTCCTACACGCTCAGGCTCTCTATTTACAGGCTTTGGAGCTGGCAAGTATACAGTTACAGTATCTGATAGCAGAGAGGCAGAATGTAAGGCGGAGAAGAAAGATATTGTTGTTAAGCAAGATCCAAAACTTACTGTAAAGCTTACTCCTGATAATGCTTGTACAGAGAGCCGTACTATCAGTGTAGCTGTTACAAGTACTTCAGGCACATATGATAATACATACGCTGCTACAAACTATGACTTCCAGTGGAGTGGAACAGGTATAAGTAGAAATCAAGGCTACACATATTCTGCAGGTAAGCTTAGTAATATTCCTAACGGAGGAGAGTTTGTTCTCAGCGTAGCCCATAAGACACACGCAGGCTGTCCGATTACAGAGCGTGAAACACTTAATGACCTCTTGACACTTACTGTAGTAGATCAGACTACGATAGATCAGGCACAGAAGGGTACAGTAACATTGAGTGCTGCTGGAGGTGTGATTACGGACTATACATACTATGTATTTAAGAAGGTTGCAGGCAAGACAAAACTAACAGACTATAATACATCTACTACAGCGGGCAGTCGAGAGCCTAAGTTCAGTGAACTTGAGGCAGGTGATTATATTGCCTTTGTTAAGAGTGGAGAGTGTGAGCAATCGACAACATTTACTATAGCCGCATATACAGAGTTGAACGTTACAATTGGCGGTTCTGAGATCTCATGTGCAGGAAACAGTGATGCTTTATTGACTGCCACTGCTACAGGCGGTTATGCACCTTATACCTACCAGTGGAGTAAAGATGGTGCTGATATTGTTGGCGCTACGTCATACGAATATGATGGCGCCGGTCCTGGCAGTTACACCGTTACTGTTACTGATGCAAAAGGCGGCAAAGCAAAAGCCACTAAGTCGCTCCTTGATCCAATTTCTACATCATTCCAACTGATGATACCAACAGGTGGTGATGTTGATAAGGAAGGTAAGAATGGTAAGTTGAAAATTGTATTTGACGATGCAGATCTTAAGAGAGTAACCACTGCAGATACAAATAATAAGACTACAAAGGGAGAATTTGATGCAGTAACAGGAAATAATGAGGCGTATTATTGGGAAGAGGCAAACAAGAGATTGTATGTCAGATATACAAAGAACAGTGTCACTGTTGTACGTCAGTTAGAGATAAAGTGGGAGGGAGCAAATATTTCAGCTGCTACACCATTCGCTCAGACTGGTTTGGTTAGTGGTTCATACTCTGTAGTAGTCACAATGCTCAACGAGCAAGGTGCGAAGAACTGTGCTACAGATAAGGCAGTAACATTTGTTCAGCCATTGACAGCAACATACACGGCTAAGAACACTACGTGTACAGGAAATAATACGGGAGAGATAGTTATCAATCCAGTTGGAGGACAAGGTAACTATACCTTCATGTGGGAAGATGTCAGCACAACTGAATACGGCTCATTGAGTTCCAGAAGCAATCTTAAAGCGGGGACATATAAAGCAAGGGTAAGAGATGAGAGAAGCAGGTTGATTGAAGGAACGTTGCAGAAAGACTATTTCTTCTATCCAAGCGAGACTGGCTGGATGGAGATTGTAGTACTACCTACATACTCATTCAATGTGTCGGGGCAAGCATCAGACGTTACATGTTTTGAAGAGCAGAACGGTTCTATCGGCATGTCTGTTTCAGGAGGTTCAGGATCGTACACATTTGAGTGGAGTGGTTCGGGCCTTGGCTTGAAGTCGGGCTTAAAGGTACAGAACCAAAACCAACTCTCTGCTGGTACTTATCGAGTAGTAGTTAGAGATGAGATAAATAAGTGTGAGGTATCGCAGGAGTTCACAGTTGGTGGTCCTACAGCATCATTAGAAGCATCGTACGAAGAACTTGAGAATGTAAAGTGTAGCGGAGGTGCAACAGGGGCATTGAAACTGGTTATCAGAGGTGGAGTTGAGCCATATTCATACAAATATAAAGGCAATAAAGCTTCCGATTGGACTGTTGTAGATGCTGCTGTCAACGGAGTTAAAGTAGAGAATTTAAAGGCAGATAATTATCAATTTGTTGTAACAGATGCGCATGGTTGTCAGAAAGACTTTGCAGTTGTTATTACTGAGCCTGAATTGATAAAGATTACGGGAAAGACTACTAACGTTACATCTCGTAAATTCGTTCCAGCTGTTGGTGGTGGAGAATCATCATACGAAGATACAAAAGATGGATCGATAACTATTTCAATAAAAGGAGGTACACCACAATACCATTTCAAGTGGTACAATGTGGATGCTACAAAGACAGGAGATGCCCGATATTCTGCAAGAAGTGCATCTGATGACAATTCATACCAATTGTCTGGTTTATCAGTGGGAGATTACGCTGTTAAGGTAACTGAAGATGGAAATGGATGTGAATCAGAATACTTTGAGTTCCATGTAGGCAATAATGGTCAGCTTACGGTTACTACGCCTATTTACAGAACGACAGTAGACTGTTCGGGCGAGAAGACAGGTATAATCAGAGTGAAGATACTTACAGGATATGCGCCATATACGATTTTGGTGGATGGTAAGGTAAGTGTAAGCAACTTTGATGGATCTACAGAGCATGTTGTTCCGAATCTTGGAATAGGTACCTATATGGTAACCGTACTTGATTCAAGAGGAGCGAAATACGAAGAGCCAGTAGAGATTAAATATACTGACGAAGAGAACTTGCAACCAGTAAAAGCTACTGCAGTTGTGGATCGAATTATGTGCTATGGAGGTTCAGATGCAAACATATATTTGAAAGTTGAGGGAGGTAAGCCATATACAGAAACAGTAGATGGTACAACTCAGACATATTATAACTATAACATAGCTCCAAGTGCAAAGGGAGGCAAGATAGTTTCAGGGCAAACGACTATAACAGGACTTCCTGCAAATACCTATACAATAACCGTTACCGATGCGCATGGATGTCCGGATGTAATAGAGGGAGTAGAGTTACAAGAACATCCTGAGATCAAGCTAGACAACTTTACAGTAACAGATGTACCATGTAAAGGCAATGGTACAGGAGCTATTATGGTCTCTGTTTCCGGAGGTACGGGAAGCTATAAATATAACTGGCAGAGAAAGAACTCAAGGACATCTGATGATGATTATATAAATGTTGCCAATGCACTCGGCGTTGATATACATACAAATCAGAATATAAGACAACTTAATGGTGGTTACTATAAATTGACCATTAGTTGTGAGAATCTGTATACAGACGGAGACCAAAAAGGTCAGAAAATTGTAAATGGAGAAGGAACTGAACAGCCATGTATAGCAGAATTCTTCTTTACAGTTAAGGAGCCAGTATCAGATCTTAAGTTCTCAAAGAAAACTGGTACAGAGGATCCAAATATTGAGGTTACGCATGTCTCATGTCATGGAGAGAAGAATGGCCAGATAGCAGTGACACTTGAAGGCGGTACACCACCATACAGATACGAGTGGCATAAGGCGACTGGAGAGATGTTGGGATCTACAACAGCTATTCAGAATGGGTTAGGAAAGGGAGAATACTATGTCAATGTATTTGATGCAAACGGTTGTCAGATTTCTAGTGGTAATATCAAAGTAGAAGAGCCAGACACATACTATCTATCAGTAGTAAAAGATGCAGATTGTGAAGGAAGCAATGGAAATATAGCCATTACGCAATTCAATGCTACTAGTGGAAAATACGAGCCAATTACAGTAGATAAGCTAGACAATTACAAGCCAAAATGGGCAGGCTCGTTTACCCCTGAAAAGATGACAGCTGTAAATGCTACACCTACAGTTAGCATTGAAGGCTTGAATAGTGGATATTATTCAGTAGAACTTACTAAGACTGGAGCATGTACTATATCACGACATGTTGAGTTGCAGAAGAAACTTGATGTAGTAGTAGATAAAGTCAATCCATCGTGCAATGGAGTCTTTAACGGATCCATTATGCTCAATGTGACTGGAGGTTCAGGTAAATACGATTACAAGTGGTATACAAAAGAAGAAGATGCTGCTGCGAAGAGAGATAATGGAATAAACGGACTATACTACAGAAATGGATTAACTACAGGTAAATATTATGTAGTTGTTTCTGACAAAGAAAAACGTGAAGGATATGATTCTCAATGTGTATTTAAGAACGGAGCAAAAGAGTATATAGAGATTACGCTAGAACCAGAGAATGACTTTAAAGTTGAGGTTGAGATAAATGACGTGACGTGTTTCGAAAATCAAGATGGTAAGATGACAGTCAACGTTCTTAATGGATCGGGCGACTATACTTATACTTGGACAGGAACAGGAAACGGCTTGGTAAACAACAGTCAGAATACACAAACAGGACTTTCGGCTGGTAACTACAGTGTTGTAATAGAAGACCAAAAGCTAGGTTGTAGAGTTGTTGAGCAGCGTACAGTTGGCGGTGCTACTCAACCACTCATGGTAAATGCCTATCAAACGGCTCCAGTAAAATGTTATGGAGAATCGAATGGAGAATTTGAACTCAATATTGTAGGTGGTAAGGCTCCATATCGAGTTCAAGTAGCCCTTTCTGGAGATGTTAAGGGAGAAGCCAAAGTTATAACCACAGCTGGAGGTGCAAACACTACAAACAGTGCGAATGTTACAGTTACGGGAACGTCATTTGATAGCGGAGATGCTCTTGCGGGATTTAACGGTAAGGCTGGTACATATATGCTTTATGTAACAGATAATGATGGTAAAGGCTGTGAAAAGGCTGTAACAGTTACGATTGATGAGCCTCAGAAGATTAAAGCTACATACGATGTGACAGGAGTGACATCTGTTTCATATAAGGATAATGGAGATATAGAATCGACATCAAAAGATGGCAAGATAGCCATTAAAGATGTTGATGGTGGAACGAAACCATATAAGTACAAGTGGTATGAGAGTGACAAGACTACAGCTATAGCGAATACAGGAGATGCTTCGTTGATAGCTAGCAACCTTGATGCTAAGACATACTACTTGCAGGTTATTGATAAGAACGGTTGTCAATCAGAATTATATGAGATACCTGTAGGTGCTAGTGGTGCACTTAATGTAACAGTAAAGAAATATGATGCTACATGTAAGGGAGGTGAGGGTAGATTTGACCTTACTATCAGCAATGGTACCAAGCCATATAATATCTATTTGAACGAGGTATTGTACTTAGGTAATTATAGTGAGGCATCACTTGTTCAGATTCCGGTAGCGGCAGGCACATACGCCGTACGTGTTACCGATGCAAAGGGCGGCGAATGGCGTTTGTCTACCAAAACAGCTGATGACAAAGATGTATACGCTATAACAATTACCGAACCAAGCAAAGCCTTAACCCTTGACATAAAACAAGATAAGGTATTGTGTTATGATGATGTATACAATGGAAGCAGCAGATTGACCATTAAAGCTACTGCTGATGGTGCTACGCCTGATAAATATTCATTTACGCTTGCTAATAACGGTCATGTTGAAGCCGACTTAAATCAAGCAGACTTTACTGGGCTTATGCCTGGTAAATACGTGGTAATAGCAGAAGATGGCAACCACTGTAAGATACAGAAAGAGATAGACCTTGTAGTATTTGACGAAATAAAGATAGCTGCTGATGTAGAGAACGTGACATGTGCTGGCGCTATGAATGGATCTATCGACCTTAAGATTGAAGGATTGTTAGGAGAGCCTACATACGAGTGGAAGCGCAGCAGTAGTGAAGGAGGAGCCGTTGATTCTGAATTTGCTGACACATCAGAAGACTTAGTATCTATTTCAGGCGGATATTACACTGTAACGATTACAGATACACATGATGGTGGAGGTACATGTTCGGTTACCAAGAAAGATATTCTTGTAAAAGAGCCAATAGCTATCAGTGTAACCCCTCAATTGCACAAAGACGTCACATGCCTAGGAGCAAGTGACGGTAAGATAGCTGTGACAGTTAGAGGCGGAACACGACCATATACCTATGCATGGTACAATTCGATTACTGGAGAAAAATTGGACTCTGAGTCGAGCAGTTTAGACAATATTTCTGAGGGTATTTATCATGTAATAGTTACTGATGCTAATGGATGTACAGGTGAACTTAATAATGATGTTACAATTAAAATTGGTGATACAACATTAACTGCTGATAAATATGAAGTTAAATCTACTAAAAATGCTGATACTGGTGTAACTGATGTTACGATTATTTTTATCTGTGTATCTAATCTTTTTCATGTAAGTTAATTAAACACAAAATTTAATTAACTTTTCAAGAAAATAAAAAAGCCCATAGGGCTTAATAATTGTCTTTTTGGCGTTTG
>JAKSLC010000029.1 GCA_024401415.1 Bacteroidales bacterium | reverse complement strand
CCGACACGTACCGACTTATTGTCGCGCTCTACAAAGAGGTAACGCTCGTTTGAACCCTGAACCTTAAGAACAGCAATAGAAGGTACCACGATGCGGCTTTCAGATCCGAGAGAGAAGTAGATTGTGCCATACATACCTGGGCGAAGAGCCTCGTCTGAGTTATTGAAAGTAATCTCAACCTCGAAAGTACGGCTCTTAACATCAATAGAAGGAGAAACTAGTCATCTGAACCTTCATACCCTTCTTGATAAGAGTATAATACTGTTCAGCCACGTTAACCTTAGCCTTAACATTACTAATCTGTTCCACCGTATAGATAGGTGAACCCATATAGAGCTCGCCCTCATCCATATTACGGGCTGTGACATAACCATTGAAAGGAGCAACCATTGTAGTATTCTCTAGAATAGTAGCGATGGCTGTCTTCATAACATTGTATTGAGTCTCAATTTGGTCGAAAGCCTGCTGACTGATACTCTCAGTCTCCTTAAGCTTGAGAGCGCGATTATATTCAGTTTCGATATTAGCCAACTGAATCTGCTGTTGCTTAAGAGTATTAGGGTCGAGTTCCACGAGCTTCTGACCCTTAACGATACGATCACCAACCTCTACATAAAGTTTCTTAATGCGAGCTCCCTGAAGAGTAGGTGATACTGCGACAGTCTCATACGCCTGAAGATTTGCGTTGTACGTCAAATCTTTAGACACCTGCTGTTTCTCTATAGTAGTAACACGTACCTTATTGCGAGTGTCTTCTGTCTTTTCCTCTTTGCTAGTACAAGATGCGAAGAGCACCATAGCAGCTAGTGTAGAGTAGATGAAATTCTTTTTCATTGTTTATTGTGACTATTTATTGTTAACGGAATTAATTAAAGGGCATTATAAAGCTTAAGCAGCTTAGTCTGTGCCATTACAAGGTTCATGCAAGCCTCTGCATAAGATGACTCTGCAGAGAGGTAGTTCATATTAGCCTGTGTAAGATCAAGGCTTGAGAGTTTACCAGCATCGTACTTGATCTTGTATTGCTTAAGTACCTCTGTAGCGACCTCGAGATTAGTTGACTGAAGTTCGTATGCGTCAAGAGATGAACGAAGGTCATACTTGCACTGCTCCTCATTCTGCAAAAGATTATCCTGCATAAGAGCGAGGTTGGTACGAGCCTTAGCTGCCTCCAGCTTAGCCTGGCGAATTTTAGAAGACTTAGTACCGCCGTCGTAGATTGGAATACTGAGTGTGAGGACACCCACATGATCGAAGTTCATGAAACCTCCCACTACTGCGTTAGAATACTGATATGTAGCAGTAAGAGTAGGAATCCAACCATACTTCTGGAGTTTGATTGACTCATCGCTAATCTTGATATTCTTCTCCACGATTTGATAATCGAGGTTGTTATCGATGCTCATCTTCGAGTCATTCGTAGAAGCCTGACGCATAGAAGCGATTGAGTTCTCAGAGAGATAATCACCCAGTTTATCCTGACAAACAATTTCGGTAGTGATAGGAAGGCCCATTTGAAGAACGAGGAGACGCTTAGTGGTCTCGATACTACGTTCGAGAGATATGATAGCATTCTCGAGGTTCATAACATTGACTGCCAACTGAAGTGTATCCATCTTCTCCACATACCCCTCCTTGAAGAGATTTGAAGTCTGGCGACGTATTTCCTTCATCTCTACGAGATTCTGACCAATGATCTCCTTATTACGCTCATAAACAAGAATAGCGTAATATGTATCGATAACATTCTTCTTTGTAGAAAGCACATCATTCTGATGCTGAGTCTCCATGAGATTAGCGGCCAACTTCTGAATCTGGAATCCCTTGATAGCCTGCATGGCGAAAGTCTCATTAACTGTCGCACCGAGAGTAATCGAGTTCTTCATTTTATTGTTGGCAGAACTATTTGATTTTGAGTCTTCCTCCAAAGCTGAGAAGTCGAATTCTGGATGCAAGCTCTGCATCAACCCCATGATAGGCGAAAATGCAGATGCCATACCTGCGAAAGGCGACTCTGCGCCGAAATATGTCTGACCAGCAACCTTGGCACTTGCTTGTGGCAAGAAGTTTGCACGGGTCTCGCGTATCTTCTCCTGATAGATCTCCAAGTCGGTCTTAGAGTTTTGGAGAGTTTTACTGTACTGGAGTGTCAGTTCTACCGCCTGAGGGAGAGAAACCATCATTTTATCTCCACTAGTTTTTGCAGACTCTTGAGCCATACCCACTATAGAGCATGTTAAAGAAAGAGCTACAGTTGCAATTCTTTTCATTTGTATTTTTGTCATCTAATTTGTTACAATGTTAATGGAAGAAAGGTTGTTATTATACATACTCTTCGTCGATACGTTGACGACCTCGCTCAGTTGCGATTCCTCGTATGAAGCATAAAATTGTGTGTCGAAAAATCTTTTCATAAGGATATTTACCAGTTGAAATTATCGACATATACGACCTCTGAGAGTTAGTTATTATTTCGCTCATGAGAGACTCGTCAATATCCTTAATAAACAACCCCTCTTCCTTTCCTTTGATTATCATCTGCTTAATACCTTCGAGTTGCTCATCACGATGCTTTGTAAAAATATCATTAGCAAGGCGGAAGTGGTACAAGTTCAGGTCTTGAAGGAATAGAGGGCTAATTCTATTAAGGTTTTCAGCCATATTTTTAGAAACGGCAACCAATATATCGATAACATCCTTGGCATCCTTGCATAAATTGAAAAGATTTTCCCTACGGCAAGTTTCCATATACTTTATGCAATCAGACAGCAGCTCATCCTTTGAGTTAAAATTCTCATATAGAGTTCTCTTAGAGATACCCATAGCCTTAGCAATATCATCCATAGATACTGCCTTAAGCCCACGTTCAAGAAAGAGCTCAGTTGCTTGAGTTACTATCGATTCGGTTAATTCCATTCTTTTCCACGGTTGATTTCACAACAAAAGTAGCTCATAAAACTCAAGAAACCAAATCAGTTTTCTAATCTTAAGAAGATTTAACATATGATATTAAGTCGTTGTTAATTAAAGGCGAAACAAAGCAACAATTCAATAATTGAATATAGGTTGGACGTGTCGCGGCAGAACCCTATCTGCACTCGAGCAGCACCCTCCTTCATCGCAAAAATGAACATTAAAAGACTCGGGCTATACTCGGGCTACACTCGGGGAAGACTCGGGTTGCTCGCAATTTTTTTATTGTGGACACAAGAAAGAGAAAGCGAAGCCACAAGTTACAGAAGTCCAAAACTTCTTCTCTGAGGTGCTATGAGGAGGTCTGACATTTAAGTCAGCAAACATTTTGAGTCCATAATTAGGACGGGCTCTAAAAGTAATAGATGCACCCGTTCCGAAGCCGAAACCATGATCGCGAGGTATTACATTACCATTTAACCTCATCGTTGGGTATTTCACATAGTCGCCCAAAAACTTACCACCCAAGAGCCATCTATTCCCGAGATTCTTGGACAAATATACCCCGGAAGAGAAAGACATAGTGTAATACACACAATTGGAGAACGACATTAGGTAGTAAATCACCCACTCTTCCATATTTTTTTGATCTTTACCTATAGCTCGGGCAGAAGAGACGGACCATCGACCTCCAACTCCTATGTACTTATTGAAAAAATAAGCGCCCTCAATACCTATAGCCGTACCCGAAGATAGTCCGAAAGGAGTTTCCTGATCTATTGGATAACCTTTAAGCGGGATATTTTTACCGAACCAGACAGATATAAAACCAGGCTTAGAAAGGTCGTCGAAAAGATACTTATCGGGAACATTAAGTCCCTTTTCCTTAAAAAGCGCATCAGCTATCATGTAGCCTATCTCAGTAGACAATATACCTATACCAGCTCCCACTACGACATCGCGTATCCAATGTCGATTATTAGCCATTCTCATAATTGCGGTAGAAGTTGCCATGGAATATGCACCTGCAGAGAGCCAAGGAGATATATAACCATACTCTTTAGCGAACATTGTAGCAATCATAAAACCATTAATAGTATGGCCAGAAGGGAACGAGTTTGGTCCGCCAAAATCGGGTCTCCAGTAAGTAATACTATTTTTCATAGCATTGCCACAAGATATTGCGAGAGACGCAGAGACAGCATTGGAGACGAACAAACGTCCCCAGCTACTGCGACTTTTTACGCCAGCCATTTTCATGCCAAGCATAGCGATGGCAGGAGTATATGGCAGATAGTCGTCAATATGGGTAGAAAAATGAGGGATATACTGATTTCGGAGAGAACGGAACTTATCGTTAGTTCTTTCGCTCAACGCGATAGCACCAAACAAAGGAGCGCCAGACACAGCAGAGAGAAACAATTTATTGTCGCCGAGTTTTTTCAGCCAATGTCTATTATGAGATATTGAAATAGAATCCTGAGCATAAGAAGAACTTATGCTACAAATAAGCAAGATTAGTGCGATTGCCAATCGCCATATATAAGATGCTGATAATCTCACGACAAAGGTACTGCTACAAATCTATTCTCAGTGAACATATTAAACCACCCGGTACAGTTAAAGTCATATTAGGACCACGGTCACCCATATTACATTCATTTAACCCTTGAGGAACCATATACTCCGTGAGTACGTTGCCATAGTCCCAAGAGTTATAATAATATATACCAGCTCGAGTTGCATGAGCACCCCATTTCCAATAGAAATGAGCAGAAATATCGAAATTGAATATAGCGCTCTTTCGGCACCCGAAATCACCATCGGTAGGATTTATTCCCCTGCTACGTGTGGGCAAAAAAGCCTGTTGCTGGAATGTTCCAGAAGATGTCTCCACCTCTGAAGTGGATATGTGGATAGGCGAGAAAGGTTGTCCGTCGGTCCATTTGAACATATAATTGAAAGAGAACCAATCACACACATTATATCCGACAGACAATCTTGCTACGTAAGCCTTATCCTGGTCGACTCTTCCCACCCCTGGGTACTTACCATTACGATTCTCAGTTACAATATGAGTATTAGGATTGGCAGTAGACTCATCAAGCACCCCTATATCATTTGCAGCAGGTCCCACACCCAAAGCGCTAGGACCAGCCCCCATCATAGACTGCCAAGAGACGCTAAGCAAGAGCCTTTCTCCCTTATATGAATAGCGGCCTATATGACAGATAAAGAAAGGGAGTCTGCCCATGAGATCATGAGGCTGGTACCCTATATTATAGAAACACTCGCCTGGGTTCTGATAGAAGACACCATCCTCAAAACGTCCATTATCCGATATATTACCAGAGAAGCTAGTCATCCAAGGATGTATATACTTTTTCAAGACCAGATAATTCATGAACTCATGACGCTGGTATGAGAAAGTAAAAGGGATATTGAGGGAGAATAGACTTGGTTGCGCCAAGTCCTTATTCTCAAGTTTATGATATGCGCCTCCGGTAGTATATGCCAAGACGTGAGAATCACCAAAATAAGCCTTACCATTCAAGAAATCATTGCTCATATAGCGCAAGTGCTCCATAGTATATGGGATACGTTCATATCCGACATTTATCGCTGCACTGAACCACGATGACGGATGAACATTTACGGATACGGAAGACTGCCAATGAGGCATAATGTGGCTTTTATTCTTCAGCAAGAACCCATCCAAGGTAATATCCAAAGAAGACTTGACATTACACCAGTTGCACAATTCGTGATACCAATCGACACCCAAACGATTCTCGAGCAATCCAGCGAAGAAAGACCGGCTTTGCCAATCTATGGTATAAAGAATATTACGGACATCAGACTCCGGATGCTGTTCATACACGATGCCAGACCAATGCTTCTTATCGGCAACATTAGAAAAAAGGCTATTATAGCACTCGGCGTAAAAGAGCAGAGATGCGGAGAGAGATCTTTCGTAATTCACATAGAGAGAATACTCGTGAGAAGAAGCATCAGGAGACCATGGGTAGAGAGACTCTCCATCCTGGTCGACAATATTACGCTCGAAATCAAGTTGTTTATGCTTCTGCTTATTCAAAGCATACGTCAACCCAACGATTAGTCCACTACGCTTGCCATATAAAGATGCGCTCAAAGTTGAGACATCGGAAATTTCATTCCTATTCATATAATGAGCGCTGCCATAGCTATTATTAGTTCCGAAATGAAACAGATACCCAAGCCTATTGAATACATTCTGACGGCAAGGCAATTCACCATCCATCTGAACAGTAAAATAATCAGCCTTATATAGAGGCAGCTCCCTAACTAGACCCGTATGATTTATGTTAGGCACCATTCGTTGACCATACGTAGCGTAAATATGCTGTCGCAATCTCTGCAAATCACTCAGCAAAATAGAAAACTCTGCCTCAACCTTTCCCGCCCCTCTAGTATGCTGCCGCTTATTAATAAGATCCTTATCATAAGCCCCCTCGAGACCTGTGCCGTGGAACCAATGAACTATATGAGCTGAAGAAGAAGAGACATTACTAAGACCACCTACATTGCCTGAGACCTGGATATAATCACTAGCTGAGCTATCATGCTCAAAGTACAATCTAGAATTCTTGTAGTTGATTAGCAGATTATTCGTTTCCAGATTCGGGCGGTAGAGTGTAGACCCAGTATTGAAGCGGTCGTCTACCCTCATACCATCGATATAGTACTTATTATTTCGATAGCTATTACCCTGGACGGAGAATATTAGAGGATCTCCATCCGACCATTGACCTTGGTATACACCCTGATAAATAGTATAGCTATTCTCCTGCTCCAAGAACCTAACCAAATCGCCATAATGCAAGAACTTGTGGATTATAGAGGCGGAAACGGTATCTATAGTCTGAGCTATTGATATACTACATTGGCAAAACAACAAGTAGGATGCTATATACGATACCAAAATGCTCTTTCTCATAGTAATGTTACACTCGCGAGAGAGTGTGCTCAAAATTGACTATATTTGAGCGTCAAAATTAAGAAATTATAGTAGATTTTGCTTATAGATATGAAAAGAAAGTGCGGGATTGTTGTCATTCTACTAATGCTAATTACCAATATAGGATATTCACAGACGCCACTGGTTCCCTATCCATGGCACCTGACATCTCAAATATCGCCATACTATTTTGGTCCCTGTGCCTTTCCTGTACCAGAGATGATAGATGGCACTACACAGGAAGATATCAGCATAGAACTTACCAGCAATGGATTTATTGGATATCAAGGGGATTATACATTGAGTTTTCGTCCACAATACACTATGCCACTGTATACACCAAGAGTCAACATTTCGCTTTGGTGGCCTGTGGTAGAGTGGTATAGGTATTCAGACGAGCGACTTAAGGTATGCAGATTAGACCCCCTTGTTCGAACCAATCCCAAAGCGAGGAAAGGAGTTATGGTAGGAGATGTATATGTATCCACCAATATACACGTTATGCTAGAGGGAGAATACAAGCCAGACATTACACTTAGGGCCGTTCTCAAGACAGCATCGGGCAATGGATATGATATAGCGCGTTTTTATGATGCTGCCGGGTACTTTTTTGATGCGACAGCAGGCAAAGGCAAGCAGATAGGAGAGCACCAACTGAGAGCAGCAATATCGGGAGGCTTTTTATGTTGGCAAAGCAGTGCGGGCAGGCAAAATGATGCCATAATGTATGGCATGCTATTATCGTGGAGGTATAAGAAGCTATATTTGTCATATTCTATAAGTGGATATAGCGGTTGGGAGAACAGAGACTGTATACCTGCGGAACTTGCGATGGACCAACCCGTAGAGATGAAGACACAACTTAGATATCGAGTAAGCAAATGGGAAATGATAGCTGGATATCAGAAAGGATTACGAGATTATCCATTTCATCAAATACAGATAGGCGCTGCCTATCATATAGACCTCAGCAAGTAGGGGAAAACAAAAAAGGCAAGCCCAAAAGCTTGCCTTAAATATTATGCTATATCGGATGATTACATCATGCCGCCCATACCGCCCATGCCCTGTGGCATTGCTGGTGCTGGAGCATCAGACTTCTCCTCTGCGATAGTACACTCAGTTGTAAGAATCATGCTAGCGATAGACGCTGCATTTTCGAGAGCTACACGAGTAACCTTAGCTGGGTCGATGACACCAGTTGTGAAGAGATTCTCGAAGCTATCAGTGCGAGCGTTGTAGCCGTAGTCGCCCTTACCATTCTTAACACGTTGTACGATTACTGCACCCTCGAGGCCAGCGTTGAATACGATCTGACGGAGAGGCTCCTCGATAGCGCGACGGATAATCTGGATACCAGTTGTCTCGTCGGCATTATCGCCCTTAAGGTTATCGAGAGCCTTAGTAGCGCGGATGTAAGCTACGCCACCACCAGGAACGATACCCTCCTCGACTGCAGCACGAGTAGCGCAAAGAGCGTCGTCTACACGATCCTTCTTCTCCTTCATCTCAACCTCTGTGGCTGCACCTACGTAGAGAACTGCTACGCCGCCTGCGATCTTAGCGAGACGCTCCTGAAGTTTCTCACGGTCGTAATCAGACTTAGTATTTGCAATCTGAGCCTTGATTTGAGCAGCACGCTCTGCGATAGCAGCCTTGTCGCCTGCACCATTAACGATAGTAGTGTTATCCTTATTGATAGAAACCTTCTCGGCGTTACCGAGCATTTCGAGAGTTGCCATTTCAAGGTTAAGACCCGTCTCCTCAGAGATAACTACACCACCTGTGAGGATAGCGATATCCTGAAGCATCTCCTTACGGCGATCGCCGAAGCCTGGAGCCTTAACAGCTGCAACCTTGAGGGAACCACGAAGACGGTTAACTACGAGAGTAGCGAGAGCCTCGCCATCGACATCCTCTGCGATGATAAGTAGAGGGCGACCAGTCTGAGCTGTCTTCTCGAGGACTGGAAGCATATCCTTCATTGTAGATATCTTCTTATCGTAGATAAGGATAAAAGGATTATCGAGCTCTGCCTCCATCTTCTCTGTATTAGTAACGAAGTAAGGAGAGATATAACCACGGTCGAACTGCATACCCTCAACAACCTCAACAGTTGTCTCAGTACCCTTAGCCTCTTCTACAGTAATTACGCCCTCTTTGCCAACCTTACCCATAGCCTCTGCGATGAGAGTACCGATTTCGCTATCATTGTTAGCAGAGATTGTAGCAACCTGCTTGATCTTCTCATTAGAGTTATCGACCTCTTGAGCCTGCTCCTTGATGTTAGCTACTACCTTAGCAACAGCCTTATCGATACCGCGCTTGAGGTCCATTGGATTTGCACCAGCTGTAACATTCTTGATACCAGCAGTCACGATAGCCTGAGCGAGAACAGTAGCAGTTGTTGTACCATCACCTGCGTCATCACCAGTCTTAGAAGCGACCTCCTTAACCATCTGAGCGCCCATGTTCTCGAAAGGATCAGCGAGTTCTACCTCCTTAGCTACTGATACACCATCCTTAGTGATATGAGGAGCACCGAACTTCTTTTCGATAACTACATTACGACCCTTAGGACCGAGAGTCACCTTAACTGCATTAGCGAGTTGGTCTACACCATTCTTGAGAAGCTCGCGAGCCTCTGTATTGAATTTGATATTCTTTGCCATGATAAAAATCTTTTTACAATGTTGATTGATTAGAGGATATATAGAACATCAGACTGGTTGATGAGGAGATACTTCTCACCATTGATTTCAAGTTCTGTACCTGCGTACTTGCCGTAGAGAACTACGTCGCCAGCCTTTACCTCAATTGTCTCGTCCTTCTTAGCTGCGCCCACGAGAACTACTTCGCCACGGAGAGGCTTCTCCTTAGCTGAATCTGGAATGATGATACCGCCTACGGTTTTAGTCTCTGCCTCCTGAGGCTTAACGAGCACCTTACCAGCGAGGATTTTGCCTTTAACTTCTGCCATTGTTGTATGTTTTTATTGTTATTATTCAAATTATGTCATGTCTTCTTTGTTGAAGACGCTATACAATATATCAACAGCCGTGCCAAAGTGCTTTATGGCACCAAAAATGACATTTTGGCAGAAAAGGGAAGACGCGTTGTCATAGCTTATGAATGTATAGTAGGAAAGTGTGACTTATTGGCAGAGAGTCTTTACGCTCCGTCTGTACGTTAGGGCTATACTCGGGAATCACTCGGGGAAGTATAAGGTTGCTCGCAGTTTTTTTATAGTTGAGAGGAATATATATAGTGTAGGATGCAACTCAATAGATGATTGCGCTTAGCGAAACAAACGAAGTGTCATTTCGTATCAAGGCGCAGTAATAACGAATAAACTATTTGGTAATGACAGATGTAAAAAAAGTGCTGCTAGGCTGTACTATGCTGATTGCGCCCTCGTTTTCTTCTTGCTTAGACGACTTAGATGTTGATAAAATATCGTCGGATATTGATATGAATATGTCGGTAGTTGTACCTATGGCAAATGGAGACATTACGGTATGGGACTTTGCGAACCCTGAAAAATACAACGCCGTAGAGTATTTTGACGAATCTTTTGGAAAGGATCTCTTAAAATTCAAAGATGGAAATAATGAGATATACAAGCGTACTATATTCTCATTGCTCGGCATGGAAGGAGAGGTAACATACGATTCGCAAGCGCTGGATTTTGACGCTCTACTTAGACTTGGTGCCACACCATTTGATGGAGAAAAAGAGGTAACAAAGACCACAGATCTAAAATTCAGAGTCAGCAATCAATACAACGTCGACATAAAGAGTTTATTGACATCTTTAGATGTGGAGATAGAGAGTACCGCATGTACAGCCCAATGTGAATATGAGCTGACATTTCCTGGAGATAAAAAAGTAACATTTATGGTACCAGGAGACTCGCAAAAGAAGAGTCTATCTGACGTGACATTGACATGCGTTGACGAGTATATCACTATTCCATTGACAATTAAAGCCACTGTCAACAACTCATCACGCATAGGCAATCTGAAATTTAAGATTATACTCACTGATCTCACCTCGATTATTGCATCAGCAAACTCAACATTATATGTACCTGTACCTGCAGACATAATGTCGACTGGCATGCACAGCCTTAAGAGATTCCAAGGGACAGTCAAACTTAACGATCCTAAGGTTAATCTCTATACCACGAATACTTCGGCACTGGACATTCTGGTTAAACCAGGCATAAAGACTTGGGACAACAATAAGACAGAAGATCTCTACGTTGAGCCATTTATCATCAGTGCGAAGGCGAATAAAGAAGAGCACAACTACGACAAGAAAAATTGCGACATACAGCGCTTATTTGAGTTTTTCCCTAATGACATTTCTGTAGGAGCAGACTTAGAAATGTCTATGCCTAACGAAGCCGACGAAGTAACAGTATACAAAAACGACGAAGTAATAATCGGCTATCAGTTTGACATTCCAGCCAATATGGCTTTCAAGGGCACTGTAGACGAAGAAAACATGAGTTTCAGCAATGTCAGCGATGATATGGAAAATGTAGAGAGGGCTCGCATTATTACGAAAACCATGTGTTCTTTCCCTTTCTACCCACAAGTAAAAGTCAGCTTTGTGAATAAGGATACCGGGAAGGTATTCGGAGATCCACTATACATTGACATTGTCGATCGTCCTACTATAGATGAATACGGTCTGTACGCAGGCAAGGAGGAGAGCAAGACCATCACCACCGATTTGACTACAGCTCAAGTCAAACAATTGCGAGAGACGAAAGAATTGATATTCTCGATTGCCATCAACGAAGATCAAGACAACGCTCCGATGGTATGGGTACAAAAGAGCAACCGACTGAACTTTAATATAGCTTTGGCAGCAGAGTTTAATGTAGACAATAAATAAAAGGAGGGAAAGCGATGAAAAAGAGTAAAATGATACGTTCAGCTGCAATATCAGCAGTAATGCTAGCAGGAGTATGTATGGCAAATGCGCAAGAATCTGTTTTGATGCTCATGAAAGATTTGCCACAACAAGTACAATACAACCCAGCACTTGCTACCTCGTCACGAAGCTATTTCGTACTACCAGGCTTAGGAGGATTGTCTATGTCTCTTGAAAACACAGCCTTCTGCTTTGAAGACATGTATGTATATGACAAGAAAAAAGATGAGTGGGCACTAAATATTGATCATTTAGCGAAGAACTTCAAACAAGACAACAATGTTATGCATTTAGGCCTTGACATTCCGATATTGGCTACTGGGGTCAGCCTACCTAAAGGTGCAATATTCTGGTCGATAGCGAATAAGAGCATAATGGATGTCACATTACCCAAGGGAATACTTGACTTGCGATATGGCAACTACGACTACGACAAGCAAAGACCTATTTCGCACGACTTGTCTGATCTTGGCATGAACTTAATGAACTACAACGAGTTAGCATTGGGTGGGCACTACGACATCAACGAAAATCTGTCGATAGGCGCAACTGTCAAATATCTATCAGGATTAATGGCAATGCATACTGACGATCTATCGCTCAAGATGGAGACAAAAGAACAGAACGGCAAGTATACCATGCATGTAGTCAGCAAAGGACACATTAACATTGCTGCGCCAATGACTATTACGGAAGACAAAGATGGATATGTTGACGACATCGATGTAGCAATGGAAGATGCATTAGGATTCATGACGAAGAATTCTGGTGTAGCATTTGACCTTGGTGCAAAGATGACATTCCTTGACAAGCGATTGAGAGTAGGTGTTTCTGTTACTGACTTAGGATTCATCAATTGGAAAGTTGACATTAACAGACTAGATTTTGATGCTGACTTTGTGTATGAGGGCAAAGATGTCAGTGGATATGTGACAGATGTAGACAAAGAGAACGAAAAAGACTATTGGGACGAGATAGGAGATGAGCTGGCTAAATTCAAAGATATGAAGAGCAAGTCAGGCGAATCCTTCAAGACCAAGCTTACTCCAAAAATGATTGCTTTTGGCCAGTGGGAGATAAAGAAATGGCTTAATGTTGGAGCCGTAGCATCTTTAAAATTCGTCAATGGCAACGCGCTTGCAAAGACCACTGCGAATATCTCATTGAGACCTAATCATCATTTCGAGTTTCTATTCTCGACAGGCATGCATCCCGGAGCCAACTTTGGCATAGGCGGTGGCATACAAGCTACAGCAGGACCATTCCAAATAGTACTAGCATCAGAGAGAGCCAGCTTTAATGCAAAACAAAGTAAAGGAGCTCAGATCTCCCTTGGCATAAACTGGCTGATAGGTGCAGGCTCTAATACAAAAACTACAGCAGAGGCTACTGCGACAGAAATGCCACAATAAAGTAGCCGTATTAGCCATTAATTGTAGATGAATAAACTATTTTATCTACTTTTGTGCTTGTGATACTGCTAAAATTAATACATAACGACAATATGAAGCTAGTGCTATGGATTATAGCACTAGCTTTCTTATGTTCTTGCAGCAGTACTAAATACGTACCAAAAGACCAATACCTATTGGACAGAGTGCATATAGAGGGAGACAGGGGTACGCTGAGTCGAGACGAGATAATGGACTATGTGCGTCAACGTCCAAACGTACGAGTTTTGGGATTGTGGCGTCTTAACCTTGGCATATACAATATGTCTAATCCCAACAAAGACAATGGGTGGAACAACTGGTTGAGACGCATTGGCAGTGAGCCTGTACTATACGACTCATTGATGCAAAAAAAGAGCAAAGAGCAGATAGAGCTATACCTTAAAGGGAAAGGATACTTCCAAGCGAAGGTAAAAGACACCGTGGCAGTAACAGGAGATAAACGCTGTGAGGTTACGTACGATATAGCTGCCGGTCCGCTATACAACATTGGCAATATTGCTGTTAATGTTCAAGACGACTCGATAAGAGCGATAGTATTAGCTGACACCATACACACATTACTCCATGAAGGAGACCCATTTGATTCGAACGTTCAAGATTTGGAACGAGATCGCATAGCGCGACTACTGAACAATAACGGATACTACAAATTCAACAAAGACTTCATATACTACATTGCAGACAGTACACGAGAGCGATTGGTAGTAGACGACAGCATGCTGGTTCTTCGTCCGCTAGACAGAAATCATCACAAGAAATTCTATGTTGATTCAGTATCATATTACATCAACGGCAAGCCATTTTCGGAGAATGGACTATTTAATCCATCGTTACTTAGGAACAACTGCTTTGTAAAAGGGGGAAATCTATACAGAGTTGGAGACGTAGAGTCGACCAACACCAGATTACGCTCATTACCAATAATCAACACAGTTTCTACCAAATTCACAGAGATAGAAGACAGTTTGAATATGGGAGATGATGGTCACTTAATGGCCATGATAAATATTAACACATCTAAGCAACAAGACTACTCCATAGATATTGAGGGAACAAATTCATCGGGCAACCTTGGTGGTGCGGTCTCAATTAGTCATAGACATCTTAACCTATTCAGAGGAGCAGAAGCGCTGAAAACAAGAGTCCGCTTTGCGTTGCAGAATCAATTTGCTCGTGATGGGAAAGACAGATTCATGACATTAGAGTTTGACGCTTCTACCGATTTGACATTTCCAAAACTGTTTTTCCCATACGTTACGGAGAGTTTCCATAAAAAGAGAGCACCTCAGACAAGTTTTAATATAGCGTACGACTATCAGAGACGACCTGACTTCACAAAGAGTCAGCTCACATCACACATGCGATATACATGGCGTGGGTCTAAATATGTATCACACACATTAACCCCAGTAGAATTCAACATAGTAAAGATACCAGCCATAAGTGACGAATTCAAGACATACATATCAAAATCGTACCTTCAATACAGCTACCAAGACCACTTTATCTTTTCGCTAGGATACTCATTCCTTTTCAACCAGCAGATGACGAAGAAACTGGGAACTACCTGGTATGTGAGATGGTCTATAGAGACTGCCGGCAATGCGCTGAGCCTCTTTGGCAACTCCATGGAGAAAGTGGAGACTGCAGACGGCAAATACAACAAATTGATGGGCATCAGATATGCGCAATACGCGAAAACAGATATTGATGTAAGATGTCAAGTAACAGACCTATGGATGAACTCGTGGGTATATCGTTTTTATGCAGGAGCAGGAGTTCCATACGGCAACTCAAAGATGTTACCATTTGAGAAGAGCTACTTTGTGGGAGGAGCGAACAGCATAAGAGCTTGGCCTATCAGAGGATTAGGACCTGGAACTGTCAAACCAGACGAATCTGTACGATACCACAACCAAACCAGCGATATGCACCTAGAGATGAATGCAGAATACCGATTCCACATAGTATCAGCATTAGAAGGTGCTGTATTTGCCGATGCTGGAAATATCTGGGCGTTGAATAGTTCGACAACAGATGAGGGTGCAAAGATATCCAGAGACTTCTATAAACAAATAGCGTTAGGTGGAGGACTAGGCATACGATTGAACTTCGACTTCTTTGTGGTACGCCTTGACGGTGCAGTAAAGCTGCATGACCCAATGTCGCTAGACAGCAAACGCGGATGGGTTATAGCAGACAAAGCATTTAAGGCCAAAGATATCAACCTAAACTTTGCTATTGGATATCCTTTCTAGAAACCAGCAGAGTATCAACCACACTCGAAGAAGGTCAAAAAAATTCCAAGCGATAGAATCACTTGGAATAGAGAAATGATTGTATATGGGGGAATGTATCGGAGAAGTCTATAGGAAGTATCGGCTTGCTCGCAAATTTTTCAATAATGGATACATATTCAAAACTTCAAGATCTGGAACATTCTTGAATGCTGATGTATCAACGGGTGTACATAAGAGAAGAAAATTGTACCATCTATAGGAGAATCTATAACGGCACGAGTTTCGCCAGTATAAGGATCGAGAATCTTGGCGAGGATATCACCAGCCTTCACCTGTTGCCCCACCTTGCAAAGAACATAAAAAAGACCTGCCTGCTTAGAGACTATGGTATGCAGAGAACTCTGATCGAACACATAAGGATGGAAACCGCCATGGCATGGATACTTGATGATCCCCTTAGAATTCATGAAACGCAGAATAGACAGCCAAGTCATCTTAGCCATCTCCTTATCTATTGACTCAGTGGAGCCACTATAAAGAGAGAATGCCTTTGTCTCGAATATTTGCCAATTGTAATTCAGTATACCAGTATCAAAAGGCTTTGGCTGATACATATACACATAAGGCAAGCCGAAGTACTGCGCATCCTCAGCGTCCTGGTAGCCAGTATTCATAATTCTAACATGAGGGACGAAATTGCCACTCAAATAATACGAAGCCAAATGGATTCCATACTCGTAACCTCGGACGGTTTCAAAAATAGCTGACGCTACCCTCTGAGTAGTCTCACCCTGGTCATAACCTGGAAACATACGATTGATATCTGTATTATCCATAGCCCAGAAACGCTTCTTAATATTCATCGAGTAGTGATTAGCAGATGGGATGACGAGAATGCCATGATCTTTAGATATCATACCAGCCTCCTCCAATCTAGCCAGATTTTTCACGACCTGCGACGCCACAAAAAGCTGCTGAATCTCATCACCTCTCATAGAACCGACAATGGCGATAGTCTTTTCTCCATTACCGAAATAATAACCCGGAATAGCGAAATCGTCGCGAAACGGCGACTTCATAGTGAAAATATTAGTAAGCTTCATAAAATGCGTCAATCTTTTTCTGTAAATATTCTAGCTATCAGAGAACCCTCATACACTATAGGATAACTGCGAACAGTAAAAACCCAGCCATCTACAGGGCTCTTCACCTCCTCTTGAACAGAGCCATCGAGAGTATTAACCAACAAACAAATAGTCTCGCCCTTCTTGATTCGAGTGCCATGTTTGACGGCGCTTATTATGACTCCAGAACGAGAAGCATTAATAAAATTAACTTCACCACATCTAGAATCTATAGGCTTATTAACCTCATCGACCTTAGCGCCATTCCACATTCCCATTTCTGACAACAGATTCAAGATGCCATCTACCAATCGATCGCCATACTCACGGGTTATCTTCATACCGATACCCATTTCGACCACAATTGTGGGAGTGCCTATAGAATTTAGTGAATGAGCAATAGTAGCCTCAAGCACTGTAGCAGCCTCGTGAATCCAAATAAAATCGAGATTCAACATCTCGGCCATAGGAAACAACTTGTCTGCATACAGATTTGATATTCGCGCTTGAGGAACTTCATAGAGGTATATATTAGAAGAATGAATATCTATCACTAGATCGGCGCCGCGAAGGTCCTCTATTACCTGATGAGCTACATTTTCAACCATGTGACCATTAGGTGAACCAGGGAAAATACGGTTCAAATCGAGATCGAAAGCGGGAATACCACGAGTCACACTATCAACGCCAAGTGGATTAATGGCAGGATAAACCTCGACCTGTCCTTTTAGAGAATTCGGGTCAAGATTAATACGGCGCAACAACTCGTAGCAGACATACTGTCCTTCGAGCTCATCACCATGTATACCTGTAACTATACAAACGCGCTTACCATCCTTTCCCTTGGACCCCACTACATTTTTACATATAAGAAACTGTTCGTCTACTGCCAGATCTTCTGAAACAACGGTCTTAATCATCTATGAGTATATAATATTATTGGGACATTTTTCGTACACGCTCCACCATCAATGATACCTTTATCTCCTGCTGCGCTGTACCACAGAACCGACCTCTATTAATAGAGCAGTCATCAAAATCCCTTCCGTGAGCGATTTTGATATAAGTATCATCTACGACTCTGTTATTAGTCGGATCATAAGCTTGCCAAACAGCACCATCGTAATATTCCAACCATGCGTGAGTAGCTCCTTCACCAATCATAAAGCCATTGACATATCGTGCCGGTATACCCAACTCTCTACACATAGCGATGGCGACATGGGTATAATCCTGACATACTCCCTTACCCAACGCGAACGCCTGAGCAGCAGTAGTTGTCACGCTAGTTGCACCACTCTCGTACACAAAATTATTGTGTAAATATTCAGACAAGCGAACAACCCATTCATCGGCGCCATTCACTGGAGCACCAATATACTTTATGGCATTAAGCATCGAGGCATCTGTATTAGTCAACATTGTCGGATACTTAAACAACGGATTCAGGGCTTCTGGCATGCGCTTTTTTGATACATCTATTGTACCTACTGACTCGAACATGAAAGCATCATGAGAATCAGCCACATAACCAGTTTGAACTATATTGCCAAAAGTATCACTGCTTCTAACGACAGTGCAATGAGGAATAACCGATGTTCTTTGAGACAATACTCGCTGATACTCGACAGGATAAGGAACACAACGCAACATAAAATTGTGCGAAGAGACCTCTGCAGAGAACGTAATAAGCGTGCGATATGTATACCTCAGAATCACCGGAAATTCCTATTCATTCAGACCTATGCTGCAAAGAGAGCATTTACCACATTGAGAGTTTCTATTGTACTGAAGCCTGGCACATTAATGCGCTGCTTAAGATTTTCGAAGTCCGTTGTATTATACAAATCGCTCTCGAATGCCTCTACCCTCTCCAAACGCGACATGATATCTTCTATACGTTCTACCTCATATCCGAAACGAATATAAAGATCGAGCTTTTCAATATACTTACCGGAATCGATGAGAGCTCTGACTTTTGAATTGTATATTCTATCCTCCAACGCTCCCCAGAACGAGTACATCACATCCGTGACAAACTGTATTTCATACAACTTCAAATCGCGAACGCCAGCCTCCTTCATGTAATTGATAGCCAATTCCACATACTGGAGACTTTCGCTCTTAAGTTCTTCCCTCAAAAGGATAGCATTATCCTTAACTCTTTCGAGCATATTGATTACAGAATAGCTCAAAGAATCATCATACAGATACTTATGCACAAACTCTCTTGAGCTCTCGTACTCGCAAGGAATACCCATCTTGGAGCAGAACTCCTTGTGAGCGTCGGTGTACTCATGGTCGATTATAGCATCGTAATACTTACGCAGAATATGAAGTACAGTACATACGCGCTCAGAATAACGGCCAAGCCAATATAGACGATCTGCCTTAGCAGGCGAAATAGCCGAAAGCAACATCTTTGTTGTCATATATATATCAGTATTAAATTATTATATCATTACCCATGTATCCTTAAAACCTCCGCCCTGAGAAGAGTTGACCACAAACGACTTAGGATCGCGCGTAAAGCGAGTCAATCCACTAGGCCATACCTTTGTCTCCTTACCTGAGACGACAAAAGCTCTTAAATCGGCCTTACGCATCACCTTCTCATCGCCTTCCATAATCTCTAGGTCAATAAAATTGATAACCTTCTGAGCAATCCATCTACGAGGCTCTTTTTGTATCAGACTGCGCACTTCAGCCAATCTTGCTTCGTCCATATCTCGGCCGAACATCACTCCATAACCACCAGCCTCAGCCACATCCTTTATTACAAGGGTTGGCAGATTCTCCAACACGAACTTTCTATCCTCCTCAAAGAACGGCAAATAAGTAGGAGCATTTTTCAGAATAGGCTCTTCGCCCAGATAATACCTAACCATCTTAGGAACAAAATAGTAGATACCCTTATCGTCAGCGACTCCATTTCCAAAAGCATTTACTATTGCGACATTTCCGCTAGCATACGCTTGGAACAGATTGGGAACACCTAATAGAGAAGACTTCTCGAACGTCATAGGATCCATATACTCGTCAGACAGACGTCTGTATATCACACCTACACGCTCCCTTTCGTTGAACAGGCCCTTATAATAGACCTTGTTATCTTCGACAAACAGATCATCAGGGAACGCCAGAACAACACCAGCTTTCTCTGCCAGATAAGAGTGTTCGAAATAAGCGGAATTATATCTACCTGGAGTAAGAATAACCTCCAAACCACCATCAATATTCACATGATCCATCATTCCACGGATCAACTTAGCATAATCTCTATTATCATAGATACGAGCTCCATCGAACGTTTCTGGCGAGGCTTTTCTAGTCAACTGACGAGCAATCATAGGATAAGAAGCTCCAGATGGTATTCGAAGATTATCCTCCAGTACGTACCAATCGCCATCCTCAGACTGTACAAGGTCAATACCAGATATATGGGAGAATATACCTTTAGAAGGTATTATACCCTCGCATTGAGGCAAGTAACCTGAAGATGAGTACACAAAATCTTCTGGCACTATTCCGTCTTTTACTATACGCTTATCTGTATAGATATCGCGGAGGAAAGCATTAAGCGCGTCTACTCTCTGCTTTAGCCCCCTTTCCAATTCTTTCCAATCCTCGCTGCTTATAACACGAGGGATGGCATCAAAAGGGAACAACTGTTCTTTAAACGTGCCATTTTTGTATATTCCAAAGCGGACGCCATATCTCTCCATCCACTTATTAACTGCTTCCTTCTGTTTTAATAGATGCGTATACATAACTTTTGGGCTGTTAGAACTTGTTTTACTTACCATCTGGTACCGAAATGCTCTATATTGCTAACAATTACACTACAAATGTAGTATAATAATTTCATATTCAAACATATTACACAAAGAAATTTTCAATCAATCAAAAATCATACTCATTTACTTACAATATGAAAGTAGTACTTTTTGAATATCACTCATGAATATTTATCCATATAGTTGTTCTAAAACGACTAATTACTACCTATCTTGCTGAAAAAACAGACAATCATGCCCCAAAAAAACAAGTCGTACAGTAAAAATAAAAAAAATGCAGTACACCCCCTACTTTCAAATCGTTACACTGCAATTTTTATACATATTTTCACATTACACCCCATCACAACATGGGGTAACAACACAAAAGTATATACATTACAAAGAGAGACCCCCATCTACCACGCACAAAAGAAAGAGGAAGCGACAAAAAGCATGTCACTTCCCCAAATATGGTTACAACAATAAATCTACAACTGTGCCAATTCAGCTTTTTGAGCCCTTGTAAGCTTCTTTACCACTACAGAATATGCATAAGATATCATTTCTCTCAAAACCGCATCATTGGGTTCATCTGCATCGAGATTAATTTGAATCCAATGCTTTTTATGCCAGTGCCAAGCTTGACCTACGGAAGAATACCTCTCACAAACATCATCGAAATCATCAGGAGACCATTTCAGCACAAGAACATTGCCCATTTTCAGATTTAGACCTGCAAAGATCTTACCCATTACGCGAAAACATACATAATCATCACCGAATACCATATCCTCTGTCGCCATCCTTTGAGCAAGGCATAGTTCTCTTGCTTCTTCTATATTCATAACTTTACAATAACTTTCTTACCAGCATAGACTACGCCTCTCACCTTATGAGACTGTGAGCCATCAATAAACAAGACACTGAAACTGCGTGTATCCAGCATACCATTATAAGAACCCTTGCGTGGCATGATAGTAAGTTCTCTCTTTCGGTTATTCCACTTGAAGTCGATCTCGGTATACTTACCTTGTTCATAATTGTAGTTATCAAACTCATCCTCATACAAAGTGAACACTCCATCCGCACCCTCATATACTCTAATTTCAAGATTATCCCAGCTCTTTTCTGTTGAGTATTGGACATCAGGACCAATTGGCAATATAGAACCAGCCTTCACGAAGAAAGGATTACTTGCTAACGTAGTTTCCAAAGAGACTTCTTGTCCGCCCTCATACTTAGTATTATTAGCGAACTCGTACCATACTGCGCCTGCAGGCAGATAGAAGGAATTAACTCTTACAGCAGTAAAGTCTACCTCATCCATATCAAGTTCCTGCTTCTTTTGATCCCTGGCCCAACCAGCATTGGCATCTGAGTCACGCTTGATAATCTCAGGAGTATACTGAGCGTGGAGAATAGGAGTTGCTAAGATAGAACTACCCATCATAAATTCATTGTTTATATCAAGGCACCTTTCATCAGATGAAAAATCCATTACTAGCGCTCTCATAAACGTACTACGATTCTTAGACACCTGCCAAGCTGTTGAATAGATATATGGCAGAAGTCTATAGCGCAACTGAATAGCCGACTTCATCGCACAAGTTACAGGAGAGGCGTCGATACTTTCACCATCCTTAGCATAGAGATATACCTCTCTAGGCACATCAGCGCCATGACTTCTCATCATAGGTGTAAATACACCGTACTGCATCCAACGGACATACAACTCATGATAAGCAGGATTCTTATATCCTGGAAGACCCTTCCAGGAACCATTATACGAACCAGCAAAGAAACCTCCAAGATCGGAATTGAAATTAGGATTTCCTGTCAAAGAGAAATTAAGACCTGCAGGCACTTGAGAGCGAAGCATCTCCCAAGTAGAATTAACATCGCCCGACCATACATTGCAACCATATCTTTGCTGCCCCGCAAAACCAGAACGAGTAAGAATAAAGATACGCTTATCTGATGATACAGCACGTTGGTTCTCATATACACCACCGACAGTCATCAATGGATATACACTACGTACGCTTCGATATGAGCCTAGGGCTGTTTTGCGATCAAAATCCTGAGACTTGGGGTTAAAGTGGTCCGGCTCTGTAGAATCCATCCACCAAGCATCCAAATCCAGGTCAAAAAGACGCTTCAAGTGCTTCCAATAGATATCTCTTGCCTCCTTACTATAACAATCATATACCCTTACACCTGAAGGGTAATCCATCCGAGGAGGCCAGATATGACTAATACCCGACTGAGGCCAAGTCTCTATATCAAACAGCAACCCCTTCTCATCCAACTCCTTGTACGGCTTTGTCTTAGGCCCGAAAGAAGACCATATAGATATGGTGCAATGTGCATGGTTGTCGTGAATATCCTTCATCATAGACTTAGGATTGGAGAACTCTTCGCTCATAAACTCCATGGCATTCCAAAGATAATTATTACCCCAATATTGCCAATCTTGTATAATACCATCTAGCGGAATATTATTCTCACGATACTTATGGACTACACCTACTGTCTCCTTTTGAGATTTATAACGCTCCTTTGACTGATGGAAGCCATAAGTCCACAGAGGGAACATAGGCACATCTCCTGAGAGATGACGCATCTGTGCCACTACCCCATCGGCATTTTTACCATACATAAAAAAGTAATCTACAGCCCCTCCTGTCTCGGAATCAAACGTCATCACATTTTCCTTATCGGAGAAATGAGTTGTAGAGTAATTATCCCAATACAAGCCATAACCTTTAGACGACTGAATATATGGGATACCATCCTCGGTATTACCTGGGCATAGAACCTTATCTGTTCCTCGCTGAGACATCTTACCGTTCTGCAAGATGCCTAGACCATATATAGCTTCATTGGTTTCTAGTAAAAAAGACTGAGCAACGTTATAAGCC
>JAKSLC010000028.1 GCA_024401415.1 Bacteroidales bacterium | reverse complement strand
TACGTTTAACAGATAATAAACCAATTGATTAGATATGGCAAACTTCGTTACAGCAGAGGGTTTAAAGAAGATGAAGGAGGAGCTCGCTCGCCTCGAGGGTGAGGAACGTCCAAAGGTAATCCAGCAGATCGCTGAGGCACGTGATAAGGGAGACTTGTCGGAGAACGCTGAGTACGATGCAGCTAAGGAAGCACAATCGCACCTCGAAACTAAAATCGCTCAACTAAAATTACAGATTGCTGAGTCTCGCGTGTTAGATGCAACTAAGATTGATACAACTCAAGTTCAGATACTCACAAAGGTAACTATCAAGAATACCAAGAATAATGCTCAAATGGCATACTCTATCGTGCCTGAGTCTGAGGCTAACCTCAAGGCTGGTAAGATTGCTGTAAGCACTCCTATCGCTCAGGGCCTCCTAGGTAAAAAGGTAGGTGAGTTGGCAGATGTTAAAGTACCTGCCGGTGTCATGACTTTCGAAATCGTTAAAATAGAACTTTGCGACTAATACTATGGCTTCTATATTTAGTAAAATCATAGCTGGCGATATTCCTTCCTACAAGGTGGCCGAGGATGATAAGCATTATGCTTTCCTTGATATCAATCCTCTCGCCAAAGGGCACACCCTCGTTGTGCCAAAGCACGAGGTAGATTATGCATTCGATCTGTCTGAGGAAGAGTATGCAGCATTGCATGCTTTCGCTCGTCGCGTGGCTATCGCCCAAAAGAAGGCTATCCCTTGTATGCGCGTTGGTGTAGCTATTCTCGGTTTCGATGTGCCTCATACTCACATTCATCTCGTACCTCTTCAGTCTGAGGGTCAGATGAATTTCTCTAATGAGCGCGCTAAGTTCTCTCCAGAGGAGATGGCTGAAATTGCCGCTTCTATCGCTAAAGAGTTTGAATAGTATCACATGGTATAGGGTTGCCCTTTACCGTTCTTTCTTTATAGCCTATCGTTTTTAAGGCAAAGATTTATCTCCCGGATGACTATCTCTGTAATAAGATGTCATTCGGGAGTTATTTTGTTTTGTTAACAATCTAGAAGTATCATCATTTGTCTAAATAGTATTATAGACTATTCCTCTCTATTCTATACTTTTGCTCTCGTTCAAATTCATATTTTGTATATGACTAATTCAGTATATAGCGAGCGTAGAGCGCGTATAGAAAAGGAGCATGAAGAACTCCTCTCTCGTCCTAACGAGATGCTGTTCTCTGTTAATGGCGTTTATAATAAGTATGCCAATCCCGTCGTTACCCGTGAACATGTACCTCTAAAGTGGCGCTATGATTTCGATGAGAAACGTAATCCTTATTTCATGGAGCGTATCTCTTTTAATGCTGCTTTCAATGCTGGCGCCATGAAGTGGAATGGTAAGTATATTATGGTTGTCCGTACAGAGTCGGTCGACCGTAAGTCTTTCTTCGCTGTGGCTGAAAGCCCTAATGGAGTGGATAATTTCCGTTTCTGGGAGCGCCCGATATCTATGCCTCAGATTCCAGGGAATCCTGATACGAATGTTTATGATATGCGCCTCACCCAGCACGAGGATGGTTGGATATATGGCGTATTCTGCTCTGAGCGTAAAGACCCTAATGCTCCAGAGGGCGATACCTCTAGCGCAGTTGCTGCTGCAGCCATTGCTCGTACCAAGGACCTTAAGTCGTGGGAGCGTCTTCCAGATCTTATCTCTCATGCTGGCCAACAGCGCAATGTCGTCCTCTTCCCATATTTTGTAGACGGCAAGTATGCTTTTTATACTCGACCTCAGGATGGTTTCATCGATACAGGTTCTGGTGGCGGTATCGGTTGGGGTCTCACGGAGGATATCACTAAGGCTGAGGTCATGGACGAACTTATCATCGATGCTAAGACTTACCATACTGTATACGAGGTGAAGAATGGTATGGGCCCCGCCCCTATCAAGACTAAGTATGGTTGGCTCAATCTGGCTCATGGTGTGCGTAATACTGCTGCTGGTCTCCGTTATGTCCTATATATGTTTATGACTGATCTGGAGAAACCATGGGTTGTTACTCACAAGCCTGCAGGACATTTCTTGGCTCCTTACGGAGCAGAACGAGTGGGCGACGTCTCTAATGTTGCTTTCTCTAACGGTTGGATAGAAGACCCCGATGGTAAGGTGTTCATCTATTATGCATCCAGCGATACCCGTATGCATGTGGCTACAACAACAGTCGACCAGCTGGTTGATTATTGTATGAATACTCCAGAGGATGATCTGTATTCGCATAAGTCTGTAGAGCGTATCAATGCTCTTATAGATATGAACAAGTAAACCCCTTTTAGTCTATGAACAAACTATTTGTGATATTGACTATGGCAGCACTATTGACAGTGCCTGCCATAGCTCAATATGAGCCTATGAACCCAAAGGCCACTCCAGAAGCTAAGGCCCTTTTGGCAAAGTTGTATGAGTTGCGTGGTAAGTGTTGCCTCACAGGTCAGCACTCGTATCCTCTATATTCCGATATCTATATGGAACGTGTAGAGAACCTCGTGGAAGGTAGCCACCCCGTCGTGTTCGGTCAGGATTTCGGTTACTCTAAGCCTAATTCTCTCGATGGTATTAATTTCCGTCAGCGTTCTATTGATAATGCTATCAAGTGGCATAAGCGTGGCGCCATAATTACTTTCATGTGGCATGCCGTACCTCCTACAATAGAGGATAATTATACAATATGGAAGGGCGAGAATGGTATACAGTCTAAGCTCACTGACGAACAGTGGAGACAGCTTCTCATTCCTGGTACCGAGATTCATAAGCGCTGGGAGGCTCAGGTCGATGTAATAGCTTTCTTCCTCCGTCAGTTGCAGGACGAGAATATCCCCGTTATTTGGCGTCCTTATCATGAGATGAATGGCAACTGGTTCTGGTGGGGAGACCGCCCTGGCAAGACTGGCTATCAGGCTCTATATCGTATGTTATACGATCGCCTCACAAATTACCACCATCTGAATAACCTCCTTTGGGTCTTTAATGCCAATGAAGTAAATGGCTTCAATGTTACTAATTATGCCGATTTCTTCCCAGGCCACGATATAGTTGATATCTTGGCAACTGATGTGTATAACCAGAATTATCAGGAGAAGGATTATAATCTTTTGTCTGATCTGGCTAACGGTAAGATTATAGCTCTTGGCGAGTGTGGTAAACTTCCTACCGAGAAGATTCTTAAGGCTCAGAAAAATTGGAGCTGGTTCATGTGCTGGAGCGAGTTTATCGAGACCGCTAATGAGTGGGGACCTCGTAAGGCGTTGTATGATTCAAATTGGACTATTACTCTAGAAGAATTTACAAAGTAATGATGAATATTATACCAGAATTAGAGCAAGAGCATTCTCGCATTCTACATTATTGGATAGATAATATGCAGGACTCTTCGCATGGAGGTTTTTATGGTGAGCGCGACTCTAAGGGTAATCTCGTGCCTGATGCTCCAAAGGGTGCTATCCTCAATGGACGTATGCTTTGGTCTTTCTCTTCAGGGTATAATGCCTTTCACTTGCCAGAGTATAAGAAAGCTGCTGATAGATTGTTCGATTATATAGCCGAATATTTCTATGATAAGAAGAATGGTGGCTTTTTCTGGTCTTTGAATGCCGATGGTTCTCCTCTAGATACTAAGAAACAGGCTTATGCTGAGGGGTTCATTATATATGGTCTGTCAGAGTATTACCGCGCAACTAAGAATCAGCGTGCCCTCGATATGGCTGTAGAGACTTATCATCTCATCGAAAAGTATTTTCGCGATATTAAGGATGGCGGATATATAGAGGCATTGGCAGCAGATTGGACTCCTATGGCTGATGTGCGTTTGTCTGAAAAGGATGAGAATACTCCTAAGTCTATGAATACTCACCTTCATATCATAGAGCCTTATGTGAATCTCTATCGCGCTAATCCTACTCCAGAACTTCGTAATTCTATCTGCCACTTGTTGGATATTTTTACTAATAGGATTATTGATGCCACAACTGGACGTTTCAAGCTTTTCTTTGATATGGATTGGACCAATAAGGCTAATATAGATTCCTATGGTCACGATATAGAGGGCGCTTGGCTTTTGTATGAGGCTGCTGAGGTTATAGCAGATGAGGAATGGATGTCTAGACTCCGCCCAATAGCTAAGCGTTTAGTGGATATTACTCTCGAGGAGGGGCTTGATCGTGGTTCGTCTATATTCTACGAAAAGGTAGATGGTCATCTCGATACTGACAAGCATTGGTGGCCTCAGGCCGAGGCTATGTGTGGCTTGGCTGATACATGGCGACTAACTGGTGAGCAGAAGTATCTCGATACTCTCTATTCGGTGTGGGACTTCATAAAGTCTCATCTCTCTGCTCCTAGAGCAAAGGGTGAATGGATATGGCGTGTTAATAAGGATGGCCAGGATGTGTATGACGATTGTCTGGCTGGCTTCTGGAAGTGCCCATACCATAATTCAAGAGCTATGCTCGAAGTTATTCATAGACTTAAGTAAAATTGATATTTTATGTGCAGGTATTGTATTGCCATAGTTTGTGCTGTCTTGCTGGCTGCTTGTTCTCAACAAGCTGTTAGGGTATACCAAGGGTCCGATCCTAATATCCAGTTTGTCGGTCGCAGCCTCTACACTGCCGATTCTGTCGGCCCTCGTCAATGGGCTGCCGGGTCATATTTTGCTTTCGCTTTTGAAGGGCAGAAGTGTACTCTCAATATTATAGATGAACAGGTATGGGATGGCGCTGGCTTTAATTATCTCGAACTCGTCATCGATGGCAAGAATACTAGAATATGTATTGATACAACGTTCAATACTTTAGTCTTAGATACTCTTTTGACTATAGCTCCAAGTCACGAAGTGCTGGTTTGTAAAGACACTGAAGCGTCTCATGGATATATACAATTGCATAGTGTAATAACAGAAAAATTGCGAGCAAGCCGAGTGATCCCCGAGTGCTCGCCTATAGTAGAGTTTGTGGGGAATTCTATTACTTGCGGTGCTGAAGCGTATTGTGATGAGGTGCCTTATGGTACTGGTAGATGGGGCGATCGCCATTTGGCTTATTTGGCATATGGCCCTCGTGTGGCTCGTATGCTTGGCGCTCGCTGGATGCTTACTTCAGTATCTGGTATCGGTCTGATTCACTCTTGCTGCGATATGGATATCGTAATGCCTCAGGTGTACGATAAGATAAGTCTTCGAGATAATCAGTATGAATACGATTTCGCTGAACCAGCAAGTATAGTGTGCATCTGCTTAGGTCAGAATGATGGTATCCAGGATTCGACAGAATTTTGCACCGCGTATGTAAATTTTATTGATAAGGTAAGACACCATAATCCAGATGCTCGTATCGTTCTGCTTTCTTCTCCAATGGCAGACCCCGCCCTGCGAGACTGGCAGGAAAAAATGCTGCTCTCCGTCGAGGCAAACGTAGATTCTGTTGAACATTTCTTCTTTTCTCAACAATGGAAAAATGGTGGTGGCGACCACCCCGATTATAACGAACACGCTTCTATTGCACGCGAATTATACAATTATATTAAGTGAGAATTAGTTAGCAAATTACTCATGCTTTTTGCAAGCATGAGTAATATTGTTTAAATTTGTGCCCGATCGAACTAAATTCACGGGATTGGATAATTCACGTCCTAATATTGTACGCCTGTACAAAGAGCGACTGAACTTGTTGCTCGATGTTACTCAGACTATCAACCAGAAGCATAGTGTCGAAGAACTCATGCAGGAGTTTGAAACTTTGCTTCGGGAAGAGCTTGGTGTGGGTAGAGTCATAGTATATACCCGTGGAGAAGATAATACTTGGAATCAAATTCTGGCTTGTGGCGTTACTCAGCAACAGGCTGATTCTATTGACCCGGAAACAGATTTAGTAGGTATTACTAAAATTGAAAATCTCGCGCTCTCTGAGCGAGAGAAACTTTTGATATTCGATGCTGTTATTCCTCTATACCACGAATTTAAGTTGATGGGTTATGTGCTTGTAGGTGATCAGGAACTCGGTGATGGCGTATCCCCTACTTTGCGCAATATTAAGTATATCCAAATCCTCGCTAATCTTATTATCGTATTCATCGAGAATAAGAAAATGCAAGTGCGTCTCTTGAAGCAGGAGAGCCTAAAGCATGAGTTCGAGATCGCCTCTCAAATCCAGCAGAGCCTTGTTCCTAAGGATAGCGAGATGCTTAGTACTTCTTTCCTCACAGTTCGTTCTCTCTATAAACCTCACCATGCTGTTGGTGGCGACTATTATGACGTATTGCCTCTGTCACCATATAGTGTAGGTTTCTGTATAGCTGATGTTAGTGGTAAGGGTATGGGCGCTGCTCTGCTGATGTCTAACTTCCAGGCTATCGTTCGTTCTCTCTTTACAGCCAATATCCCTATGAGCCGACTCGTGAAGGAGCTCAATGAACGACTTAATTACAATTCAAAAAACGATAAGTTTATTACCGCCTTCCTGGGTAGGTACAATAAAATAACAGGTCGTCTCACTTATGTGAACGCCGGTCACTTGTCTCCATTGCTATGCGCTCCTGGTACTGATGAAATACGCGAGCTTGAGACAGGTTCTATTGCTTTAGGTATGCTCGATGAAATGCCTACTATTGAGGAGGAGTCTGTTCGTATCCGTAAGGGAACTAAACTTGTCGCTTTTACAGACGGTCTGGTAGAGGTCGATGAGGGTAGTCGCGTTCGTAACTCTTTCCAAGAACTTAAGAACATTATGAAGACTACCATAAATATCGATGAGGCTATGAAACGAATCGATGAAATGGCCGAGCGAGATAAACTTAATGGTTTCGCTTTCGATGATATTTCGGTACTGGGCTTGGAGTTTAACAGGAATGGAAGCCTGTTTTTCTAGTTTTTTTACCCTCAAAACGAATATTTCTTAGAAAATGTTTTTTTCTCTTAAATGATAGAGTTACATTTGTGCACTGAAAAGTTGTTCAAATTAACTGATTTAACATTCCATAAAATGAAGAACGCATTTTTAAGTGCATTGGTAGTAGCAGGTGCCGTTATCACAGCAGGCTGTTCTTTGTCTTCTAGCAATAAAGCTAACGAGGCTATTAAGCAAAATATTGAAGAGAACGTTCGAGAGTTCGTTTACCCTCTTCCAACGGCTTTTGAGACAACGGAGATGCTTAATCGTATCGAGGCTCCATATATCCAAACTCTTTGCAACGATCTTACAAATGCAGATGGTTACCTCACAGAGTATAAGCGCGCCCTCAACCTTGGTGTATATAGTGCAGATATGTGCTACGCTAGTACATACAACCAGCAGCAGGGTATCATGGATTGCATGGACGTTATCAAGGGGCTTATCGATGAACTCGATATGACTACTGGCGTAGATCCAGAACTTCCTAGCAAACTTGAAAACAATGAGAATAACAAGGACGAACTCACTAAACTTATCACTGAGTCGTTCTATGATTCATATGACTACCTCAACCGTAACGGCCGTGGCCCTGTCTCAATACTTATCGTAGCAGGTAGCTGGATCGAGGCAGAGTACGTTACAACTCACATCTCAGAGAATACATTCCTCAATAAGGAGATGGTTAAGATCGTTATGTCTCAGCGTGAACCTCTCGCTAAGATGATGGAGATCCTCGAGCAGAAGTTCCCAGAGGATGAGTACGCTAAGACAATCAAGGCTGGTCTTGCTCCACTTCATGAGGTTTATAACTCGATTGAGGATGGCGGTATTACTGAGGATCAGATTGAGAAGATTTCTCAACTTGTTGAGGCTCTTCGCGACGACATTACTTCGAAATAATATCATAGCAAATCAAATAAACTAACCAAAGTCAGATGACTGTGATAGTCGTCTGACTTTTTTTCTTAAAAAATACCCACGGGTTCCCCTTTGTGGATTCTATCATTCAGTAAGATTTATCATTCGTCTATATTTTTTGGTATTCTTTAAACTTTGTACTATCTTTGCGCCGTTTATAGTATGCCGTTCTAAGGCTATCTAAAACAAATAGAAAATAAATAATAATAGCATATATTAAACATTAAAAAACGATGCAGAACAAAGGCTTCGTACGAACCTTCGCCATTCTCTTGGCGTTGGTGTGTTTGTACCAGTTGTCGTTCACATACTTTACTCGTAAAGTAGAAAGCGACGCAAAGGCATTCGCAAATGGTGATGCCGCTAAAGAGACCGCCTACATTGATTCAATTGCTAATGAGCCGGTTTACAACTTCCTTTACCTTAAGAAGTACACCTACATGGAGTGCAAGGGCTATGAGATTAACTTCGGCCTCGACCTCAAGGGTGGTATGAACTTGATTTTGGAGGTTAAAGTATCCGATATCGTAAAGGCTCTCTCAGCTCATAATACTGATCCTGTATTCTTGCAGGCTGTAGAAAATGCTATCGAGGCAGAGAAGAATTCTACTTCTGATTTCATCACTCTCTTTCAGGATGAATTCGAGAGACTCAGTCCTAATGGACAGTTAGCAACTATCTTTGCTACTATCGATATGAAGGACCGCGTTAACCGCAATATGTCAAACTCTGAGGTTGTCAAGGTTCTCCGCGATGAGACTGAGAGTGCTATCCAAAATGCTTTCAACGTTCTCCGTACTCGTATCGACCGTTTCGGTGTTGCACAGCCAAATATTCAACGTCTCGAAAAGGCAGGCCGTGTAATGGTTGAGCTCCCTGGTGTTACAGATCCAGCTCGTGTTCGTAAACTCCTCCAAGGTACAGCTAGCCTCGAGTTCTGGGAGACTTATAATAATCAGGAGATTCAGAACCAGCTCGCTGCAGTTATCCAAGCTACAATGGAGCAGGTTGTTGATACAACAAAGGCTGAGTCTGCTGCTTCTTCTGATGTCCTCGCTCTCGCTGGCGCCGCTTCTAGCGATTCTACAGCAGCTGCTACAACACGTACATCTGTACGCTCTATTGCTTCTTATCTCCACTTCACTCCTGCTGGTTACGGCCCAATGGTTGGTGTAGCTCTCGCTAAGGATGTAAAGGTAGTTGAGGAGTATCTCGCTATGGATAAGGTTCGTCGCCTTCTCCCTCGCGACCTTAAGCTTATGTGGTCAGTAAAGCCACGTACAGGCGCTGAGATGCAGCAGTTCTTCGCTGAGCCTATCAATCCTAAAGAGACAGTATACGAACTCGTAGCTATCAAGTCTACTTCTAATAATGACCGCGCTCCTCTTGAGGGCGACGTTGTAACTAACGCTCGTCATCAGGCTAGCGACAAGGGTGGCCACTATGAGGTTTCAATGTCAATGAACTCTGAGGGCGCTCGCCGTTGGGCTCAGCTCACTAAGGCTAATGTCGGTCGTTGCATTGCTATCGTTCTTGATGGTTATGTATACAGCTATCCAACAGTTAATGGTGAGATCACTGGCGGTTCTTCTTCTATCACTGGCGGTTTCTCTCCAGAGGAGGCTCAAGACTTGGCTAACGTTCTTAAGTCTGGTAAGCTCCCTGCTCCTGCAACTATCGTAGAGGATACTGTAGTAGGTCCTTCTCTTGGTCAGGAGGCTATTGAGAGTGGTCTCTGGTCTTTCCTCATTGCATTCATAGTTGTTCTTATCTACATGGTAGTATTCTATGGTGTGCGTGCTGGTCTTGTATCCGACTTCGCTCTTATTGCAAACCTCTTCTTCATCATAGGTATTCTTGCATCATTCGGTGCAGTCCTCACTTTGCCAGGTATCGCAGGTATCGTACTTACCATCGGTATGGCTGTGGATGCTAACGTAATTATCTATGAGCGTATCAAGGAGGAGATGCGTGCTGGTAAGACAGTTCGTACAGCGGTTGCTGAGGGTTACAAGAACGCTATGTCAGCTATCGTCGATGCTAACATCACTACATTCCTCACAGCTATCATTCTTTTCGCATTCGGTACTGGTCCTATTAAGGGCTTTGCTACTACATTGATGATAGGTGTTGCTACATCATTCTTCACTGCTGTATTCCTTAGCCGTATCATTATTGAGCACATGGCTAACAAGCATGAGAACATGAAGTTCTACACAGGCTTCTCTGAGCACTTCATGGAGAATGTTAACATCAACTTCCTCAAGAACCGTAAGGCATACTACGCAGTGATTGCTGCTTATATGGTTGTATGTATAGCATCTCTTGCTATCCGTGGTCTTAACAAGGGCATTGACTTCACTGGTGGTCAGATTTATGTAGTACGTTTCGAGAATTCAGTATCTCCAGAGGCGGTTCGCGCTGGTCTCGCTGCTGAGTTCGGTGATGCTACAGTAGAGGTAAAGACTTATGGTGATGACAATCAGGTTCGTATCTCTACAAACTATGGCATTGACAATACAGCAGAGAATGCTCAGGATGAGATTGAGACAAAACTTTACAATGGTGTTAAGTCTCTCCTCGGTGCTGACGTTACTAAGGATCAGTTCCTCGCAGATTACCGTATGTCTTCACAGAAGGTAGGTCCTACAATGGCTTCTGATATTACTGAGAAGGCTATCTGGTCAGTATTGTTCTCTCTCATCGTAATGTTCGGTTATATCTTCTTCCGATTCCGTAACTGGGCATATGGTATGTCTGCTGTAGTTGCCTTGACTCACGATGTAGTGTTTACTCTCGGTATCTTCTCATTGACATATTCTATCATGCCATTCTCAATGGAGATCGACCAGTCGTTCATCGCTGCTATCCTTACAATCGTTGGTTACTCTATCAACAACACCGTGGTTATCTTCGACCGTATCCGTGAGCAGTTCCACCTCACTCCAAAGGCAACTGCTATGGAGGTAATGAACGCTGCTTTGAACTCAACAATGGCTCGTACTATCAATACATCTTTGACAACTCTCGTAACTCTCATCGTTATCTTCTTCTTGGGTGGTGAGGTTATTCGTGGTTTCATCTTCGCGATGTTCGTTGGTATGTTCATCGGTACATTCTCTTCTCTCTTGCTCGCTACTCCTCTCGCATACGAGATTGTTAGCCGCAAGGAGAACAAGAAATAATTTTTAAGGTTATAAACCCGAGGAGTATAGGCTTTATACAATATATTGCCTCTCTCCTCGGGTTATTTTTTTGTGACTCAATTAATTAATCAAATCATAGCATGAAAAAATTGTTTTTATTGGCAGTATGTGCTGCCTCCTTTTTGTTCCAGACAAATTCTGGTGCACAAACGCCTCTTCCTGTTGACACCGCTTTTATTATCGGCCAATTGGAGAATGGATTAACATATTACATTCGTCACAATGAGTACCCTAAGGATCGCGCGTTTTTCTATATTGCACAGAGAGTAGGTGCTTCTCTTGAGGAGGATTCTCAAAATGGTCTCGCTCACTTCCTTGAGCACATGGCGTTTAATGGAACAGCTAATTTCCCAGGTAAGGGTATTATTGATTACATGGAGCGTCAAGGCGTTAAGTTCGGCGCTAATATTAATGCATATACATCTTTTGATGAGACTGTTTACAATCTCGATAATGTCCCAACAACAAATCCTTCAGTTGTTGATAGTGCTCTGTTGGTTCTCCATGATTGGTCTGGTTTCATCTCTCTCGAGGAGAAGGAAATTGATGCTGAGCGTGGCGTAATTCTTGAGGAGTGGCGTACCAGAAATGTAGCATCTCGTCGTGTTGTTATGAATCATCGTAAGAATACGATGAAGGGTACTCCTTATGAAGTTCGTGATATTATAGGAGATTCTGCCGTAATCAAGCATTTCTCTTATGATGATATTCGCAAATACTACCATAAGTGGTATCGCCCTGATCTTCAGGGTATCATAGTTGTAGGTGATATCGACCCTAAGGCTGTTGAGCAGAAGATTATTGAAATGTGGAAGGATATTCCTGCTCACGAAAATCCTGCAGAGCGTAAGTTCTTCCCATTGACTCTTAATGGTCAGGACCCTATCGTTTCTATAGAAACAGATCCTGAGTTTACTAGCAACCGCATAGAGTTAGGTTTTCGTCGTAATGCCGCTCCTAGAGAGTATCGTAATTTCCAGGAGATCTATTTGCAGACTATTATTTTCAATCTTACATCTAAGGTAATAGGTCTTCGTTTCGATGAATTGACATCAAAGGCTGATTGTCCTGTTATGGCAGCTGGTGCTTATGACCAGCTGGAAACTCCTTTGAATAATCAGTTTGCTTTCGTTGCTCTTCCTAAGAATGGTCAATTCAGTCAGGCTTATGATCTTCTCCTCGATGAATTTGAGAAGGTACGCCGTTGGGGTGTTACTACTAGCGAGCTTGAAATAGTTAAGCAGCAGTTACTTAAGTCTGCTGAAGATGCATACAAATCTAGCTCAACATGTCAGACCTCTTCGTATGTTAATGCATGTGTACGTTCTTTTATAGATGGAACAGATCTCATGAGTCAACAGACAGAGTACGAGTTGCTAAAGCAGATTCTTCCATTTATCACAAAGGACTTAATCAATCAGGTCATACCTCAAGTATTAGCAGCTAATGTCGTAATTTACGAATCGGCCCCTTCTTCTGAAACAAGCATTCTTTCAGCTGAAGAACTTAAGAGCAGATTGGCAGCTGTAGTTAATAAGGAGCTCGTTAAGTACGAAGAGGTATCTTACGATATGCCTCTTGTTCCTAATGCACCAAAGCCAGGTAAGATCGTTTCAGAAGAGAAATCTATCTATGAGTCAACAAAAATAGTTCTCTCTAATGGTGTTGAGGTATATCTTTTGCCTACAGATTATGCAGCAGACCAAATATCTTTCCAAGCAGTAAGTAAGGGCGGTATTTCGCTCTTAGCTCCTGAAGACGTTGTGTATGCATCGCTTAACGATTATTTCATTTCTTCTTATGGCCTTGGTGATTATTCTGCAACAGATCTTACTAAGGTTTTATCTGGTAAGAGTATACGCAACGCAACATCTACAGGCATGTTCGGTGAAACAGTAACAGGTAGCTGTTCTACAGGTGATATTGAGACTCTCCTCCAATCTATTTACTTGACGTTTGGTGAGCCTCGTAGGGATGTTGACGCATTCGAAAGTACTAGGGCTATGATCCGTAATAACCTTTCTAATGTTGTCAAGAATCCTAAGTACGTATTGCAAGTTTCTGTTTCTGATTTCATGTATCCTAATAATCCTTATGCAGTTAATCCTGTGCCTGAGGATTTCGATAAGTTGACAATCGATAAGACAATAGAAATTTTCAAGAATCGCTTTAATAATCCAGCTGATTTCAAGTTCGTATTTGTTGGTGATATGGATATCGAGGTTGTAAAGCCTATGCTTGCTCAGTGGCTTGGCTCTCTCCCTACTTCTAAGGTTCGCGAATTGCCTAAGGACGTTAATTTGGTTCCTCAGACTGGTATTAAGCAAACTGAAATCGAGCAGGAGATGGAGACTTCTATGGCTACTAGCTGGACTCTCTATAGCGGTGAATTGAAAGAGTATGATCGTCACTTTGTCATTACTGCTGATATCTTGAGTGAGATACTTAGTATGCGTTACCTTGATACTATTAGAGAGGACGAGGGTGGATCTTATGGCGTATCGGTTGATTTTAATGCAAATGATGATGTAAGGTATAATTATCAGCTTGAAATAGAGTTCGATACAGATCCTGATAGACTCCCAATTCTCTACCCAATTATTGAGCGTGAGATTAAGAAAATTGCTGATGAAGGTCCTGATATGACCCAACTTCAAAAGGTAAAGGATAATAAGCTCAGCAACCTTGCAACCGTAAAGAAGCGTAATGGTTATTGGATGTCTCGTATTCATGATTACCTTAAATTAGGTGTCGACAAGACTATCAATGAGCAAGAACTTTATGAAAGTATATCTGCCGATGATGTTAAAGCAGTTGCTTCTAAGATTCTTTCTGATGGCAACCGCCTCAATTTAACAATGAAGCCAAAGAAGTAATTTCATAAGTAAAATAGCGCAAAAGGTCAGCATTCGCTGGCCTTTTGTTGTTTCTATACAAATTTGTTGCTACCTTTGTAGCGCAAATAACAATAATCAATTCTATCTTGTGAGACGCTCAAGACTTTATGGCACTCTATTGTGCTTGTTATTCCCTAAGGTGTTATGCCTTGCTCAGGAGATGTTTCATACCTCTCCCTTGCAGATTCAGACAGCGAATATTTATTCCACATCGCCAATCGACGAATCTATTGATGCTTTTAATCCTTCTGTTATTTCAGAGATCACGACTTTCGGAACGCAGGTGTCATGTTCTATCCCATATTCTCTCAAGGAGTTACGTCAAGTGAATGCTAAGGTTGCTGCCTCTACGCCTGTCTGCCATCTTCAAGGCGAGATTTTTAAGGCTGGTGACGATGTTAGTTCTTTCATTACCATTGGTGGCGGAATCTCTCGTAGATTCCATAAGTTCGCTATGGGCATGGAGTATAGAGTCCTCTCTCATAAGCAGATGGATGGTTCTACATATAAATCGTCTTTCTCTCGGGTAGGAATGCATGTTTGCCTCAATGATGAATGGACAGTAGCTATGGCAGTTCAGAATATAGAGGGAAGAAGGCTTAAGTATAAGTATCTGGAGTTTGATATCCCATCTTTTGTCGTTGTAGGTGTGAAATGGCATCATAGTGTATTCGCTTTGCAGGCAGAGGTTGAAAAGAATTGGCAACATGATGCTATCGTAAAAGTAGCTTCAACTATCAAATCGGGGAAGGCTGTCTTTGGATCGGTCGGAATTAGTATTAGACAAGGGGTGGCGCAACCATCTGTGGGAGTTGGTGCACAAAGTAAGTATATTATAGTCGATGCTTCTATGTCTTATCATAATCAATTGGGTGTTTCTTCCGGTGCTATGTTGGCGTTGATTAATCTTTGGTAAAATGAGGTTTCTTTTCTTGCTTGTTACTCTATATATATTTGGCGCTGACGTATTGTATGCTCAAGTCGAGTCAGAAATAGATGTTGCTATAAGGGATTTGCTTGAAGATATGGCTATAGACGGACGTCTGTCTGAGAGCGGAGAAGAGGCTCAGGTATTGCAGGAGCTGTCCGATAAAAAGATTGATATCAATAGTGCTTCGGCTGACGAATTGCGCAGTATTCACGTACTCACTGAGAGTCAGGTGCAAAGTATCATATATGAGCGTAGTCGGCTTGGTAGTTTCAATTCTGTCCTGGATCTGCTTTTGTTGCCTGAGTTTGATGAGTGGTTTGTTTCTAGGTTGGCACATTTCATCAAGTACGAAGATGAAGCCGAAAAGAAGAAATCTCTTTTCCTTAAGGGTGATTTTCTTTCTAGAATCACTATTCTATCTCCAAAGCCTATCGGGTTTACGCATGATGTAAAATCACCTTATCTCGGTGCTCCTCTTAAATTGTTGTCTAGAAATAAGATGACGGTTAATGATGTGTGGACTGTCGGAGTCGTCGGAGAATCGGATCTGGGAGAACCAATATCTTCTCATGGTATATCTTTGACGGATTTTACTTCTGCGTTCGTTTCTTATCGAAAGAATGGTAATGGTATAACAAGAGCAGTAATTGGTCATTATAATGCTCATGTTGGTCAGGGTTTAGGTTTGTGGAGTGGTTTCGCCGCAAATCAGACTTCTGTACAAGCATCTTTGGATAGAAGTGTCGAGTCTATATCGCCATCCTTGTCCGCATCTGAGGCTAATTTCCTGCGTGGCGCGGCTTGCACCATAGTTCATAATAGATCTTATTTAACTCTATTCGGTTCGCTCACAGATAATGATGCTTCCGTGATTGAAGTTGATACTGCCGATATCTTTATTCAGTCTATACAGACAGATGGGTACCATAGAACTCAAAGCGAATTGTCTGGTAGAAATAATGTCTCAGTCCAATTATGTGGCGTATATGCTGTTCAGGGGTTCGAGATGGGTAAGGTAGGTATAGGGTTGAATCGGTGGAGTTCATCAAAGGCTCTCTATAATGAAGATAAGATTTATAGAATTAATTATCCTGATGTCGATAATATTACCACTTATCACGCAGATTATAGACTGATTTTTCCAAGAGTAAAATTTTACGGAGAAGCGGCATTGCAAAAAACTAATGATAATGCGTTGGCCCTGATGAGTGCTGTAGATTTTGCTTTGTCAGGTGGTAGCTATGTATCTTTGGCTTATCGAGATTTCAGTAGAAAATATTATGCCGTGGTTCAGAATCCTTATTCTAGATGGACCCAGCCTTCTGGAGAGAGAGGTTTATATATAGGACTTCAAATATCTCCAATCAGAAATCTTTCTCTGTTGACTAATGTCAATATGTATAGTAATAGATGGCTGACGTATCGTTGTAATGTCCCGTCAGATGGTCATAAGATACAAATCAAAGCAACTTATTCTCCAACCCAGAATAGTCAGATATTTCTGCGTCTGCGAGTAGACAATAACGATGCAACGTTATCTTCAAAGAATTACATTAAGCAACTAGAGCATCGCGTGTCATATAAGGTGCAATATCAAATTATGCCTTTGCCAGTAATTCGGTTTAAGGGTGCAGCAGAATTTATTCATCATAGAATTGGTGATGGTAGTACTTCCTCTGGGCTGTGGTTGTCTCAGGAGGTTAAAGTTGAATTGGAGAGATGGCGTCTGCTAAGGGCAACATTGTTCCTGGCTCATTTTGATACAGATGATTATAATTCGCGTGTATACGCATACCTCCCAGATGTGCTGTATTCTATGTCTACTCCTTCTTTCAGCGGTAGGGGAGTGCTCGCAATAGGTCAGCTAAGTATCAATCCTGTTAATAATTTTTCTGTTGATGTTAGAATAAAGGCGCTTAGGTATCTGGATAGGGATGTAATAGGAACAGGCAATGAGCAGACTCATGGCCCTAAGCGTACAGAATTAAAGTTGCAGTTGCGCTATAAGTTATTCCACAGAATGAGGTAGTTATATGGTAACTATTGGCGAGATAACCAATCAGTCATTGCGCGAAAAGCACGCGCACGGTGACTGATTTCGTTTTTTTGAGCAAGGGATATCTCTGCAAATGTCTTGTCAGGGTGCTCTATCGGACAGAATAGTGGGTCGTATCCAAATCCTTCAGTACCTCGCGGGGTTGTCGTAATATTCCCTTCAACTTTCCCTTCAAATATATGTTCATTGCCAGCTGCATCAATATAGGCTATTACCGTGCGAAATCTAGCAGATAAGTTGCTCTGACCAGATATGGCGTTGAGGAGTTTTTCGTTGTTTGATTCCGAAGTCGCATTCTCTCCAGAGTAGCGGGCTGAGTATACTCCAGGTGCTCCATTAAGGCAATCTACCTCTAATCCTGAATCATCCGCCATACAAGGACGTTGAAATTCTTTGTATATCGCTCGCGCCTTAATCAAGGCATTCCCTTCAAATGTATCAGCATCTTCTATGATGGGCTTGTCGTATCCTACCTCGCGTAGTGTTTCTATCTGTATGTCAGAAGGGAGCATTTGCTCTATCTCACGTGCCTTGTGAGCATTATTTGATGCTAGTATTATTTTCATACAGCAAAGTTATAACTCATCTGCCAACAATCCTCCATCTACAAGAAAAATATGTCTGGTTATTTGATGATGTTGTCGTTATTCAATCCTCATTCATTATTTAAGACAATTTTCACTCCGTAATAGTGCGACGCATAATAAAAAATTGCGATGAACAAGGGACTTCCCCGAGTGTAGCCCGAGTATAGCCCGAGTGTAGCCCGAGTATACATAAATAAAAAATTGCGATGAACCAAGGAGCATTATATGACTATCAAATGATTGGCGTTATACCAAACGCATGCATTCATGACCGCAATCTCCCCTCCCTTTTGGGTACACTTCACGGTTGAGGTACAGGGGGTGAGGCCTCAACCAATCCTGTATCATACTATTAAAACAAAAAGACTCCGCTAGTTGCCTAGCAGAGTCTTTCTATAATGAAACGGATTCGTCTTCCTAGAAGTTGGTATAAACAACCTTGATTTCTGTACGAGGATTAACAACGAATACTGGTATACCCTCTTCGTTTGCAATAATTGTCTGCTCGTATGCTCCAAGGAGATAATCGTGGAACGCAATATCACGAGTTGTAGTAATCATGATAACGTCAACCTTCTGCTCCTTTGCGTACTTGAGTGACAATTCGTAGAATGAGCCACGTTGGTCTACCCAAACTACATCGTATGGAATATCGCGCTCCTCAAGGTAACGCTTACAGAAATTCATATTAGCTTTAGCTGGGTTGTCATACATCGGACCATTGCCCTCCTGACCGAAGAGGCATACTCGTATGTTACAAATGTACCCAAGCATTGAAACCCATTTGAGTTTCTCTTTTGTCTCAAGCTTATAGTCTACAGGGAACAAAATCTTTGCAGGATCTGCGTAATGTGGCTCGTCTTGTACTATGAGATAAGGTACGTGACATCCAACTATTACCTTGAGAGCCCATGAACCTGTGAGCTTTTGCATGCCCTTCATGCCATGTGTACCCATGACAACTACTGCACTCTTTAGCTCGTCTACAACTTCGTTAATTGTCTTGAAGATCGTTCCCTCGCGCACAAGCGGAGTAACCTTCACGTCTAACTCAACCGTGAATTTATCACATATTGGTTGAAGTTGAGCCAAAATTTCTGTCTCTTGGCTTTGTTTCTTAGCGATGTTGAGCAGAACAATCTCTGCTTTCATGTTTTTCCCCATTACAGCAGCATGCTTTACGGCGAAATCTGCTTTCTCAGTGAAGTCGTATGGGACCAAAATTGTGTCTGTGTAAGATACCATATCAAGAAGTTGTAGTTTTTCAGTTGTAAAAATAGTCTATTATTTGTAAAAAAAAAAGTAAATTGCACAAAAAATTGAGAGGTCATGTAGTCATGATAGCTTCTATAAACACTAGAAATATTATTGCGATTTTTGCTATTTTATTGTCTTTCAACAATCTAGCATATGCGCAATATATAAAGTATTCTGATGATGGCGGCGACGCTAAACTGGTTAAAAATGGAGTGATTAATACTTCAAAACCTTTCATCAGAGTGATTTTTGCAGAGGAAGGAGATAATTTTTTTCCTCCTTATGAGATAATTCATAGAAATGATACACTTTTTTTGTCTCATGGAATTATAGACCAAAGAAGTGAGATTCTTTGTGTCCCTAGCCCTGGAATGTCGTATTTCTATGTAAAGGATGCCAGGGGCTCCCAACGTATGGTGAAGATTGTACGTTCGCGTAGCGTTTGGCCAAATACAATTGCCACGCTAATATTGTTGGTTCTTGGCGTGTCTGCTTATTTCCTATGGAAGTATCGCAAACGAATGAAAGAGCGCCATGCAAGCGACCTCCTGATGAGAGCATCCCAGAAGCATACTAAGAAGTATGAGTGTGTCACTGTATTGTTCGCGGATATTCAAGGTTTTACTAAGATTGCCGAGCACATGAATCCAGATCAGTTGGTAGATGAGCTGGATCGTTACTTCATTTTCTTTGATGAATTGGCAGAAAAGTTCGGTGTCGAAAAAATCAAGACTATCGGAGACGCATATATGTGTGCCGGAGGCGTGCCTGAAGATGATAGCGCTAATCCTATAGAGGTCGCTCTCGTCGGTTTGGGTATGATAGATTATGTCAAGGAACGCCGCTTGCAGGATAAGGGCTTCTGGAATATTAGAGTGGGGTTGAATACAGGCCCTGTTATCTCCGGTAATCTCGGACACAAGAAGAAGGTCTTTGATATTTGGGGCGATTCCGTTAATACAGCTTCTCGTATGGAATCTTCTTCTGAACCTGGAGAAGTTAATGTCAGTGATAATACATATCTTAAAATCAGAGATTATTTCGATTGCGAACATCGTGGCCGTATGCCGGTTAAGTATAAGGGCGAGATAGATATGTATTTTGTAAAGCGTCTGAAACCTATTTATGCAGAACCAGGTTCTATTTATAAGCCTAATGAGGTGATGATGCTCAAAATCCAGATACTTAAGATAACGGATTTCGAGGAGGACATAAGAAAGGAAATCATTCGAAAGAATGGCGGTGGCATGGAGAAGATCTTCTCTATGATGATACAGTCTCTCGATATGCTGTCTAGAGCAAATCATCTTACCGATGAAGATTATGTAGTATGTAGAATATCAGCTATATTGTCTTTTGTTCAGTCCGTTTTCGCCAAAGAGTATAAGTCTGATGCCGCTTTTGTAGCAGAGAAGCTCTCTAAGTTGCGTCTCTCGTCTGAACAGATGGAACTTGTATTGAAGGTGGTTACTAATGTCATACAAAAGGTCGAACCTCAAGGTATCATTGAACAAGTAATATATGATGCTCGTTATAGCTATTTGTCCCGTGCCGATTTAGGCTCTGTACTGACTCAATGGTTTGAAGCAGAGCAAGAAAAGAATAAGCATATCTCAAAGAAAGATTGGTATGCTCAACAGAAATACTTGCTCGAAAACGTAAAGTACTATACCGAAACTGCACGAAGAATGGCAGATGTGCCTTTTGCAAATCAGATAGAGATAATAGAGATATTAGTTGCTGCGTAAATTATATTTCATATCTTTGCGGAAACGTTTTTAAACGTTTCACGTTATTATTGCAAATAATTAACAATTAGGATATATGTCAAAGACATTTGAAGATAACCAGAATCGTCTCCCTAATATTATAGGACAAGGAACAAAGATCGTAGGAGACATTGAAACTAATGGAGACTTGCGCGTTGATGGAGTTATAGAAGGTAATATTCAGTCAAAAGGCAAGGTCGTACTTGGTCAAAGTGGTGTGATTAAAGGAACAATCAAATGTGGCAGTGCTGAAATAAGCGGCCAATTCGAGGGTAAGATGGATGTTAGCGAATTGTTGTCTCTCCGTAGCTCTTCAGTATTCAAAGGAGAAATGACTATCAGCAAACTCAGTATAGAGCCAGGCGCAACCTTCAATGGTACATGCAATATGCCTGACAAAGGAGTAAAAGCTCAAGAGGTAAAAAAGTAATAGACTTTATAGGACACTAAGAGACGCTATGAATGCGTCTCTTGTCGTTTAGTCGGGTATATGTATGATGGTGAAGGTCTGGTCTTGGTCCGCTCTTGCTATAATAGTCCTGAATTTTGCAGTGATTGAAATAGGTCACCTTGATAAAATATTAGGATTGGGTTTCCTGTTGCCAGCGTTGTTGACTTTCATCAGGCAATATATTTTGACTAAATATGCAATATCTTCATTGTCAGTAGTATTCCTCTCGGAGGCTGTAAAATTGGCGATAGTTTCTGCAGTTTTATTTTTGGTATATTATTCGGTGTCAAAAGAGAATATATTATATTCGGTGGCATTTTGTGTGAACTTTTTAGTGGCAAGTGGCGTAGAATACTTTGCATTTAGTATGAAACAGTAACCTCATGGCTATTATGTATAAAAAAACAACACATATATTCATATTGCTATTGGCACTTCTTGCAAATGTTGGTATAGCTAATGCGCAAGAAGAAGCTGCTGTTGTAGATCTGGCAGCTGAAGCTCATGAAGAAGAGGGTCTGGATATGACTCATCTCATTTTTCACCACGTGTTGGATGCTTATCAATGGGATATTGTAGGTTGGGAAAGTGAGGATGGAGAGAAGAAAATTTCTATACCTCTCCCAGTAATCGCTTATCACAACGGACATTTCCTCTTTACTCTTTCTTCTTCATTCGAAGATGGTGCAAAGGTAGAGGAAGGTGGTCTCGTATGGTATATGGGTGTTCCAGAAGGAAGAGTCGTAGAGAAACTTCTTGTCAATACCGCAACAGAAACAGCCGTTCGTCCAACTTTGGATATCTCTATTACAAGAAATGTGGCTTCAATGTGGCTGTCTGTAATAGTAATCTTGTTGATATTTGTTTCTGCATCCAAGGCATACAGAAAGTCTCTTGTTCCTCATGGCGCAGTAAATGCTATCGAGACAGTAGTTCTTTTTGTTAAGGATATCGCAGACGAACAGATTGGCGAAAAGTCGGCTAAGTACGTCCCTTATATGTTGACATTGTTCTTCTTTATCTGGATCAACAACATCATAGGTCTTATCCCATTCTTCCCATTCTCCACAAACCTCTCTGGTAATATCGCATTTACCGCTACTTTGGCTGTGGGTACTTTCATCTTGACTAATTTCAACGCAACTAAGCACTATTGGATACATAACTTCACCGTACCTGGCGTACCTTTCGTAATGAAGTTCATCCTCGTGCCTATCGAAATCGTAACAATGTTCATCCGCCCATTTACTCTTCTCGTCCGTTTGTTCGCAAACGTGACAGGCGGTCACATTATTATATTGAGTTTGATATCGATGATATTTATCATCGGCAGCATTGCTATGTCAGTGCCTTCAATCCTTCTCACTCTCATCATTTTCGTCCTCGAAATAATATTCGGCGCTTTGCAGGCATATATCTTTACTTTGCTCTCAGCTTTGTATATCGGTCTTGCCGTAAACGACGAACATTAATATATGTAAGAAATTAAACAACAAATAACTTTTAAAACTTAGAATTATGAATCTAGTTGGTGTAGGCATTGGCCTTATTGTTATCGGTCTTGGTATTGGTATCGGTAATATCGGTAAGTCGGCTCTTGACGCTATGGCTCGTCAGCCAGAGATGGCAGGTAAAATCCAGTCTGCAATGCTTATCGCTGCAGGTATGGTCGAGGGTGCTGGTTTGTTCGCTATCATCATGGCGTTCTTGACAGCTTAATAATTAAGCAAGATATTTATCAAAACATATTTAGGTCATGGATTTATTGTCACCAGAACCTGGCTTAGTCATCTGGACTGGTCTGACGTTCCTCATCCTCATATATCTCCTTGGTAAATTCGCGTGGAAACCTCTCTTGGGAGCTATCAACGAACGCGAGGCTACTATCAAGGCAGCTGTTGAGAATGCAGCTAAAGCTACAGAGGAACTCAAGCAGATTGAGGCGACAAAAGCTCGTATAGAGGCTGAGACACGCAAGGAGCGCGACTCTATCCTCAAGGAGGCCCATGCCCTGAAAGACAATATTGTCGAGGAGGCTAAAAATGCCGCTCAGCAGGAAGCTACTAAAATCGTCGAGGCCGCTAAGGCCCAGATCGCTAAGGACCGTGCTGATGCTATGCAGGACCTCCGTAAGACTGTAGCTAAGCTCTCTGTCGAGATTGCTTCTAAGGTCATCGCTAAGGACCTTGAGAAGGATGCTAGCCAGAACGACTTGGTAGAGAAGTATCTTCAAGAGTGTAACTTCAATTAGTCTGCTGTATGAACTCGGGACTGATAGCAAGACGATATGCAAACGTGCTCTATGAGTTTGCTCAAGAGCATCAGGCTACGGAAGCCGTGTATGCCGATGCTAACAATGTCTATGAAGCATTGTCTGGTAGCGGAGAGGCTATGGCATTCCTAACGTCTCCTTTGCGTAAGCCGTCCGAGAAGAAGGCACTCGTCGATAAGGTATTTGCCAACGTGGTATCCCCTACAACATCACGCTTCTTGTCGTTCGTTATCGAAAAGGGCAGAGCAAGCATGTTAGTAGAGATTCTTCGTGTTTATGGTATTGTCTTTAAGGAGCATAATGGTATCAAGACAGCAGTCGTTACTACTGCAGTGCCGTTGGAGGTACAGAAACAGGAGAGCGTATTAGCTACCTTGAAACAGAAATTGGGAGCTCCAGTCGAAGCGACATTCAAAGCAGATCCATCGCTTATAGGCGGTGTAGTATTTGAAGTTGATGGCAGCTTGATGGACTGTAGCGTGAAGCGCCAGCTTGAAGATATAGAGAAGAGCTTGGCGATATAGTATTATTTATCTACAAATCGAGAAAGTACATGGAAAACATAAAAGCCTCAGAGGTCTCAAATCTACTGAAGAGTCAGCTCGAGAACTTCGAGAACTCTATGAAGATGGAGGAAGTAGGCACCGTACTATCCGTTGCAGATGGTGTAGCACAGGCATATGGCTTGGATAATGTTCAGGCTAATGAGCTTGTGACAATTGATGAGGCGACAGGTATCGTGATGAACCTTGAGCAGGATCATGTTGGTATCGTGCTTATGGGTGACTCAGAGACAGTAAAGGAGGGCGACACAGTGAAGCGTACTGGTCGTATCGCTTCGGTTCTTGTCGGTGAAGGTACAATTGGTCGTGTTGTCAATCCTCTTGGTGAAGCTATTGATGGTAAGGGTCCTATCGAGGGCAAACTCTACGAGATGCCACTTGAGCGTAAGGCTCCACAGGTAGTGTACCGTCAGCCAGTAAAGCAACCTCTGCAGACAGGTATTAAGGCTATTGACTCTATGATTCCTATCGGTCGTGGTCAGCGTGAGCTTATTATCGGTGACCGTCAG
>JAKSLC010000027.1 GCA_024401415.1 Bacteroidales bacterium | reverse complement strand
GTAGCCTCCTCGGCATCACGAATTAGATTAGCACGGCGTCTGCTAATCTTAGCTATATGATATATCAGAAATATCAAGGCTAGCACATAAAAAAGCCACGCATACCATGTAGAATACAATGGCGTCGGGATAACAAAAGAGTAGCTATTATAACGACCATTCCATGACTCATCATGCCACATAGAGCGTATTCTCACCTCGTAACTTCCACTTGAGACTCCGAACAACAGAATCTCCTTACTATTAAGCTTTTGCCATCCGCTATTATTATCATCATTAGTGTTAAACAAACCATGTTTAACCAATTTATATTCATACTCCAAAACATCACTAAGGCTAATATCCGGCATAGCAAAATGGATATTAACATTATAAGTCTCCTCGTCGATAGATGCAGAATGGAACATCAAATCAGGCCAAGTTCGTGGTGTAGTAACATCCTGAGGACGAAAATAACACAAGCCATCGCCAGAGCCGAAATATAAAACTCCATCCTTAGATGCGCAAACCGAAGCATCATTAAAGAACCCCAAAGGAATGCCATCTCGGCAATCATAATTCTTTATCACATTCGACTTAACATCCAGGTAAGAGATACCGACATTGGTACTCATCCAGATATTACCAGTAGACTTATCCTCAATAATAGCTCTAATACAAGAATTACTTAATTTCTTATTCTCATCGATTTGTCTTACTACAGTAGGGCTTTTAGGATCAGGCATCATAACAATACCATCCCTTGTAGCTACCCATATTCTACCACGAGAATCCGGTATAATATGAGAGACGGCATTTGAAGTGAGGCCATTTGCCGAATTAACTTTACCCAACAACTCACCATTCTGGTCGAAGATATAAAGCCCCTGACCATAAGTACCTACCCATAACTGCCCATAGGCATCGAAAGCAATAGTCTGAACAGAAAGGTCGCCCAACTTTTCATTAAAAGGCTCTATCGGCATCAAACTATCGTTGACACAAATAAAAATACCCTTACTTGTACCAAGAATGACATTACCACGAGGGCTTTGCGATATGGCATGAATATCGAGATCGAGATAATCCGACAAAACATGGGTAGACTTACGAGTGGTATGATTATACTTATACAGACCGCCATTACTCGTTCCTAACCACAAAACGCCATCTACAGAACGGAAAAAACACCTTACGATACTATTGTCTGTAATACCGAAATATGTTAACGGATAACGAGAAAGACAACCATCCTTTAATAAAGAAATATCACGATGTGTACTAACAAGAATAGCGCCATCATTCTGGTCATCACGGAACAAACTCCACACAGATTCTCTTGGAATGATATCATCGGCGAAAGGATGTTTGAGATGGAGATTAACATCGGCGCCATTACCATAATGACAGATCCACCTATTACCGAAAGAGTCGTCGAAAACACGTCTGACATTACGACGGGCTTGATCCATTGAGGAACTACACTTAAGGATTGATTGATTATTGATATCCAAAGTATTAAGATCAATATCCCATATTCCGCTAGACTCACTTACTACACGAAGTGAATTATCATCATTATATGATATGTCGAAAATCCTATCATCTTTAGAGATAGGAAGAGCCTTATTATTAAGTACAACAAATTCACCATTACTACCAACTAGAGCCAAACCCATAGAAGTACCCACCCAAATACGATTAGCCTTGTCAACACAAAGAGACAACACCTCATTAGAAGGAAGGCCTACAGTATTTTCAGAACGGTAATTACGAGCAACATTAGATGTCAAATCTATGATACTTAGCCCCTCATTAACATGACCAATTACGAGATGATTATCAGCATCTTCGATAGCAGTCCAGTGATTACCAGCGATTTGAGGATAATCGACAAAAGAGAAATGAACAAGAGTATCTTTATGGATATCGTAATAATCTATACCATTATGGTAATGGGTAATCCAAATGCCTCCCTTTGTGGAAGAAGAGATATCAGTCACATCGCCAGACAACAACTCATTCTGACGAGGGAAAGGCATAATCTGATACGAACTCTCGTCGTAATAACACAACCCATTACGCTGAGTACCAACCCACACCCTATCTGCAGAGGCATCTGCAAGAACTACATTAAGTTCATTTGCGAGTAAGCCGCTATTCTGCTTATTATATACAATGAATTTTTCGCCATCATAGCAATTAAGTCCATTATCTGTTGCTATCCAGACGAAGCCATTAGAATCTTGGGTTATATCGAAAATATAATTAGATGACAATCCGTCTGTCATGGACAAGTGCTTAACTTGTGCCATGACAGAAGTTGATATAATAAAAGTCAGTGTTATTACAAATAACTTATTCAGCATCGACTACTACAGTTGCCCCTTTGAGCAAGGGTGAGGTAAACTTAAGAGTTATTTTGCCTGCCTCGCCTGTAGTCTGAATATAAGCCATCAACGTTCCATGATAAGCTCTATGCTTATTATCAGTATAATCGCTCATATCAGAGTTATTAGCGCCTTCGAGACCCAGGAGTCTGGCAGGGCCATCGATTGTGCAGCTAATTTCATTATCTGCCAACTTAACGATAACACCATCTTCATCAAGAATATCGACCGTAACATGAACAGTAGACTTACTCTTGCAAACCGACGATTTTTCTACTTTTTCACGATTATTATACGGTCTCTTACTTGACTGAATCTCGTATGTTGAGACCACATTTCCGTTAGCATCACAACCTTCAGCCACAAGTTTACCGCTTTTATATGGAATATCCCAATAAATAATGCCCGATTTTTCATCATAACACTTCATTTCACCGACTAACTCACCATTAAGCATAAGTCGGGCTTGAGAAGCATTAGTATAGCATACGACTCGAATAGTCTGACCTTCCTCATAATTCCAAATATCCCAAGCATCAACGGAAAGTCGCTCACGCATAGGGTAAGTTCCAATATAAATCATAGGTTTATCAGACCATAGCGAAGCTCTAAACTGACCTCTAGGCTTAACATTACTAGCAAAATCAAGCAAACCAGTATAGAACCCCCTTGAAGGCCATGGGCGACTCTCTCCAAGATAATCGGTACCAGTCCAAATAAACTGACCGAAGATAAAATCTCTATCTCTTGTAGCATACCAAGCATCAATATCGGAGCGATTTTCACTACCATAGATAATACGATTAGGATAAGTCTTATGATCCATATCATAGCGGTCCTCTGTATAATTATAGCCACAGATATCAACTGCATCAGGATATTCTGTTTCATTACTCATAACGACGCCAGCCATAGCACCAGTGGTTGGACGAGACATATCATACTTCTTAATAGCGCTAGCTAGACGCTTTGCTATTATACCTATTCTTTCAGCATTAGGAGCTTTAGGATCGTATCCACCATACATTGGCTGAGAGATAGCCGAGCCTTGCAATATAGGATGAGAATAAGGGTCATTAGGGTAATCAACCTCATTGCCAACGCTCCATAGGAACACCGAAGGGTGATTACGATCGCGACGTACCATATCCTCTACGTCCCTATCAATCCACTCCTCAAAGAAATCATACGTACCATCAAAACCAGGAGTACCTTGATTCCACCCCTCGAGCCACTTTCTTTTGGGAAATTCCCATTCATCGCTATTTTCATCCATAACAAGAAGACCTATACGATCACAAATATCATATAATACAGGCGATTGAACATTGTGGCTCGTTCTAATGGCATTAACACCAATCTCCTTGAGATTTCTCAAGCGACGCTCCCACACTTCTTGAGGAACAGCAGCGCCAAGCACTCCAGCATCATGATGAAGACACACACCCTTAACCTTCATCGACTTACCATTGAGAGCAAAACCCTTATTAGCGTCAAAATCAAGACTACGAATACCCATAGGGATATCGCAACCATCAATCTTCTTTCCGTTATGGGACAACTCAACCTTAAGAGTATAAAGGTATGGATCATTTATATCCCAACGATGCGGATTACGAAGATTAAAAACAACCTTTTGTGACAGAGACCTTACATCGACCGACTTAGACACACTTACAAGCCTCTTACCATCAACGTCGACGACAGAAACATTTACAGCAAGTTTACCTAACTTTTCATTCGTGCAATTATCGACATTAACATCTACCTCAATATTTGCATTTTTATCTGTAATACTTTTAGCGACATAAGTTGTGCCCCACTGAGACAAATGAATATTAGGAGCTGATACAATATAGACATCACGATATATGCCAGAACCAGTATACCAACGAGAATCGGCATAACGGCTATGATCAAGACGTACACTCAACAGATTATCGCCCTCCTTGAGATAAGGAGTCATATCATAAGCAAAAGAAATATATCCATTTGGACGCTTCCCCAAGAGATGACCATTTAGATACACTTCGCTTCTATTATATGCACCCTCGAAATAGATATAATGTCTATCAGCCTTATCGTTAACTACAAAATGCTTATGATAAGTACCGACACCACCGGGGAGGAAACCAGTACAACTTGCCAGAGAGGGAGATAAAGGTGCTTCTACGCTCCAGTCGTGTGGCAAATCTAACTTACGCCAACGCTCATCATTTACATTGAGACTTGCGGCATCAATAGACTCATCTAGTGTAAAAAGCCAATCATCATTAAACTTCTGAGCATTACCAAAGAGGATCTGTGCATTCATCTCGACAAGAGAGAAAAACAGAAGAGATAAGATTACTGATAGAGACTTAATCATATTGTCAAAGGCATTAGTTAGTTCTAAAATTAATAAAAAAAGAGCTGGATGCCATAAGTGTGTTTTATAGGGATTGGTATCTTATGTTGATTTATGACATCCAGCGATAACGAGCAATTAATAGATAAAGGTATATTTGATACACTAAGAAAAATGTACTATGGTCTTGTACTATGTTAGTGCAAAAGTAAGGAGACCATAGCAAACACATATTTTTAAGTCATTCATATAGGCATGACAAATTATTCTTGACAGAAAAATATACCATATATGACAAAAAAGACGTGCAGCAAAAAAGAAACTAATTGCCACACATCTACAAAATGCATTTAACCTTCAATTATTCTAATGGATCCTTCTTGACAACTCCGAAATGCAAACCATGCTGCTCCACAGCAAACCTCAGTTCATCCTTGAAATAATAAGCTATACTACCAACGAAATTTACAGGAAGCGAAGACACATCATCATATTGTAAAAGATTTCGCTCTATAAACTCAGAAAAGGAAGAATGGAGAATGGACTTGACATCTTCATTATTGCGATAATCTGCCATAAAGCGAGTCATACCTGCAAGATACTTATTAGCCCCGGGCTCCTTATAAATTCTTGCCATAACATCCGGATATTGCAAACCAACAAAATCTTGCAAAGCATTAGAAGTAGAATCCGATAGTAGCCCCTTAAACCAATTTGCAATCAACCTCTTCCCCAAAACGGCGCCACTGCCTTCATCTCCAAGAATATATCCCAAAGGACGAACATTCTTCACAATACTTTTACCATTCCAAAGACAACTATTACTCCCCGTACCGAGAATACAAGCGATACCCGGCTTATTTCCACACAGAGACATAGCTGCAAGAAACAGATCGCTCTCAACAACAATTGACTCCACAGGAATACGAAACCGTTCAGAAACCATCTGTTTAAACTCCTCTCGGAACGACTCCCTGATACCACCTGCTGCATAAATAGCGAGACTATCTATATTCTCAGAATAAGACCGAGCAATAGCCTCAGCTATTTGCGTCTCAATATGAGACCAAGAATGAGTCAACAAGTTTATACCATCGGTATAAACTTGTTGAACTTCGTTTAATCTATTTGTAATTTGCCAATGAGCCTTTGTAGAGCCGGCATCAACAATAAGTTTCATCAATTAGAATCTACAACCTACAGTAACCGTGACGCGATGAGCAACATTCTCCAACTTATAAGGAGCAGGAGCATCAGCATAATAATAATCAGACGAGTAAGGAAGGATATAAGCATCCTCAACAGTCTTGTGATTTACGTACGAGAAATCTAGATAAAAATTCGAGATACGAACTCCAAAACCGCCAGAGATATCACGATTCAAGTAATCATTATACATTACACCCTCTGCATAAGGAGAAGTCTGGAACTTATAACCTGCACGTAAAGCCAGAATATTAATAGGTTTGACTTCTGCACCAAGACGCACCTTATGAACATTTCTCAAATCCTCCTTGAGATACTGATTCATTTTCTCGAAATCAATATCATCTACACTATCATCACTACGAAACTTAGAAGACTTATAGCCTACCAACTCATAATCTGCTGATATTATACCGAGACGCCCCAGAATACCTGCTACGCTCAAAACGCCACGGGCGGGAGCTGTAACATGGTAGTCACGGAAAATAGAGTCGTAGCGTTCAATTACAGAGAAGAATGTAGGAGAATGAAAAGCCATACCTAGACGCAAAGCTGGGAAAGGCGCATATATTACACCTGCACTGAAAGCAGCTCCGAACGCTTTTTGACTTAATGAGTATATGTATCTAAAATAATTTGGAGCGCCATATTGAGCTTCTCTATCAAAATACTCATAATGAGTAAAATCACGATCGAAACTATACCACTGGAAATCAACACCAGCACCCCAGAAGAGTTTATTAGCAACATTCTGAGCATAAGACATATTTAAACTATTCTTACCACCTTTATCCCTGAAATGACGAGATATATCGATTAAGCTACCGCGATATACTGGATCGAAGCAAATCTCTGTCTTGTCGTCATTCTCCAAAGGGAAATCCCATGCTGAATGAAGGACATTGACACGATGATGATCCCAAACCTCATTGTGTTCTGCATCAAAAACAGGATTCCCATTCTCATCAAAGCGCTGTTCATCATACTCATAATGATCGAAGAGCATCTCAGCATCCCACGCAAGATCAGCCTCATAAGGATTCTGAGCTGATTCTTCAGCCAAGAAAAAATCGAGTAAAGAATTCTTCGAGTGTTTAGCGTGCAAAGTATAAGAATTATCAAAATCAGCAATCTTGTTATATGCTATAGAGAAAGTATTTGCCACAACACCTGACTCTTGTCTGATTCTTGAGGAATTGAAAACAAGACCTAGTTGATATAGGTTAACGCGAGTATCACCTATACCATCTACATTAGAACCAAAAGACTGCCAAGTAGAGCTATTTGCTTTCGTAGTATTGACACCGAGAGATACGCCTACTTCAGAAGCTCTATAAACGCCAACACCTGCAGGGTTAACAATACCAGAAACTACATCTGCGCCAAGAGCGCCATACGCACCACCCATTGCCTGAGTACGAGCAGATCCTTGAGCATCATTTCTACCGAATCTCTCTATATCAGAATAATCTTGTGCCATGGCAGCTACAGATGCAGCTGCAAACATGGCTATTATATAAAATCTTTTCATGATCAAAAATTATTAATAATTGAATACACCTATTGTTGTGTGTTTAGTATGGATGCCTTAAGGGAGCCTTAAGAGAGCCTTAAGAGAGAACTGAGTTACCTTCTTCCTCCACTTGAACGACCACTTGTATGACCGCCACTTGAGTGACCTCCGCCCGAATAACCACCTGAGCGAGAACCTCCTGAAGAATGGCTACTTCCTGAGTAGCTACGACTCGAGCTTCCTGAGTAAGAAGAACCTGATGATGAACTACTACCAGAATAGCTACGGCTTGAACCTCCATAATTAGGTCGAGACGAAGAACTACTACCTGAGTAACTAGGGCTTGAGCTTCCCGAAGAAGATCGAGACGATTGTCTAGATGGAGTATAGTTTCTAGATGATGAGCCACCAGTCGAGTACGACTTATTTGTATTTGCTCCAGAATATGAACCAGTTGAGCGACTCGAACTATATGAAGACGAAGAAGATCCTCGACTACTTGTACGAGTAGTCTGTCGCTGATGCTGTACATTCTGTTCAGAATACCCAGATGATGAAGGAGTAGACTTTGTTACAGAACTACTTCCGCTTCCTGTTCCATCATTGCTACTGCGAGATGGACGAGTATAAGATCGAGTATAAGACTCTGGAGTAGCGCCACCCTTGTATTGAGAAGAACCGTTGTGCGATGAGTTACCTGTATAAGAGCCATGATCAGTTCTAGTACCGACGCCATCATGTCCTCTACCACCATTGCCTCTATTAGGACGCTCTGATGTATAACCGCCACGATTGCCACGACCTGTTACAGAGCTTGGTCTGTGACCATTATAGTAATTACCCTTGTGAGTATGGGTATTATTGTGGTGATTATATCCTCCATAATAGCCATAGTGATGATGATAACCATATCCGTAATAGCCATAACCATAACCCCATCCATAATAACCGAAGTAAGGATCATAATGACCGTATCCATACCAAGGGCTATACCAACCATAATAAGGATCGCAGTAACCATAACCATAACCTAGATACCCCCAATCGAAATACCAGCTATGGTGCCATCCGAAATGGAATCTATGACGCCATCCCCATCCATGCCATCCCCAATCCCAATGATATGAAGGAGTGCCAAAGTAATACGAACTGTAAAGAGGATTACTCCATGTAGGAACCAAATGTGTAGTACCCCAACGATCTACATATATATTCCAATCGCCCGAATATCTAGCTACGTCATATACATGAGAATAATAAGGAAGAGATGTAATAGGTCCATGGAACTTAATCAGACGTTCAGCATAGCTTTGATCTGATTCAGAGCCATTAAAGCCATCAATCCACATGCCGTCAGCCTCAGGAAGTTCATCGACATTGATATAAAGAGTATCATCAACCACTTCTACACCCTGAAGCTTAGAAGCGTTTGAATAGTACTCCTGCATCTTTGAAAAATCCCTAGCATCTTCTTTATCGCTGACATTACCAGCTGGACGATAACCATTAACTCTCTGATCATAAGCCGCTACATCAGCATCTGTAACGTAACGGTTAGATGATGTACTGGCAATCTGCGACGCAGGTTGTACATTATTGCTTGGAACATAGTACAAATCATCCCCGCTAACATTCTGATTTGACAGACCCATATTAGCGCATGAGCTTGTAATGCCTAGCACTGCAAATGCGCTGATGCCTCTATATAAAATGTAACGTCTCATAAATTAAATCATTTTATGGCCTTTAGCCGTTTGCTTGAACAGATACAAATTTTGTGCCAAAACACGAATTGACAACTAATATTTTATCTAGAAACAACTATTCATTCTCCTTTAAGTGAATCAGGAACAAAAGACAGAGGTACTAAATCTCTAGCACTTGGTATAACATAGACGCTATCTCTGCCAACAAGTATAAGTTTTATAGGTGAACCTTGAATTGATTCTTTTTCTATAAGGACTTGACGACATGCAGCGCAAGGAGATATAGGAGATACGACGACCCCACTCTCTTCAGTTTCTGCATAAATCATCAAATGCGTTATAGCAGTATTTGGATAATGAGCATTTGTATAGAAAACTGTAGTACGCTCTGCACAGAGTCCTGAAGGATAAGCTGCATTTTCCTGATTTGAACCAGAGACCATTTCTCCATTCTCCAAGAGAGCCACAGCACCAACGTGGAACTTAGAATACGGAGCATAACTCTTGTGAGCCATATCTGCAGCTTCTGACATCATCTGTTCAAACTGCTCTTCTGTAAGGTCTAGTGATTCGTATCCTGACTTCTGTATATCGGTTTTTACTTGTACGTTATAGAAATTCATAGTGAAATTAAATAGGTATAATCAGTTCTTGTCGATGTTTTTGTCTTTATTTTTATAGTCGTCGAAGCACTTATTCATGATCGACTCTACATCTGGATAAAGGAATTTATAGCCCAGATCATTCAGACGGGTTGGTATTACCTTACAATTCTGCTCAAGCATAGCTACTGCTCTACCCATGATAATATTAAGAAGCCATCTAGGCAATGACATCTGTTTTGTGCCAACATGGTCTTTTATAGCATCTACAAGTTCGTTCATGCTTGCCATCTCAGGAATGGTAACATTGAATACCCCTTGAGCATTTTTCTCGATTATCAGTTCAATAATATCCAGAAGATCCTGCTCATGTATCATAGGAAGGCATTGATACCCATCATCAATAATACCACCTATGCCAAAATGGCTTGACTTCCTTAACACTTTGAAAGCAGGAGAATTAACAGACATAACATAACCCGTTCTCAGCAAGGCTATACGCATTTTACGCGCATACTTCTGGGCCTTTAAAGTTTCAGACAACTCCATTGCGCCTACCTCTGCAAAGAAACCATCATCATATTGAGACGAATAATCATCATGCACCTCATACTTATCATACACCATACAATTAGATAAATTGAGAAGCAAATCAGGAACCGGATCACAATATTTCAGAGATGCCACAATAGCCTTGATAAGTTCCATTCTATCAGCATAGAGGCCGTATTGATACTTACCTGTCCACTTAGCAATAAATGGTGTTGTAGTGACATCAAGTACCACGGAACATCCAGATAGCCACATACCTAGCTGTACTGGAGTGAGTTTTGTGAGGTGTTCGCGATCAATCTCTCGGACCACATGTCCCTTTGCACGAAGTCTCTTCTTGAGGCCTCGACCCAAAGCTGTCTTATATCCGATTACTGCAATATCCATACATCAGACCTTTTCCAATATACTACCCAACTCCATTACTGATTTTATATGCACATACGTACCAGTATCAAATAGTGTTATATTTCCAGTCTCTTCACTCACTACGATAGCTATAGCATCAGAAACCTCTGTAATACCTAACGCAGAACGATGCCGAAGACCAAACGACTTAGGAATATCTGCACTATGAGAAACCGGCAAGATACAAGCAGCTGCCAATATCTGTTTTGTATCAACTATCATCGCGCCATCATGAAGTGGCGTATTCTTAAAAAAAATGGTCTCGATAAGTTGCTGATTGTACTCTGCATTAATCTCAGCGCCAGTAGATATATACTCCTTAAGACCCACACGTTTCTGAACCACTATTAGAGCTCCAGTCTTTGTTCGAGACATATTCTCACACGCCTTAGTAATAGCAGTAACGAAGAGAAGTTCTTGCGTATCATTAATCTGACGATCGAAACCAAGTCTTCGCATGAAATCATACTTAGTAGTTGCCATTACCAAGAATCTTCGCACTTCTGGCTGAAATATTATTATGAGAGCGAGAAGACCTACACTGACAAAACTATCCATGATAGCTGTCAGAAGGCTCATCTTAAGTACCCTTACAATCAGCCACATTACTATGAAGCCAATGATACTTATGATGATACTTACGGCCACTGTACCACGAATAAGTTTATAGATAACATACATGATGTATGCTACCATTAAGATATCTAGGACATCTATAAACCTAATCTCTATAAACGGCATTGACTCTATGAATTTGACCTTTAGGCAAAGTTAACAAATTTTTCCATTATATTAACACACTCTACAGCTTCTTTTACGTCGTGTACTCTTAGAATATTAGCACCTTTCATTAATGAAATAGTATTCAAAACAGACGTTCCATTGAGAGCTTCACTTGGAGAGGTTCCCAACAACTTATAAATCATGGATTTCCTTGACACTCCAACAAGAATGGGCAATTCAAACACAGAGAATTGATCCATTTCGTCCATAAGTTTGTAATTATCGTCGAGAGTCTTTCCGAAACCAAAGCCTGGATCTATAATAACATCATGTATTCCTAAATTACGAACCTCAGCCAGCTGATTACTCAGCTGAAATATAACCTCTTTTGTCACATCCTCATAATGCGGATTCTGCTGCATCGTTTCTGGTGTACCTTGCATGTGCATCAAAATATATGGCACATTCAATTCTGCTACCACAGGCAACAGATCTGCATCAAGAGTTCCCGCTGAAATATCGTTAATTATACTTGCCCCCCCTTCTAATACAGATCTTTTTGCCACTGACGCCCGGAAGGTATCAACAGAGACAATAGCATCTGGATGATGTTTCTGAATAATTTCAAGAGCAGAAGAGACACGGATCCACTCTTCCTCAGGAGTCACATCTGCCGCACCAGGTCGAGTTGAGTAACCGCCGACATCAATCATACCAGCCCCTTGTTCAAGAATCTCATCTACCCTACGTAGTATTGCATCATGATTGGCAATATACGAACCTCCATCATAAAAAGAGTCTGGAGTGACATTAAGAATACCCATCACCACTGGACGTTTAGACAGGTCTAAAAGTTTACCTCTGCAATTAATAGAGAATTGTCTACACCTCTGCATCTTCTGTTTCTTCGTCGTTGACATTATATTTGAACATAGAGAAATTCACCTTGCCGTATGAACGCACCTGCCAGAGATTAGGATGATTTTCGAAACGATTTTCATCCGAATGCTCTACAATAAGAATACCATCATCAGTAAGAAGCTGACGCTCAACAACTATACCAGGTATAGAATCTACGCCATCAAGATCATAGGGTGCATCAGCGAAAATTATATCGAACTTACGACGCACCTCCTTCAAATATCTAAAAGCATCACTACGAAGGCTCTTAGCAACATTTCCTATACCAAATTGCTGAATAGTCTGACTGATAAACTTCTGATGCTTAAAATTCAGTTCAACACTAGTAACACTTTTAGCACCACGAGAGACAAACTCGTAGGTTATACTACCAGTACCAGAAAAAAGATCGAGCACATCCAAATCTTCATAATCAACGATATTATTCAAAACGTTGAATATGTTCTCCTTAGCAAAATCTGTCGTAGGACGGGCATTAAAACCTTCAGGCGGATTAAAACGACGTCCTTTTAATGTACCACTTATTACTCGCATGTTGGGATTCTGAAAATAGTTGAATATCTATACTCCTGTTCAGGATGTGGGAAATCATAATTATAGTATTGTGGAATAGCATCCACCTGCACATCTGTAACGAAACGACGCAACAACTCAATCTGAGGATCTTCAACACTTGAAATGGCACCTCCGACCTCTACCCGCACCTCATTTTCCTTAATTCCTGCCTGAGTAAACACATTAACTATATTGTAGACAAAATCGTTTACAGATGGTATGTTGAATCGATTTACAAGTTGAAGCTTGTTATTCTTCACCAAAATTACATCCATATATTTACGGCCCACACGAACACGCAATTTTGCATCCAATTCACCCGATGTATGTTTAAGCAACATAGCTCCAACTTCAGGAGTCAGGGCATGATGAATAGATAAATTTTTAAACTGGGTTTTAAGAAAGAAATAGAGAAATTTCGGCATAGCATACACGACAACCGAGTTAGCAAGCATCACATCATCATTCAGCACAACATCATCGGAATGAACATCGCATCCAACGAAACGAAGCAAGTCGATTGCTCGTTGAGAATCGAAATAAGGGCGTGGCACTACAGTACGAACAGGAGAATCAACAACTACAGTCACCTGTCGGTATGGCAAAGACAAAATCTCTTGTTTAAGAATATACTCCTCCTGCAAAGCATAATTTGCATCTTCGTTTCTTAACGACAGGGAACCATACGCGACAAAAGTATTGAGCATAGGATCCAACACGGCATACCCCACACTCATGGTACGCACCTGCACAACTAAATGATATGACGAGGAGAGATCTTTTTGATACTGTCGTCCCCTCACATCATAGTTTTTAGACAAAGTCTGTTGCTTATCTTTCTTCATTAATCCCATTATGAGTGCAAAAATAGTAAATAAACCATCACACGTCTTAATATGAATGATTTTTGATGAATGATTTAATCACACACATATAAATTACAACTCACATTCAAATTGCAAACATACAAAAACGGAACGCACCAAACGAATTGATGCGTTCCGCAAATCATACAAGGTAAATCTATTTTCCTATTACTTGAAAAGTATCTGAGCCATTTGATACAAGCTTCTTCTCCATGTGAGGAACTCATGTGCTGTACCCTCAGACACGTAAGAAACCGCATTATAACCTGCCTTCTTAAGTTCTTCTACAGATGAAACAACGCTCTCTGGACGCTCTTTGCTACCACATGAGATAAAAATAAGATCGACCTGAGACTTATCCTTTATCTCCTCAGGCTTATAAATACCACCTGAAAGGATACAATAACGAGAGAACATCTCAGGACGGTTAAGAGTAATCGTATGAGTCTCCATACCGCCCATAGAGAGACCGCCCATAGCTCTATGTTTCTTATCTGCAATAGTATTGAAGTGCGAATCAACGTAAGGAACCAACTCATCACAAAGAACTGTCTGGAATGGAGCGATGTCGAACTTAAACATTTGACCGAACTTAAGTTCATTAGTCATACCATATGTCATAACGATGATAAATGGCTCGATTTTTCCATCTGCAATAAGGTTATCCATAATGAGATTTGCATGACCCTGATTAGACCAAGCAGTCTCATCTTCACCCCAACCATGCTGAAGGTAGAGCACTGGATATCTCTTTGCAGGATCCTGACCATACATAGGTGGAGTGTACACAAATGCACGACGCAGACAACTTGTCTGATTAGACCAGAAAAGAATCTGCTGAACATTACCATGAGGAACGTCACGCTCAGCATAAAACTCTGCATCGTGAGCTGGAATCTCGATACCACTCTCCCAACGACATGAACCGAAATAGTTATTAGCACCTGGATCATTGAATACGCCACCATCTACAATATAATGATAGTAGTGGAAACCTTCATCCATAGGAGCAGCAGTGGTACCAGTCCATACACCGTCTTCGCCCTTAACAAGCTCAGTACCTCCCTTAGCACCACCTAAACCAAGAGTGCAGACTACCGACTTAGCATCTGGCGCAACTACACGAAAACGACCATAGCCCTGAGAATTCACCATTGGATATTCCTGACCTGGCTGATTTTTTGAAGAAGGCTTGAAATCCTCCTTAATGTCTTGTGCAAATGCTGAGAGCGACATAGCGCTGAGCAAAAGCATGCTAGTGAAAATTTTATTCATAATACTCTTTTAGTTAATGTTATAACTGCAATGATTGAGTGCAATAGTCTGACTAAGTATGAGAGCAAAAGTAAAGTATTAAAATAGATTTACAAAGGAATACGGATATATAGTGATATTATACCGACGAGAAGGGTGAGTCTATCGACTATCAACTTAATCTTGCAGATAACTGCGCAACAAACTGAGCACTTGCATTATACAACGTTTAACATAGCAGTAGTAACAAAATTATATTTATATTTGCGTATCGTTAACACTTGATAAAGGATCTCGTCATTAACAGTCTTGGTACTTACTAACTGAAAAACATATACATTATATAAATGAAAAAGATAGTATTAGGTTTGTTAGCTTTATGCTGTGGCAGTATCGCAAACGCACAGAGCAAACTCTATCCGAATGAATTTGATCTACAAGAGGTAAAATTAAGCGAGAGCCCATTCTTACATGCTCGCGATGTCAATGTAAAAGTATTAAAGGAGTATGATGTTGACCGTCTCATTGCGCCCTACCTCAGGAGCGCAGGTCTACCAGCTGCACAGAGTTTCGAGAACTGGATTGGATTGGATGGGCACGTAGGTGGTCATTATCTATCTGCTCTAGCCATACACTATGCTGCTACTGGAGACAAGGAACTTCTTCGTCGTATGGAGTATATGCTCAATGAAATGAAGAAGGCACAGGACGCAAATAAAGACGGCTACGTTGGCGGCGTTGACAAGGAGTGTTGGGAACTGCTTAGAAAAGGAGATGTAACTGGCGTAGAGAAACGATGGGTACCTTGGTACAATATGCATAAAGTATTCGCAGGATTAAGAGATGCATACCTATACACAGGCAGCAGGCAAGCTATCGAAATGTTTTATGCGCTATGCGACTGGGGAATCAACCAGATAAAGAACCTTGACGAGAACTCTATGGAACGCATGCTTGGCACCGAATTCGGCGGTATGGACGAGGTTTACGCCGACGCATACGCAGCAATTCGATTTTCACACAAATGGCTTCTCGACCCTATGGCCGCTGGAAACGACATGCTTGACAACAGACATGCTAATACTCAGGTTCCAAAAGTTGTAGGATACCAAAGAATAGCAGAATTATGCGAGCGCGCCGGAATGAAAGAAGAGGCAAAATACTATAAGAAAGCTGCGGATTTCTTCTGGAACACTGTAGTAAATACACGTAGTTTAGCTATAGGTGGCAATAGTAGAAGAGAACACTTTGCTTCAGCATCTGATTGTATAAGCTACGTTGAAGACAGAGAGGGACCAGAATCGTGCAACACTAACAATATGCTTAAACTCACGGAGGGATTATTCCGTATGGAGCCCAAGGTAGAATTGGCGGATTTCTTCGAACGAGCTACATACAACCATATACTCTCTACGCAACACCCTGAACATGGTGGATATGTATACTTCACATCTGCGCGTCCTGCACATTATCGTGTATATTCACAACCAAATGAGGCGATGTGGTGCTGTGTTGGCACAGGCATGGAAAACCATGGCAAGTATTCACAATTTATATACACCCACGATGGCGATTCTATTCTCAACGTCAATCTATTTATCCCTTCAGAAGTTAAATGGACAGCTAAATTCAACTTCCGCAGAGGCATGCGCCCTCCATTCCCTATGACAGGTCGCGGGTTCAAGAGACCAGAGCCTATCAACATCAAGCAAGAAACGAATTTCCCATACGAAGAAGGCACACGTATCACTATTGACGGAGACAAGAAATTCACCCTAAACATCCGTAAGCCATATTGGGCAGAGGGTTTTGCAATAAAAATCAATGGGAAATCTGAAACTGTCGAAATCAATTCATTTGGCTATGCAACAATAACTCGCGAATGGAAGAAGGGCGACGTTGTTGAGGTCTCTCTTCCTATGGGTGTACACATAGAAGAATTGCCAAACCTACCTGAATATATAGCTATAATGCGCGGTCCTATTGTCCTGGGAAAGAAGATGGGGACAAATGATCTTGCAGGTCTTATAGCAGATGACGGCAGATGGAGTCATATTGCCAGCGGAAGCATGGTACCTGTAACAGAAACTCCAGCACTCATTGGCAATAAAGACGAGATCCTCAAGGGCCTCAAAGATATGAAAGCAATAGATGGCAAGCCTTTCCACTATATTTACAAGGACATGGAATTGGAACCATTCTTCGGCATACACGATTCCCGTTATATGTTTTACTGGCTCACTATGACACAAGAGCAGTGGACAGCTAGACAGGACGAAATTAAGAAGAAAGAAGCTGAGCAATTACATCTTGATGCAATAACAGTCGATGCAGTAAATTTCGGCGAGCAGCAACCAGAAGTTGACCATCAGTTAAAATCGGCAAATTCTGAAAGAGGATTGTACCAAGGTCAGTCTTATCGTCATGCAGAAAATGGATGGTTCAGTGTAGTACTTGACACAAAAAGCAAGACAAACCTGACGTTACGTTGTCGATATTGGGGCAATGAGACTGGCAACAGGACTTTTGACATATTTGTAGACGGTCATTTGCTAGCGACTTGCAACAACACTACACTTTCCGGAAAGAGTGAATTTGTTGAAAAGGAATATACACTTCCAGCAGACCTACTAAAAGACAAGGAGAGAATAACTATTATATTCAAAGCACATGAGGGACATTATGCTGGTGGAGTATACCATATAAGACTCTTCGAGACCGGCAAGTAACAACTGACAAACAAATCAGCTAATTATATAAATTATTTAGCTGTAATAAATTGAGGCACCCCCCATGGGGTGTATAACAAGGAGACGTCCAACAATGACGTCTCCTTATTTATTTCAAAATTGCAATCCACATAAAAACCACCACAATTCACATATACAACACGCAAACCCACATAAATAGCACAACCAACATATCCCGTACATCGTAATATGATTTTCGTGAGATTGCACAATAACACACATTGCTAATTCAACGAAATGAACAACAACAATTTTATTTTTATCTATTTGCTCGCACTTATATATTTAATGAGCGGATGCGAACATAAGGCTACAACCAACAAGCTAGACATCAACTACCTCAACTACGGATGGTCAAGCCAATATGACAGTATTTCTCACCACATTGAAATTCTAAAGCCATGGGGAGCAAAAGGTTGGGTATACGGAGACGAGAACGACAAAAATACATATTTTGACGCGAGCGAGTATGACAAAGTAGTTATAGACCTTGAAGGCATTAAAGGAGCGGTTTCAAAGTTAAACATCGTAGTCCGCTACACAGATGAAACTGCTGTAAGCAGAAATCTTTCAACCATAGTTGAGGGGGCGACTACTATGAGAGTCGATTTAGACCCAGCTTTCAAAGATAGAGTTAAAAGCATATTTCTGATGTGCGATTCAGCATGTGAGATGAATATCAAACGAGCATACTACGACAAAGCACACAAATACGGAAAGGCAAAAGAGCTACATATGTCTGACATTGGCATAATCTCTAGCGACCAGTTTGACGGCTACTCTGACGATGCCCTTGTTGAGATGATATTTGAAAGCAAGGGCAACATCATGGGAGTCAACGAAAAAGGAGACACACTTGACATGACCGGCTGGGAAGTTGGCATTATTTGTTCTGCCGCAGACATTCTTGGAGCAGACTTACCTACACGCGGCATCGTACTGCAGAATATCGGTCTTCAGAAATCCAGTTGCCTCCTTGGAGATATTCGATATCTTCTATCTCTGAAAGATGACGATGGCGAGTGTGGCATATTCTGGACCGTTTGGAAAACAGGCAACATAACAGAGATGAACGTGATAGGTACTACCATTGCCGAAGTTGCAGACTAACATAAAATAAAATCTGTAACTTTGCACATAGGTCGACGTAACACGCCGAAAACGTACTAACAAAATATACACATCAAATGAAAATCAAGACAGCTATCGTCACAGGTGCGACGTCGGGAATTGGACGCGCAACCGCACTGATGCTTGCTAGACGAGGATATAACATAGCTATCACAGGACGACGTCTTCCACTTCTTCAGGATCTTTGCAACGAAATAGAGAAAACATCTGGAGTAGAATCATTTATACTTAATTTTGACATTCGCGACAAGCACGAGGTATTTGACGCATACGACTTACTCCCCGATTCATGGAAGAAGCATTTGCAGATTCTTGTAAACAATGCTGGTTTGGCTTTGGGAGACGACTCTTTCGAACTCTGCGACGACAATGAGTGGGATCAAATGATTGACACTAACGTCAAGGGCCTTTTATACATGTCTCAACTTGCCGCCCAAACAATGAAAGAGAACGGTGAGGGTCACATCATAAACATCTCTAGCGTTGCCGGCAAACACGTATATTACGGTGGCAATGTATATTGCGCAACAAAACATGCTGTTGACGCCATAACCCAAGGCATGCGTGTAGATTTATTAAAGTACGGCATTAAGGTATCTTCAATCGCCCCAGGTATGGTTAATACAGAATTCTCTACTGTACGTTATCGTGGAGATGAAGCAAGAGCCAAGAAGGTATATGAAGGAGTCAAACCTCTATCTGCCGAAGATATCGCATCCGCTATTGAGTTTATCATTTCCCGCCCAGACCACGTCTGCATCAACGATATGCTCATCATGCCTACTCAGCAGGCCATGCCGTATTATGTAGATCGTGACATTTAATTTCTATACAGATATCAGAAAGATAAAGCACATATTATTCGATTTAGACCATACGCTTTGGGACTTCACAGCGAATAGCGATGCCACAATGAAAGTGGTGTGGGAGAAGTACAACTTGGCAGATTGGTTCGATTCTTATGAGCATTACCATGAGATATACGACATGCATAATTCTATATTGTGGAATCAGTATGGGATTGGCATGATAAGCAAAGAACAACTCAAGGTCGCTCGATTTTGGAGACCTCTCGAAGGAGCAGGCCTGAACGACTGGAGGTTATCAAAAGAGATATCTGACTTCTATCTTGAAGACACAACAGTGCGACTAAACAAAGTGATGCCAGGTGCTATAGAAACACTAGCCGGGCTTCACGACAAAGGGTACAGATTGCACATAATTACCAATGGATTCAAGGAGGTACAATACAAAAAGATTGCCAATAGTGGCATTGGCAAATATATAGATCAGATATTCATATCGGAAGAGATTGGGGTCATGAAACCAAGAAAAGGATTCTTTGATGTGGTAATGGAGAGAATAAAGGCTACACCTAACGAATGTGTAGTCGTAGGCGACAGCCCCGACAACGACATAATAGGAGCTCAGGAATACGGCATCAAAACCTTCTTCTATAACTCTCGCAATTGCCTCGCAGAAGGCATGAATACAGCGACAATAGAAAAACTTACAGACTTACTAGAGGCGTTATAGCGATATAACGCCTCTATATTTTAATAATATTTGCATCACTTAGCAACATATTGACGAACATTTACGTAAATGTAAGAAAACAAAAATTAATACATTTTACACTATGGGACTATTTGATACACTAACTTCAATTGCAGGCACAGTTTTGAGCCAGCAGACAAAGAAACAAGAGCCAGAACCAGCAAAAGAGACAAATTGGCTCGACACCCTCTCGAAAGTAGCAGCAGCAGCCTCGGGCAACAACAATACAGCAGCAAAAAGCAATGGTGGAGGTCTATTGGATAGTCTTCAGAATCTTCAGACAACAGCAACTACAATTGCAGCCGTCAAGAACGTGATGGATGGAAAAATCGATCTTAAGACCATAGGCACTCTCTTGATGGCATATTTCACCTCACAAGGCAATTCTAAGAAAGAAGCTCAAGAACAAGGCAACTCAATAGCAAGCAGCATCGCAAATGCTATAAACCTCGACACTGTCAAGAGTGTTACTGACCTTGTAGGTAAACTAAACAGCAGCGACAAGCCTGGCACTACTGATATGGCTACAATCCTCACTTCAGCCGTAACATCTCTTATCTCAAAGAAGTAATTTAGTGATCCTTATATAAGCAATAATAGATTAGGGTTATTAAGGGATTGATAGAAAAACTATCAATCCTTTTTTACTATATCTACCACATGCGAACCAGCTCCTACAACTTCTGGTCTTGAAGACATCTGAATCTGATATTTAACAAAGAGAGCAAAATTCTCATCAGACATATAATTTAGCTGTGTACGCATAAAATCAGATGCCCCCTCAGGAGAAAACATAAGCTGCCTTTCCAATCCAACTTTTGAATTGAGTCTATCTATATCCTCTAGTCGAACATAATCATACAACTCTCCATCTGGTGTACAGACGTGAAAATTTTCATCAACAAAACCGCTTTCCATAAGTTTCGCCATACGGTTTTCTGCAAAACAATATGTGAGGATGCTATGGTCATTCATCAGATACGCCACTAAAATAAGACCACCTTTCTTAGTAACTCTACTAGCCTCGGACAACGCCTTAATCTTATCTTCCTCTAAAGGAAGATGATAAAGCGGACCAAAAAGTATGACCATATCATACGTTTCATCAGGAATAAATGACAAATCACGAGCATCGCCCTTTCTAACTTTTACATCAGGGTCATTTTTCAGCATTATATCTATGTTGTGCTGAACCAGCTCCACTGCCTCAATATCATAGCCTTCATTCTTAAGTTCAATAGTATAACGTCCTGTACCTGCACCTACATCAAGAATCTTAAGATTCGACTTGTTTCCAAGAACATTTAGATACTGGTGAATATAATGCATAGAGACCTTAAATTCAACTATTCCATGGCGGCGTTGCAATCTGAGATCCTCTTTATGTTTGTTATAATGCTTTTCTATAGGTGATAGCATAATGATAAATGTCTTAATTTGGCTACAAAATTAGTCATTTCACCTAAATGATATTATCTTTGTAATACAATAGAGTATTACGACCAAATGAATAAAATAATAACAATAGCAACATATGGCATAGCCGTCATAATACTATCTTGCACCACATCCATTTCGCAAGCCTCGGCTCAAAGCATGAAAACGCTATCAAAAGTAATATTAGACCCTGGGCATGGAGGCAAAGACTCTGGTGCAGTTGGTGCTAAAAGTCTCGAGAAGGACATAGTACTTGATGTAGCAAAGCGTGTTGGCAAGTTAATAAACGACAGTCTACCGTCTGTAGAAACTATATACACAAGAGATAAAGATGTCTTTATTCCACTTGATGAGCGTGCCAACATAGCCAATCGAAATGGCGCAGATCTATTCATATCTATACATGCCAATGCATCTGTGGACAAAAAGATATCCGGAGCCGAGACGTATGTACTTGGCCTACATAGATCAAAAGACAACCTAGAAGTAGCGCAAAAAGAAAACTCAGTAATTGTCATGGAGGACAATTACAATAGCAAGTATGAAGGATTTGACCCTAACGATGCAGAATCATATATAATCTTTGAACTGATGCAGAACAGGTATCTCGACCATAGCATAATGATGGCTATATCTGCACAGGCTGAATTCACTCAGCTGCAAAGGGAGGATAGAGGCGTTCGTCAGGCAGGTTTTCTAGTACTTAGACAAACATCTATGCCAAGTGTTTTAGTTGAGTTGGGATACATCAGTAACCCTCAAGAAGAGAAATACTTATCTTCTGAAGAAGGTAAGCAGAAATTGGCACTATCTTTGTATAAGGCTTTTAAAAGTTACAAAGAGAGATACGATGGTAGCAATGCTGTACAAATAGTCAGAAATGAACCCGCAAAAATTGACGAAAACAAGGGATTATGTTATAGAGTCCAGATATTCACTGTTTCAGACCCTAAGAACATCAAGGTTAGTGATAAGTTTGGTCCAGTGAAGATCATCACTGAGGGCAACAAACATAAGGTAACCATAGGTTATGAGCAGACATACGACAAAGCACAACAGTTACTCTCTAAAATCAAAACTGAATACCCTGATGCATTCATCATCGCATTCTCTGACGGCGAAAAGATAAGTGTAAGACAGGCGAAAAAGAAAGAGTCTAAAAAATGAACGCAAGAAACATCAAAATAGGCGTATTTGCCTTAGTTGCCATACTGATATTGGTATTTGGCATCAACTATCTAAAAGGAGAAGACTTGCTATACAGAGGAAAGAAACTCTACGCTCTATACGAAAACGTAGACGGACTCTCTGAAGCTTGCCCAGTAGCTTATGCTGGTTTTAAAATAGGCAGTGTCCGCGGCATTGAGCTCATCAAAAACCCTCGAGGGAAAGGAAATGTATTTTGTGTCACATTTGCTATTGAATCCAACATGGAAATTCCAGCTGATTCACATGCATTGATATGCAGCACAGATATTCTTGGCGGCAAAGGTGTTGAAATTCAACTTGGATCATCCGAAAACATTACTGAATCAGGAGACACCATAGAAGCAGGAATCCTATCTGGAATCACTGATCAACTTATGCCTATGAAGGACAAGGCTGAAGCTTTGATGGGACACACTGACGAGGCCATAGTACACATTCTTCAAGGCGAAAACGGACAGAATTTAGACTTAGCCATAGCCGCAATGACAAAGACTATGCAGAATTTTGAGTCTATAAGTTCCAACTTATCAAAACTCACTAGCAGTAATGGCGACATTAATGGACTTATGACAAACCTAAATAAGCTATCAGCTACACTCAGCCAACAGAATCAACGCATTGACAGCATAATGGCAAATGTCAACAAGCTCACAAATAGTCTCGCTAATAACGAAGTAGACACTACAATGCTGAATCTCAAGGCTATTTCTACATCACTCAACGAAATAGTCAAACAAATCAACTCAAGCGAGGGTACCCTAGGTAAGGTAATAAAAGACGAAAAAATGTACAACGATATAGATGTCACTATAAACAGTTTGAATGACTTACTTATAGACATTAAGACAAACCCAAGTAGATACATAAACGTGTCGGTATTCGGCAAAAAATAAACTCCACCATGTTAATTATCCCCAAATTATTAAAGCAAGTGGCTCTTTCGCTGGTTGCTTTATTCTCATTAGCGTCGTGCAGAACAGCCTATCACTTCGAAGCACTGACACCTGCATACTATACACTACCACAAAATATCGACTCTGTGTTGGTAGTAAACACCTGTCCACCTACTTTATGGACAGACACCTCTGCATATGACAAAAAATCAGCTGCGATTATTGCTCACGCAGAAAAACACATGCCGATGATGCTAGGCACGATGATGAGTAACTTTCTAAACCAGGAGTCTTTCTTACCAAGCAAAATCTACCCTAAAACAATTAGTTTCGAAGAGCTAAAGGATACAGCCTTTTATTTGTGCCGCAATAACAACGCCAACGCACTATTAGTGTTGAAAGACATGGACTACAAAGTTAAAAAAAAAAAAAAAAAAAAGGAATCAGGACTACCAAGATGGATGGAACCAATATACAATTTATC
>JAKSLC010000026.1 GCA_024401415.1 Bacteroidales bacterium | reverse complement strand
ACCTACGAAAGCTGACAATTCCCTATGTGGAGTGGTCTTTCATATTGGAAATAGAAACCATTTTTCTCTAAGTTAACCTAAGGCTAAGTTCTTTATCACAAAAAGAGACCAATTATATATACTTTTGCCATGTGATGAAAACGAATAGAAACATACTTGCATTATTACTTCTATTATTTATCATAATAGGCGACTACTATTCGTCTTTTTTCTGCAATGGAGTCTTGTTCACAAGGAGGGCTTTAAATACAGGTGCATATTTAGAAAAAGTAGTTGACGACTGTTTCATATATGACGACTTAATAATATTATATCCCAATAACACTTATAAATGTGGAGACAATTCTGAAATATATGTAGACAACATATGGGGATATTCTCAGCCCCAAGACTCTCTAATAGTAGAAGTATCATCTCCAAATGGCATTGTTTATTTGGCATTTGACAATGAAGAATCAATGCATAAGCATTCGCCAGCCGTGTATAAGACGTACAATAAGGACATACATTGGTACAACCTTAAAGACAAGCCAGCCTTTGCGTACTATTGGCGATTGATATTTTTTGTCAGTTTCATCGTTATCATATTTGAGTGTATACGGTTATTAATTAGGTTGATGTCTTTCATTACCATCTCCTTTTGTAAATTTTGCGATGAACATAGGTGATCTATAGGTCTAGCATAGGTATTCTATAGGTACAGAACAAGACTATTCCTGACCCCAGATTCAGCTCTCCTTCGTTTTACTCCGTTCTTTTTTACGCTTCATTAACCAATACCAACAAGTCACAAAAATCATTCCTATCACTCCCCCATTGGTATCTATCAGCACATCTTCAAAGCAACCGCCTCTACCATCTATGAATGTCTGATGCCACTCATCTGTGCATGCATATATGAAAACGGCTCCTAAACCCATAATATATCTCCACCAGCTTCTCACATATAGATGTATCACGTTATGGGCATAAATATATAGCAAGAAGTACTCAAACGTATGTGCAGCCTTACGAACCACCCACATTGTCATCTCTCCAAACCAGCCATTTAAATCAAGTCCTAATAACGAGAATAGCCAAACAACAAACCTGCTCTGCTCACTAGACTCCTCTCCAGCCATCTGAGACATTACAAAGATGAATATCATCCATGTCAATAACAATGACCATCGTATTATTCCTCTTTTCTTGCTATACTCCACTCTATGAAACCATTTTTCTGTAAGTAAAACTCAGGCTAAGTTCATTATCACAAAAAAGATCGATTATATACTTTTGCCTTGTGATGAAAATGAATAGAATCGTACCATCACGCTGCTTGCCTCTCCCTAAAATACACTTTTACTGGTTCCTATGGTTCTGACAAGTATCACTCCGTTTGCCCCTCTGGCTCCGTACATAGATCCATCTTTCAGTACCTCAACATGGTCCACATCAAAGATACTTACTCCGTTAAGATTCTCTACCTCAACACCATCTACTAAAAACAATGGGTCCGTCTCATCAGAAATAGTACCTAAGCCTCGTATTATAACTCTGGTATTTCCACCACTGTTGCGAAATGTCAATCCAGGTACTAATCCCCTGAGCGCCTCTAATACATTTATCGCATTAGTTCGGCGTATAACTTCTCCAGGTATACCATTGCTCACATCCAACGACTCTCTGCGCTTCACATATCCATAACCTATACTCACAAGGTCATTGTCTTCTTGGGCTTCAATAACTGAACTTTTGTCCAACTGGTCCGCAATCTTTATGCTGATACTTTTTCTACCTGCTACTGGTATGTAGTATACGTTTTTCTGATACTTGACCTTGATTGTGTCCGTCTCCTTTACGTCGGTCAATCCAAATCTTCCTTTTCGGTCTGATATTGCGTAATAATGCGCATCAACATAGATTCTGGCTCTCCTGACAGGATTCCCCAATAGGTCTACTATCTTCCCATTGAATGGAACGCCTTGCTCTTTCTGAACTGAAAAAGCCGATATGCTTATAAGCGAAAAAAATATCGTTAGAAAAATGTGCTTCATAACCTCTATATTGTTCTCCACAAATATAGCCTATTTTTCAATACAAAATACTTGCAGACAAGTAAATAAAAAAGAATGGCACATGTTTATGTAGAGTCTATATTCGTGCCATTCTGTTTCTAGCTCTTCAACTCATGCTACAAATTGCGCAACAAAAAAAACTGCGAGCAACTATAGTGATCCCTTAGTGTAGACATAGTGTTCCTTATGCCTTGTCGCCATCTTTCTCGTATAGCTTTCTTTACTTATCCACAACATCACAATGCATCTGCTCTCAGCACTAAAAATGAGCCACTAGGAGCAAGGTATAAGGAATTATTCCTAACTTTGCACCTCAAAAATAATTAAGGGCCTAAAATGCAATATAAATTAGACTCCATAGAGGCAGCCCTCGCCGATTTTCAAGAGGGTAAATTCGTCATCGTAGTAGATGACGAAGACCGCGAAAATGAAGGCGATTTCGTCATCGCCGCTGAAAAAATCACGCCAGAAAAGGTCAACTTCATGCTCAAGAATGGCCGTGGCGTACTATGCGCACCTATTTCTATCGCTCGTTGCAAGGAGCTTGGACTCGCCCATATGGTAGATGACAATACTTCTATCCTCGGCACTCCTTTCACCGTATCTGTAGACAAAATCGAAGGTTGTACAACGGGTGTTTCTGCTCACGACCGCGCAGCTACTATCCAGGCTCTTGCCGACCCATCTTCTAAACCAGAGACTTTCGGTCGCCCAGGACATATCAATCCGCTTTACGCACAGGACAAAGGTGTATTGAAACGCGCAGGTCATACTGAAGCAGCTGTCGACCTCGCTAAACTTGCAGGTCTACAGCCTGCCGCCGCCCTCATCGAAATAATGAATGAGGACGGAACAATGGCTCGTATGCCTCAGCTTATCGAAATTGCTAAGGAGAATAATTTCAAAATCATATCTATACGCGACCTCATCGCATATCGTCTCAAGCAGGAATCGCTCATCGAGCGCGGTGTAGAGGTTTCTCTGCCTACAGAGTATGGCACATTCCGCCTCATTCCTTTCCGCCAGAAGAGCAATGGTCTCGAACACGTGGCTCTCATCAAAGGTTCATGGAAGCCTTCTGATAATGTTCTCGTACGCATGCACTCTTCTTGTATGACTGGCGATATCTTCGGTTCTCAGCGTTGCGAGTGTGGCGAACAGCTCCATAAGGCAATGCAGACTATCGACCAGATTGGTCAGGGTGCTATCGTCTACCTCAATCAGGAGGGTCGCGGCATCGGTCTTATGGCTAAGATTCAGGCATACAAGCTCCAGGAGGAGGGCATGGATACTGTTGATGCTAATATCCATCTCGGTTTCGATGCCGACGAGCGCGACTATGGTATAGGCGCTGCTATTCTCCGCGAACTCAATATCGAGCATATTCGCCTCATGACCAATAATCCTGTTAAGCGTGTAGGTCTAGAGGCGTATGGCCTCGAAATAGTTGAGAATGTACCTATCGAGATTACTCCTAATCAGTACAATTTCAACTACCTCAAGACAAAGAAAACTCGCATGGGTCACACCTTGCACAATCTATAATCCTGCCACTATGCTGCAGCTCCAGTGGCCTGGTTCAGAATCAGACAAGCTTGTACTCCTACACGCTTGTTGTGCTCCATGTAGTAGCGCTATCCTTGAATGCCTACTCCAGAATGGTATCACTCCTGTAGTGTATTATTTCAATCCTAATATCTACCCCCTAGAGGAGTATACCATCCGCAAGGAGGAGTCTAAGCGTCAGAATGACGCTCTCGGCGTAGAATGGATTGATGGCGACTATGACCACGAAGCATGGCTCTGCCACACTCACGGACTTGAATCGGAACCTGAACGCGGCTCTCGTTGCTTGAAATGTTTTCAGATGCGGCTCTTATCTACAGCCCAACTGGCAGTATCGCGTGGCATACCTTTCTTCACCACTACCCTAGCCTCTTCCCGATGGAAGGACATAAAGCAAATCGAAACTGCCGCTCTCTACGCCCAAGAGAAGGTAGACAACAAAACCTTGTTCTGGACCCAGAACTGGCGCAAGGGCGGACTCTCAGAGCGCCGTATCCAACTTCTCAAGGAGGGCAACTTCTACAACCAGCTCTACTGTGGTTGCGAATTCTCAATGCGCAAACCAGAATAAAATCATTATATTTGCTCCGATAACTGGAACAAATATACCGGCAGCCACATGATTACTATTTCCACCTACCCATACATCCCCCTACGCGAAAATCCTGCAGAATCTGCAGAGATGGGAACACAGATTCTCTTCGGCGAACCATACGAGGTCCTCGAAATCAAGGATCGTTGGGCGCATGTACGTACCATAATGGACAATTATGAGGGTTATATCGACGCTAAACTGGTAGCAAATCTCTCACAGGCTGATATAGACCGCTTTACAGGCGCCAATCCTATTACCATAGTAAGTGCTCCTTTTATAAAAATTGCGATGAACGAGGACGCTCCCTTATACCTCCCGCTAGGCTCCCGCTTACCATTGGATACAGACAAGGCACCTTACGAATTCAAATTCAACAATCATACATATACTCTCATCGATAAGCCCACAGAGAATCTGGATGTGATATCGCTCGCAAAACAGTTTCTTAACACTCCATATCTCTGGGGTGGTCGCACTATAGGTGGTATCGACTGCTCTGGCTTCTCTCAGACTGTATACAGGGCTTTCAATGTTTTTCTTCCTCGCAATGCATCTGCACAGGCTAAAATCGGAACTGAAGTATCTGATTTCAACGATATCCAACCTGGCGACCTTGCTTTTTTCTCTCACGGAGAATCAAACCGCGTTACCCACGTCGGAATCTGCATCGATAGTCAGTCTATCATTCACGCCAGTGGCTCGGTTCGCATCGACACCCTCACTCCAGAGGGCATCTACAACAACGACCGCAAGTTGCAGACACACCGTCTTCTATGCATTCGTCGTCCTCAAAAGCATATCGACAACATCGTTTCTGTCTTCCAGCAGACAATACCTAAGGCAGAAAGCGAACTTAAATTCAATAACAATTTCGAACTTCTGGTTGCCGTGATGCTATCAGCTCAATGCACCGACAAGCGCGTAAATATGGTTACCCCTGCCCTCTTCAAGGCTTATCCAGATGCCGAGTCTATGGCTAAGGCTACCGACAAGGAGATTCTGGAATACATCTCCAGTATAAGCTACCCCAACAGTAAGGCTTCTCATTTAGCCGAAATGGCTCGCAAACTTACGAACGATTTCAAGGGCATTGTTCCAGATAATATGGACGACCTCCAATCTCTCCCAGGTGTAGGTCGCAAGACTGCCAATGTCATAATGGCTGTAGCTTTCAATGCAGCTGCTATGCCTGTCGACACCCACGTATACCGTGTAGCGCGCCGTCTGGGACTTTCAAAAGATTCTCATACTCCAGTTGAGACCGAAGCCCAACTAAGTGCTTTATTTCCATCTGAGTTATTGTCTACCGCCCACCATTGGCTATTGCTGCATGGCAGATATACATGTACCGCAAGAAACCCTAAATGTTCAGAGTGTTCGCTGTTGTCTTATTGCCAAGGAATAAACTAATTGGACAAAATTATGCGACTTCATCGGAACGTACCACAAAAAACCACACATCTACAAGAGATAATGTAGCATCAAAGAACAGCTATAAAAATAAGCCCGTTTAAGCCATTATTCCGTTTTTTAAGAACTCAAATAATACCCCCAAAATTTGGCAACACGCCAAAAAAGGCGTAAATTAGCGCTGTTTTTGCCACAAAACAGTTTTGGATACATTATTGTTAAGTGGTACAATAAAAATGGAATAATAAATTTGAAATGTCAGACGAGACAAACAACACAGAAAACTATGGAGACCAGCGCATAGTCGACTTCAAGATTGAAGACCTCATGCGTACGGCCTACATCGACTATTCGATGTCAGTTATCGTTTCCCGAGCCTTACCTGATGCACGTGACGGTTTTAAGCCTGTTCATCGTCGTATCTTGTTCGGTATGAACGAACTCGGCGTTAGACACAATACTCCATACAAGAAATCAGCTCGTATCGTCGGTGACGTACTCGGTAAGTATCACCCTCACGGTGACTCTTCCGTATACGGAGCCCTCGTACGTCTTGCACAGCCTTGGGCTATGCGTTATACTTTGGTCGACGGTCAGGGTAACTTTGGTTCCATGGACGGCGACTCAGCTGCTGCCATGCGTTACACTGAGGCTCGCCTCGAAACTATGGCAGAGGATATGCTTATCGATATCGATAAGGAGACTGTCCTCATGCAGAAAAACTTCGATGAATCCCTCGAAGAGCCTACAGTCCTCCCAACTCGTATCCCAAACCTCCTCGTAAATGGTTCTTCTGGTATCGCCGTAGGTATGGCTACTAATATGCCAACTCACAACCTCCGCGATTCTATCGATACCGTTATCGCTTACGTTGATAATGAAAATATCGAGAACGAGGAACTCATCAAGATCATTAAGGCTCCTGACTTCCCTACTGGTGGTATCATCTTCGGTTACGCTGGTGTTAAGGAGGCTTACGAGACTGGCAACGGCCGCGTAGTAATCCGCGCTCGCTGCGAGGTCGAGACTACAAACGAGCACGATAGTATCATCGTAACAGAAATCCCTTACAATGTTAATAAGGCCGAAATGATTAAGCACATCGCCGACCTCGTTAACGAAAAGAAACTTGAGGGTATCTCCAATATCAATGATGAGTCCGATCAGCGTGGTCTTCGCGTTGTAATCGAACTCAAGCGTGATGCGATTGCCTCTGTAGTCCTTAACCACCTCTACAAGTACACAGAGCTCCAGACAAGCTTCAGTGTCAATAACGTGGCCCTCGTAAACGGCCGACCAATGACATTGACTCTCAAGGATATGGTGAAGGTCTTCGCCGATCACCGTCACGAGGTTGTCATCAACCGTACTAAGTACCTCCTCAAAAAAGCAGAGGAACGTGCCCATATCGTAGAGGGCTTAATCATCGCATCAGACAACATCGACGAGGTAGTACGTATCATCCGCGCCGCTAAGAGTCCTGAAGAGGCTAAGAAAAACCTCGAGGTTCGTTTCAACCTCGACGAACTTCAGTCCGCAGCTATCGTGGCTATGCGCCTCGGTCAGCTCACAGGTCTGGAACAGGATAAGCTTCGCGGCGAATACAAGGATCTCATGGAGAAGATTGATTATTACAATCGCATCCTCACAGATGATAGCCTTTGCCGACAGATTATCAAGGATGAACTCTTAGAGATTCGCGAAAAGTATGGCGATGATCGTCGTACATCTATTGAGTATTCTGCAGAAGAGTTCAACCCTGAGGACTTCTATGCCGACGACGATATGGTTATTACCGTATCTCATCTGGGCTATATCAAACGTACACCTCTCACTGAGTTCCGCGCTCAGAATCGTGGTGGCGTAGGCGCTAAGGGTAGCACAACACGCGATCAGGATTTCATCGAGCATCTCTATTTCGCTAAGATGCACGACACAATGATGTTCTTTACCCGCAACGGTCGCTGTTTCTGGTATAAGGTTTACGACATTCCAGAGGGCAACAAGCAGTCTAAGGGTCGCGCCATACAGAATCTCATCTCTATCGAGAAAGACGACGTTGTTAAGGCATTTATCAATGTCCGCGGTCTCAACGATAAAGACTACACAGATAATCACTATATCATCATGTGTACCAAGAAGGGCGTAATCAAGCGTTCTAAGCTTACAGATTACTCTCGTCCACGTACTAATGGTGTCATAGCTATCACAGTTCGCGAGGGTGATGAACTTCTCCAGGCTATCTTGACTGATGGCAATAACGAGATTATGATGGCTACTCAGTCTGGCCGCGCAATTCGTTTCATGGAAGATGGCGTTCGCTGTATCGGTCGTACAGGTGCCGGCGTTAAGGGTATCACATTGGCCGACGAGGAGACTGATGCTGTAGTAGGATTCCTCGGCATAACAGCAGAGGAAAAGGAGAATAGCAACATTTTCGTTCTGTCTGCTAATGGCTTCGGCAAACGTTCCGAGGTTGACGAGTACCGCATGACTAACCGTGGCGGTAAGGGTGTCATCACAATGCGTATCACTGAGAAAACTGGCACACTTGTTGCTATCGACAAGATGTCAGACGATCAAGACCTCATGATCATCAATCGTTCAGGTATTACTATCCGTATTCCTGCTACAGAAATCAAGGTTGCCGGTCGTGCTACGCAGGGCGTTAAACTAATCAACCTCAAGAAGAAGGGCGATAGCATCGCTTCAGGCGCTATGGTTCCTCACGACGATGAGGCGGAAACAGACGAGGATAGCTTGGCTGTAGACGGAGAGCAACTCGATGCTCTTGACACAACAGGCAACCCTACAGAAGAATAACACGTAAAAGATCTACAAACAACAATAGCTAATTAATAATTAGACATTAATCTCATTTAGATATGAAGAAGATTTTCACAATCCTAGCACTTGCAGGCGTCGTTCTCTCTGCAAATGCACAGAAGGCTAAGGTTAATCAGGCAAAGAACGCCGTTCTCCTCCAGAAGGTAGACGACGCAAAGAACCTTATCGATGAGGCTCTCCAGCACGAAAAAACAAATAGTCTTCCAAATACTTACCTCGTAGCTGCTGACGTTTACGCAAACGTAGCTCTTAAGAAGGTTGATGCTGAAGCTTTCACTAAGGCAAAGGAGTTCATGGCTAAGGCAGAAGAACTCGACGCTAAGGGCGATGCCAAGGGCAAGGGTATCGGCAAAGCTCAGAAGGATATCAAGAAGGCTTATGCTGATCTCCTCAATGTTTGCCAGAATGTAGGTGTTGCAGGCTTCAACGCTAAGAACTACGGTCTCGCTAAAGAGGCATTCCTTTACTCTTGTACTTGCCAGAAGAACAGCATGGGTGCTGCTTACACACCAGCCGCAGACTCGCTCCTCCTCCTCAACGCAGGTATTGCTGCTATCCAGCAAGAGGATTTCGCAACTGCTGCAGATTGCTTCACAAAGACTTTCGAGTACGACTACGATGGTGCTCTCTCTATTCAGCGCGTTCACTACTGCTACAGCCAGTTGAACGATACTGCCAACATGGAGATTGCTCTTAAGAAGGGCTTTGAGAAGTACCCAGCTGAGAAGCAGATTCTCCTCAACCTTATCCAGTTCTACCTCAACGCACAGCGTAACGAGGATGCTCTCATCTACCTCAACGAGGCTATCGCTAAGGACGAGACAAACCCTCTCTACTACTACGCTCGTGGTTGCTTGAACGAGAAGATTGACATGGAGAAGGCTATTGCTGACTACAACAAGGCTCTCTCTCTCAACGACAAGCACTACAACTCATTGTACAACCTCGCTGTTATCTACTTCAATAAGGGTCTCGATATCCGTAACGAGGCTTCTAACGAGCGCGACGACAAGAAGTACGCTGCTTTGATGGTTAAGGTACAGGAGACTATGTCACAGGCTAAGCCTTATATCGAGCGTGCTGTTGAGGCATCTGAGAATACAGAGATCAAGATTGAGACTCTCAAGACTATGAAGCAGATTTGCTACAACGCTGATCCAGAGGACAAGGACGGCAAGTGGTCTTGGGCTAACAAACTCCTCCGCGAGCTCGAGCAGTAATCAAAAACATTAGTTTATAAATAATCCGAGAGCGTAGCCTTTGGGTTACGCTCTCTTCTTTTATACTTGCACCATATTTCTATTTACCACCTCTTTCAACTACTCAATTTTTAACGTCCAACTTTCAATATTCAATATTTGTTTGTATTTTTGCGGTCGCATGTAGTGTAGGGTATGAAAATAACCTATAATGCTCAACTAAATAAGTTACATCAAGTAATATGTCAATCATAAACAACATACTTACTAAACTTTTCGGTAGTAAGTCAGAAAAGGACATGAAGGAGATAGCTCCTATCGTGGCAAAAATCAAAGAGGTATACCCTCAGATATCAGCATTATCTAACGACGATTTACGCGCAAAAACTGCGTCTCTCCGTCAGCAAATCAACGACTCAATCAAAGACCTTCAGGAAGACATTGGGAAACTTCGTGTAGAAGCAGCCTCTTCTGATTGTCCTGTCGAAAAGAAGGAGAACAATTACAAGACTATCGACGACCTGGAAAAGAAGATAGATGACCGCGTAGAAGTCGAACTCAACAAGATACTTCCAGAGGCATTCGCCATAATGAAGGATACAGCTCGTCGTTTCGCAGAAAACGAGGAGATTCGTGTTACAGCTACCGATTTCGACCGTGAGCTAGCAACTACAAAGGATTTCGTTACAATAGATGGAGATACTGCTATTTGGCAAAACCATTGGATTGCAGGTGGCAACGACATAAAGTGGGAGATGATCCACTATGACGTGCAGCTCATCGGTGGTATCGTACTCCACCAAGGTAAGATTGCCGAAATGCAGACTGGTGAAGGTAAGACTCTCGTTGCTACACTCCCTGTTTTCCTTAACGCCCTTCCTGGTCGCGGCGTTCACGTAGTAACTGTCAACGACTACCTCGCAAAACGTGACTCTGAATGGATGGGCCCTATCTACCAATTCCATGGTCTTACCGTAGATTGTATTGACAAGACAAGACCAAACAGCCCAGAGCGCCGCAAAGCATATAACTGCGATATTACATTCGGTACAAATAACGAGTTCGGTTTTGACTACCTTCGCGACAATGGTGCGATTCAGCCAGACGACCTCGTACAACGCAAGCATAATTTCGCTATCGTGGATGAGGTCGACTCTGTCCTCATTGATGATGCACGTACACCTCTTATCATCTCTGGTCCTGTGCCAAAACGTGGTGAGCAGCAGTTCGAGCAGCTTAAGGGTCGCGTAGAGCGTCTCGTTGAAACTCAGCGTACTTTCGTAAGCCAACTTTTGGCAGACGCGAAAAAGAAACTCAATTCCGAAAATAAGGAAGAAAGAGAAGAGGGTGCCCTCCTCTTGTTCCGTGCATTTAAGGGACTTCCTAAGAATAGACCTCTTATCAAGTTCCTCTCAGAGCAAGGCGTTAAGGCTACTCTCCTTCAGACCGAAAACTATTACATGCAGGAGAATGGCAAGAATATGCCTATCGCTACCGAGCCTCTGTATTTCATAATCGACGAGAAGCACAACTCTATCGAACTAACAGATAAGGGTATAGATGTTCTTACTTCTGCTTCCGATGAGAAAGATTTCTTCGTCCTCCCTGATGTCGGCTCTGAGATGGCCAACATCGAAAAGAGCAATGAACCCGACGAGGAGAAGATTCGCTTAAAGAATGAATTGATGCAAAACTACTCTGTCAAGAGCGAGCGTTTGCACACCATAAACCAGCTTCTTAAGGCATATACACTTTTCGAGAAGGATGTTCAGTATGTCGTAATTGACAATAAGGTTTTGATTGTCGACGAGCAGACTGGCCGTATCATGGATGGCCGTCGCTATTCTGATGGTCTCCACCAAGCTCTCGAAGCGAAGGAGAATGTTAAGATCGAAGATCCTACACAGACATACGCAACAATTACTCTACAGAACTATTTCCGCATGTACCATAAACTTTCGGGCATGACTGGTACTGCAGAAACAGAGGCTGGTGAGTTCTGGAATATCTATAAACTCGACGTTGTCTCTATCCCTACAAACCGTCCTATCGCTCGTAAGGATTATGACGATCTTATCTACAAGACAACTAAGGAGAAGTTTGCTGCTGTTATTGAGAAAATAGTTGAATACCGAGGCCAGGGACGTCCAGTTCTCGTAGGTACTACTAGCGTCGATGTCAGTGAGCTTCTCAGCCGTATGCTTACTATGCGCGGCATACAGCACAATGTATTGAATGCTAAGTTACACCAGAAGGAGGCAGAAATCGTTGCCCTCGCTGGTCAGAAGGGTGCCGTAACCATCGCTACAAACATGGCTGGTCGTGGTACCGATATTAAGCTCACCCCAGAGGTTAAAGAAGCAGGCGGTCTCGCCATCATCGGTACAGAGCGCCATGAGAGCCGTCGTGTAGACCGTCAGCTACGTGGTCGTTCTGGTCGTCAGGGTGATGTCGGTTCTTCTCAGTTCTTCGTATCATTCGAGGACAACCTCATGCGACTCTTCGGTTCCGATCGTATGGTAAGAATCATGGACCGCGCTGGTTTTGAAGAGGGAGAGCCTATCCAGCACAGCATGATGTCTAAGGCTATCGAGAAGGCACAACGCAAGGTTGAGGAGAACAACTTCGGTATACGTAAGCGCCTCCTCGAGTATGACGACGTGATGAATGAGCAACGTAAGGTTATCTACACACGCCGTAAGCATGCCTTGTATGGAGACCGTATTGAGCTCGACATCATGAATATGATGCAAGATGCAGCATATGCCCTCATACAGGAAGCAAAGACTGCAGAGAACTTCGAGGCACTTAAGCTTGACATCCTCAAGACTTTTGCTATCCAGATACCATTTACAGAGGAAGAGCTCCAGAAAAAGAACGAGGAAGTTCTCACAGATATTGTATATCAGGCAGCATGGAAGGCATTCCGCAATCGTTGTGAAGTAATTCGCCAACAGGCAATCCCTGTTGTCCGCAAAGTAACAGAGGATCATCCTGAAAATTTCAAGAAGAATATCGTTGTTCCTATCACAGATGGTGCTAAGTTATACAATATTCCTTGCAACCTAGAGAAAGCATACAATACAGACTGTGCAGAACTCGTACGTTCAGTAGAGAAATTTATCTGTCTCCTTGCCATTGACGATGCTTGGCGCGAGCACCTCCGTCAGCTCGATGAGTTGCGCACTTCAGTACAGAACGCATCTTACGAGCAAAAGGACCCTCTCTTGATTTACAAGTTTGAGTCATTCAATTTGTTCGATGCGATGATTAAGACTATCAACTCGAGCATTGTAACTTCTCTCACTAAGTTGTCAATTCCTATACGCAACGATGAGGATATAGAGGCACAGCAAGCAGCTGCTATGCAACGTATGCAGGCAGAGGTTATGCGTCGCCGACAAGAACTTGAGCGCCTCAAAGCTATGCACGACAGTGTTCAGCAGGCAGGCCAAGGCCAAGCTCAACCAAAGCAAAATGTTACAGGAATTCCAAAAATGCCAACTGGTGGCGCTCCTCAACGTCCAACAATGCCAATCCACGTAGACAACAAGATTGGACGTAATGATCCTTGTCCATGCGGTAGCGGCAAAAAGTATAAGAACTGTCACGGCAGATAATCTGAACAATTATGATATTAGGTAGCATACTAGGGTATATTGATTGGAATGTCGATCCAGTGATTTTCCAAATAGGAAGTTTTGGGTTGCGTTACTATAGCCTTTTCTTTGCATTAGCATTCTGGCTAGGTTATCTCATAATGTCTAGTATGATGAAACGTGAGGGCGCTCCAGAGGAGTGGACCGATAAAATTTTCATCTACACCATAATCGCTACAATCATTGGCTCTAGACTCGGTCATGTATTTTTCTACGGCTGGGACTATTACTCTCAACACCTTATTGATATATTCAAGATATGGGAGGGCGGACTTGCCAGCCATGGTGGTGCTATCGGTATCTTAATCGCACTATACATCTACAAGAAGAGAGTAGCCAAAAACAAGAGCTACTTATGGGTTATGGACCATATTGTTGTTCCTGTAGCCTTAGCTGCTTTCTTCATCCGCATGGGAAATCTATTCAATTCAGAGATATACGGCCAGCCAACTGATGTACCTTGGGCGTTCAGATTCCTTCGCTTGCGCACAGATATGGCATTCGTACCTCGCCACCCTACTCAGATATATGAGGCTGGGTTCTATCTGTTGACTTTCGTAATTCTTTGTTTCTTGTACTGGAAGAAGGATTTCTACAAAAAAGAGGGTGGTCTATTCGGTATCTTTTTGATATGTATATTCGGATTCCGCATCATAGTCGAAACCATGAAAGAGAATCAGGAAGCCTTCGAAGACAGCATGACTCTCAACATGGGGCAGTTGCTAAGTGTTCCGCTTTTGTTGACAGGTATTATCTGTTTATACAATGCATTAAAAGATAAACCTTAAGCTAAGGCTTATAAAGTCGGGAGACTGAAACAAAAGACGAAAACACGCACACAAAAGCATTGGAAAAGAATTTTACTAAAGGGCTATTGTTCGGAGCACTATCCGCCGCCAGTTATGGCGTGAATCCAGTAGCTCTTTTCTTATATCAGGACGGGTACACCCCTACGACGGTACTTATGTACCGTTATTTATTTGCAGTACTGTTCATGGCCATCCTGATGGTTATTAGAAAGGAATCTTTCCGATGTACTAAAGAGGAACTGCTCAAGATGCTCTTCATGGGACTTTTCTTCAGTTTCTCATCTCTTACTCTGTTTGAATCCTACAAACATATCGCCGTCTCTATAGCATCAACTCTGCTTTTCTCATACCCAGCCTTTGTCGCCATTATTATGGCTATACTCTTCAGAGAACGTCTTAGCAAGCTACAGATATTCGGCATAGCAATAGTTGCCATAGGTATCTCCCTCCTCAATGTCCAATCTTGTGATGGTGAAGCTCACACTATGACAGAAACCATAATCGGCGTAGGATTGGTTACCTTATCATCATTACTATACGCCATTTATATCGTAGCGACACAACAAGACAAGACATTAGCTAAAATATCCTCACTCAAATTATCGTTCTACGCCATCTTGTTCGGATCCTTGGTATATATTCTTCCTACCATCATTCATGGTGGAGGCGACACTCCTGTATGGCTAACCAGTAGTAAGCACTGGATATGTACCATATCTCTAGGTCTATTCCCCACCCTGATTTCCGTCACCTTGCTTGCATACTCCATACACTATATCGGCCCGACAACATCAGCCATTCTCGGTGCATTTGAACCGATTACGGCCGTATTATTGGGAATGATAATGTTTGGCGAACGCCCATCTACTCTATCTTTTATCGCCATGTTTATCATCATAATAGGAATAAGCATGGTTATACTCAAAAGACGACGCCTCAGAAGACGACAAAATAGCTAATCCTCTAGAACACAGTATGACGAATAGGCAATGCCTTATGAGGGAACAGCTCACACTCACCTATACCAGGCTCGACCTCATTTGCTTCTTCTGATACTTTATCAACAATGTTATCTGTAGAAGTCTCTGAACATTGTCCTTGAGAACAACATACTCTCGCTGAGTGTATATCCATAGGGATAATAACGCACAATGGCGTCAAGTAAACTTTATTTCTATTCATATAGATTTATTATGGTTATGAGTACTTACTCGTAACTTGGATGCAAATATACTACTTTCAGAAACAACAGCAATAAAATATTTCACATACTCACTGCTATATTTCGCAGATTAAATCACGAAGTCCACATACACAATATTTTAGAAGTCATAAAAAAGATGACGTAGTATACCAACATTTATTCCAAGATCAAAAATACCTCAGCTTACTCCCAGTCGAAATTCGTTTTATCTGCCCCTATTTCAAAGTGGCACTTGGCAATACCAAGGTCTATTTGTGTATAGCCAAACAAAGGTTACTAGCTGAATATTGAGATTTCCAACCTTATTTAACTCATCAACCTTTTGCTGAATCATAGAAACCACATCATCAGCAAGTGGCATATTCCTATAACGTCTAATAGAGTGACGGCTCTGTATTGCTTCGAGCAATGTCATACTACATTAATATCAATTATAATTCTATTTCTATTGTAAACTATTGGTGCTTTATGGGTGCATAGTGGGTACACAATGGGAACAAACAACGCATGAATATATACAAATATTCAGATTTACTATTATCTTACCCAGAAACGTTCTTGGCCTATTGTAGTATCCGGGCCATGACCGGGAAGCACCTGAGTCTCATCTGGAAGAGACATCAACTGAGTCCGCAATGAGTTCCACAACTGTTCTTCACTTCCACCTGGGAAATCCGTACGCCCCATCGAACCTGCGAAAAGAGCATCTCCAGTAAAGACCATAGACTCACTAGGTAAATAATAAGCCAAACCACCAGCTGAATGACCTGGTACATCCAGAACTTTAATCTGCACATCTCCAAACATAAGTTCATCGCCGCCTTTGATATAATTTGAGACAGCAAAAGCATCAGGTTCCGGAATATGCCACGAGTCACACAAATGAGTATTCATAAACATATACTGCTCTTCCAACTCATGAGCATACACTTCAGCTCCATATCTTTGAACCAGATGTGCGACGCCGAAAATATGATCAAGATGAGAGTGAGTAAGCAGAACTACCACTTGTTTAGACGCTAAAGAATCTATATACTCATCAAGATACTCACGCTCCTTCTCGCTATACGCGCCGGGATCGACGACAATGGTAAACATAGAGTTTGCATCGGCGAATACGTATGTGGACTCAGCCAACATATTAAATTGAAAAATTCTCACTTGCATATATTATATTGTATCTATCGTTTTTGGCAATAGCTGTGCAAAGGTAAATAGAAATAGCAATCAATGAGCAAAAACGACTAAAGAACATCTTCCATATAAAACAAATAACTTTCAATATGAAGCAGCAAGCGGCAGCAATTCGCTTATTTTATATATAATGCTTGGCAATATAGATTATTTTACTAATTTCGCACTTACAAAGATTGATCTAACACAATTTAGATATGTCAATTAATAAAGTTATTCTTTTAGGGAATGTCGGTAAAGAGCCTGACATCAGGTATTTTGAACAAAATCGAGGAGTAGCAAACTTTACTCTTGCTACAACAGAACGCGCACACACAGGTCGTAATGACCAGCAGATCCCAGAACGCACAGAATGGCACAATATTGTTGTACGAGGAGGACTCGTTCAGGTAGTTGAGCGCTTTGTGCACAAAGGTTCAAAGCTTTATCTCGAGGGAAAAATCCGCACACGTTCTTATGTAGACCGTGAGGGAAGAGATCGTTTTGTCACAGAGATTGTTGTAGACGTATTAGAGATTCTATCTCGTCGCGATGGAGGTAACGCCAATGGACACAATGGTGATTATCAAAATCAGGCATTTGGCGGAATAGGCGAACCTAATTTCAGCAGTGACAACCCCGACGATATAAACGACGACTTCTTAGACACAAATACACCGTTCTAAGTCGGCGTTAGTTCTAACTAAGAATCAATTTGAATGGATTCAGACTTATACCATAGTATTATGACCGGCTTGGATGCAATAAACATTCAGCCGGTCGGACTTTCAATAATAATACAAAGCATACTACTTATAGTATTGCTGTTCTTCAGTGCCCTCATCTCAGGAAGTGAAGTGGCGTACTTCTCTCTGACACCTAGTGAATGTCAACAAGCAACAATCAAAAATAGCCCTCAAACTCCTCAGTGATCCGAAGAGACTTCTGGCAACGATTCTGATAGGCAACAATTTCGTAAACGTTGCCATAATGATGCTGTCAGCACTAGTCAGCAGTGCCGTTATAGATTTCGGCAACTCAACAATACTGAAGTTCATCTTCGAGACAATCATAATAACAACCCTCATCCTATTCTTTGGAGAGGTAATGCCGAAGATTTTTGCAAAACAGTACCGTTTGAAATTTGCCCTGTGGATGGCTTACCCACTGCAAATCATGAGTACTATCTTCAAGCCATTCAGCATGATGCTGATGAAGTCTACAAACGTAGTAAACGAAAAACTTTCCAAACATCAGAATTCGACTATCTCGCTTGACGACCTTCAGGAAGCCATCGACCTAACGAGCAATGGCATCCGCGAAGAGAAAGACATGCTGGAGAGTATCGTAAAATTCTCCAATCTTACCGCAATAGACATCATGACCCCACGTATGGACGTGGTAGCCATTGATATCTGCGAGCCATTCAGCGAGGTACTCAACACCGTTATAGAGAGCGGATATTCCAGAATACCTGTTTACGACGAGCGCCCAGATGACATAAAAGGCATCTTATATGTAAAAGACCTTCTCCCACACATAGAAGACAAAGACAATAAAGAGTTTGACTGGCATAAACTATTGCGGAATGCCTACTATGTGCCAGAGAACAAAAAGACCAATGACCTTCTTGCGGAGTTCCAATCGTCCAAGAACCACATGGCCATAGTAGTAGATGAATATGGAGGCATGCAAGGTATCGTAACATTGGAAGACATACTTGAAGAGATAGTTGGAGAGATCAGCGATGAGCTAGACACAGACGAAGCCAAGCTATGGCAGAAATTATCAGACGGCTCAATAATATTTGAAGGCAAAATATCCCTTAATGATTTCTTCAAAGTAACGAACATCGATGAGATAGAGTTAGACGAGAAGCGAGGTGATGCGGAGACACTAGCTGGATTCCTTTTGGAAATAAACGGCTTAATTCCTCAGAAAAAAGACATTATACGATATAAGGAACATATTTTTGAAATAGTATCGGCAGACATCAGAAGAATTAAGAAAGTGAAATACCACAGTATAAAAGTAATCGTTGCTATGATTCTCGGTACAATGTTCATGACAAGTTGTAGAGACAGCTATGTACCAAAACCTCATGGCTACTTCAGAATAGACTTACCAGAACATAGCTACAACACATTTGATAGTATTGCTCTACCATATACATTTGACAAATCGGATTATGCTATAGTTGTACCAGACAACAAAAGTGCCGACGGAGAACATTGGATAAATATATCCTACCCACAATGGAACTGTAAGATACATGTGACATACAGAGATATTCGTGGCATTGTCGAGCAAGCATTAGAGGACAACCGTAAATTGGCATACAAGCACACCGTCAAGGCTGACGCCATTGGAGAGGAATACTATGACGATGCAGAACATGGTCTATACGGAGCATTGTACCTAATAAAAGGCAATGCAGCCACACCATTACAATTTGCCATTACAGATAGCACGGCCAATCTTTTCAGAGGCTCAGTATACTTTTGGGGCAGACCGAACCAAGACAGTCTGGCGCCAGTAGTAGACTACATTGAGAAAGATGTCACCAAGCTCATTGAGTCGTTTCGTTTCAAGAACCAAACCAAGAAGTAGAAGGGATGCTCTTCAAGAAATTCAGCGATAAAAGTGCCACGATGGGGATATGGCAGATGACCGAAACATTGGCAGAACTAGAAGCCATGTATACAGTCACAGCCGATGAACGCCCTGTATACGACGGATTCCGAAACGACAGACGTCGCAAAGAGTGGCTGACAGTCAGGATTCTACTCAGAGAGCTACTTGGGAAAGACGTGGAGATATGCTACCGAGATACAGGCAAGCCCTACTTGAAAGATTCGTCATACTGCATCAGCATCACGCACACAATAGGCTATGTAGGCATAAGATTAGCGGCTCACCCTGTAGCCCTTGACATGGAGTACAAAGCCGACAGAGTATTGCGCATCATTGACAGATTTGTCAATGAGAAAGAGATGAAATATATAGACGAGAGAGACCAAGTGAGTTCTGCGCTTGTACTATGGAGTGCCAAAGAGACACTCTTCAAGCTATTTGACTTTCAGGAGGTGGACTTCAAAGAGCATCTACTGATAAGCAAAATGAATTGGGGAACGAAAGGGCATTTCCGCGGATCGGTAAACAAAGACGGATTTATAGCCGATGTTAAATTGAGTTTTGCCGTATACGGCGACCTTATACTGGTATACTGTTAAATAAAGAGGGAATGACGAACGTATATAACGACATAATATATCCGGCATACAAAGAAGGGAAGCATCTCTTTGCCATGCTAATAGACCCAGACAAATGCTCAGAAGAGCGACTGCAATCTATCAAAAAAGCAATGGGAGAGTATGTTCCTGACCTAATATTGATAGGAGGGTCTCTTGTCATGTGCAGCACATCTGATGCCGTCTTGACATGTCAGAAATACTTTCCGAAGACCCCTACCCTACTATTTCCTGGAGACGAGACACAGCTAACCCCTATAGCGGATGCTGTAATGGTACTATCACTTATCTCCGGAAGAAACCCTGAGTACCTAATTGGTCAGCACGTCAGGGCAAGCGTCAAGATAAAGAAGATGGGAATTGAAACCATCCCTACAGGGTACATATTGATAGATGGAGGCAGAACGACTGCTGTACAATACATCAGCAATACTATGCCTATTCCTAGAGATAAGACAGAAATAGCCATTGCTACTGCCTTAGCATCAGAGCAACTAGGACATAAGATGATATACCTTGAGGCGGGAAGCGGTGCCACTGACCATGTACCGACAGAGATGATAAAAGCAGTACGACAATCAATAGATATCCCACTAATAGTTGGAGGAGGATTGAGGACTGCGGAAGACATTAAAGAGGTATTCAAAGCTGGAGCCAACATAGTGGTAGTAGGCTCAGCTATTGAACGCAATCCGGAGATTGCAAAAGAACTTTGTACACAATACTAACAGACAAAATATAACATGACTAGAAACCTAGTAATAATACCCACATACAACGAGAAAGAGAACATAACATCGATAATAAATGCGGTGTATTCCCTTCCTGAGGATATTGACATCCTGATAATCGATGATGGTTCGCCAGACGGCACTGCTGATATTGTGTCTGACTTGATGAAGATGTATACCGACTGTCTTTTCATGGTAAAGAGAGAAGGCAAAATGGGACTTGGCACTGCATATATCACAGGCTTCAAATGGGCATTAGAGCACGGCTACGAGTACATCTTTGAGATGGATGCGGATTTTTCACATCCACCGAAAGACCTAATACGACTATTAGAAGCATGTAAAGACGATGGTTTTGACATGGCAATAGGCTCTCGATATATATCGGGAGTAAACGTTGTCAATTGGCCTATTGGACGAGTATTGATGTCGTACTATGCTTCTGTATATGTACGACTTATCACGGGCATGAAGATTATGGACACCACAGCAGGGTTTGCATGTTACTCTGCCAATGTTCTAAGAAGCATCGGACTTGACAAGATAAGGCTGAAAGGCTATGGCTTCCAGATAGAGATGAAATTCCGCACATGGAAATACGGCTTTAAGATAAAAGAGGTACCTATCATATTTACAGACCGCAAACAAGGCGTCAGCAAGATGAGCGGAGGAATATTTAACGAGGCAGTATGGGGAGTTATTGGATTACGCTTACGTAGCCTATTCACCAACTGGAAGCGAAAAACAGAAGAATAGATAATGCGATGAAACTTATAAAGAACGCGACAATCGTCAACGAAGGACAGAGCAAAAGAGGATCGGTACTCATAAATGACAACGGATTGATAGAGCGCATTATATGGGGCGAGACATCTGAGAGTGCGGAAGAGATTATAGATGCAGAAGGACTGCTATTATTACCTGGCGTAATAGATGATCAGGTACACTTCCGTGAGCCAGGCTTGACCCATAAAGCCGACATAGAGAGCGAATCGCACGCTGCGGTGGCAGGAGGAGTAACCTCGTACATGGAGATGCCCAACACGAAACCTACCACTACTACAGAGGAGGCACTAGAATGGAAATACTCGCGTGCGGCGGAAGTCTCGACAGCAAATTATTCTTTCTGGATAGGAGCGACGAACGACAATCTTGATACGATAAAGTCGATAGACTACAGCAAAGTATGCGGCATTAAGCTCTTCATGGGATCATCTACAGGCAACATGCTTGTGGACAACGAAGAGACACTCAACCGTCTATTTTCGGAGGCGCCATGTCTTATTGCCACACAGTGTGAAGACGAAGAGACCATCAAGAGAAACATGGCCCTCTATCGTGAGAAATACGGAGAAGAAGTACCAATGAGATGTCATGCAGAGATACGTTCGGCCGAGGCATGCTACAAATCGTCAGCCAAGGCGGCAGAACTTGCTCGAAAAAACAATGCACGACTTCACATACTCCACATATCATCAGCACAAGAGATAGACTTACTAGACGACGGTCCGCTTTCGGAACGCAAAATAACGGGAGAGGTATGTGCGCATCACCTATGGTTCTCGGACGAAGATTATGAGAAACTAGGAGCGCGAATAAAATGGAACCCATCTCTCAAGACCAAAACAGATCGAGATGCGCTACGAGAAGCAGTGCGAACAGGACGCATAGCAGTAGTTGCGACGGACCATGCGCCACACACCATAGACGAGAAATCGCAACCATACTTCAGCTGTCCTAGTGGCGGACCGCTAGTACAATTCTCATTACCTACGATGCTAACCCTTGCCAACCGAGGCAACTGGAGTATAGAGACTGTAGTAGACCAGATGTGCCACAGGCCGGCAGAGCTATTTCAGATATCAAAGAGAGGCTATGTACGCGAAGGCTACTACGCAGACCTAGTACTAGTGAAGAAAAAGCCAATGGTAGTCAGCCAAGATATAATACAAAGCAAATGTAAATGGAGTCCATTAGAGGGCGCCACGCTAGACTACGCGGTAGAACAAACATTTGTAAACGGACAAAGCGTTTATGCCGATGGGAAAGTAGACACTTCGGTAAGAGGCATGAAACTGATCTTCGACAGGAAATAAAAGTGAAAATAATAGCACTAAAATATATCGCTATCATATTTGCTGCCCTAACGGGGCAAATATGCCTAGCACAAAACGGAGGAGCAAAGACCGACAAGCCACAAGCCGGAGAAGGCTTAGGCAGTTTCTTGCTGCGTAACGGATACAACATAGCCGATTACAAGCAAGAATTCATAGAACTGAACAAAACGAAGCTTGGCAAAGACAACCAGCTCAAGTTGGGTATTTCATATACATTTCCCCCAAAGAAAGACAACGTAAAGATAGAGCCATTATTAGGCAAAGCAGAGCAAAACGTCAAGATACTCTCGCACGAACTAAAAGGAGCTACATACTACCTTGTGAGTGGACATGGAGGACCTGATCCAGGTGCGATGGGTAAACTTAGAGGCAACGATCTATGTGAAGATGAGTATGCATACGACATTATACTACGCCTAGCGCGACAGCTACTACAGCGAGATGCGAACGTACACATCATCATACAAGACCCGAATGACGGCATTCGAGACACAGGCATATTGAAACTAGACGAAGATGAGACATGTGAGGGAGAGGCGATACCACTAGACCAGATAAAGCGACTTCGTCAGCGAGTCAACGCCATCAACAAGCACTACAAGAAAGAGAAGAAAGGCTACTGCAGAGCGATATTCATCCATCTGGACAGCAGAAGTCAGGACAAACGAATAGACATCTTCCTATACCACTATACCAAGAGCGTTTTAGGAGAGAGGCTAGCGAAGAAAATGCGCGATAAATTTGACGCGAAATACAAGCAGCACCAACCGAACAGAGGCTTTACGGGCACGGTATCGGAGAGAGGACTATATGTACTGAAAGAGTCGAACCCGCCATGCGTATTCTTGGAATTAGGCAACATACAAAATGAGCTTGACCAGACACGCTTTACGATAGTAGACAACCGAGAGGCATTAGCCAAATGGATGGCGGAAGCCATAGTAGAAGAGTATACAGAAAACAAGAAATAAAGAAATACAATACACATACCACAATGGAAAAGCAGAACAAAATGAACCTTGGCACGATATGTATCCAAGGAGGCTGGAAAGCGAAGAAAGGCGAATCGCAAGTATTGCCAATATACCAGTCTACTACATTTAAATACGAGACATCAGATCAGATGGCTCGACTATTTGACCTTGAAGATGAGGGATACTTCTATACACGTCTTGCGAACCCAACAAACGACGCAGTAGCAAAGAAGATTGCGAAATTGGAGGGAGGCATTGCAGCCATCTGCACATCATCGGGACAAGCTGCATCGATGTATGCGATACTAAACATCTGTGGAGCTGGAGACCACATTGTATCATCGTGCAACATATACGGTGGCACATTCAACCTCTTTGGTGTCACATTACCAAAACTAGGAATAGAGTGTACATTCATAGACTCTGACGCATCAGAAGAAGAGATTCAGAAAGCATTCAGACCAAATACGAAAGCGCTCTTTGGAGAGACGATATCGAATCCAGGATTGGCTGTTCTAGACATTGAGAAATTTGCCAGCATAGCACATAAGAACGGAGTACCTCTTATTGTAGACAATACCTTTGCGACACCAATCAACTGTCGTCCATTTGAGTGGGGAGCAGACATTGTGACACATTCTACGACGAAATACATGGATGGCCATGCGACACAAGTAGGAGGCGTCATTGTAGACTCGGGCAACTTTGACTGGATGGCGCACAAAGACAAATTTCCAGGGCTCACCACACCAGACGAGTCGTACCACGGCATAATCTACGCTGAGAAATTTGGCAAGATGGCCTACATCACCAAAGCGACAGCACAGCTCATGCGTGATATGGGCAGCATACCATCGCCATTCAACTGTTTCCTTCTCAATATGGGACTTGAAACACTACACCTACGAGTACCACGTCACTGTGAGAATGCGCTGAAGGTAGCTAAATTCCTACATGACGATCCACGCATTGCATGGGTAAACTACTGTGGACTTGAGGACAACAAATACTATCCTCTTGCACAGAAATACCTACCAAACGGCTCATGTGGAGTTATTGCATTTGGACTCAAAGGCGGCAGAGAAGAGAGTATCAAGTTCATGGACAACCTTGACTTCATCTCTATTGTTACTCACGTAGCAGATGCCCGCACATGCGTACTACACCCAGCGAGTCATACACACCGTCAACTTTCAGATGAGCAGTTACGAGAAGCTGGCATAGCACCAGACCTTATCCGTCTATCAGTAGGTATAGAAGATGTTGAA
>JAKSLC010000025.1 GCA_024401415.1 Bacteroidales bacterium | reverse complement strand
TTTTTATTCAAATCACCTTTTTCATAAATTAGAATTGTAGCAGCATATAAAGAATTATCTGGTTTAAAAGAAATATTTTTGTATTCATTCATTTCTATCCAATAGAAAATATATTGATATGAAATTCTCATTCACAAAAATACTCAACTACCTGGGCTTGACTATAGCGTTCTCGGCTTTCGCTATAATTATGGTACAGGTAAAATGGGATGTAACCTTTGCAAAAGGCTACCCAGACTCAGACAGACTATACAGAGTAGAACTAGCACTAGCCAAAGAACAGTATTGGGTACATTGTCCGCGCTTGTTATTTGAAGAATTCCACAAAGTACCTGAGATAGAATTGGTAGGTATTGTTAATCTGGAGCCATCTACAAAAAATATCCGCAGATGTGGCAGTACAGAAAGTTCCTATATAACAAAAGTTTCCAATCGCTATTCACAAGACGCTTTAGATATTTTGGGAGTGGAACTTGTAGATGGAGTTTGCAATGATGCCGATTCTCTTGTAAAGATTCTGATTACAACAGATTTGGCGGACATTCTCTATCCAGATGAGAGTGCAGTAGGCAAAATGTTTGAAGATGAGAACAATAACACGTATACAATATCAGGTGTTTATAGACCTTTAGTAGAAAACGGAGTGACTCCTCGAGTTGATTTCATAGAGACATTGGGTAAGGACGGAATGTTTCATTTGTATTTCAACTATTCATGCATTATAAAGATTGCTCAAGGAGTTGATGTCGGTCTTCTTGAGAAGCAGTTGCATAGCATATCGTTTGATTATCTTTCCAATGCTTTTAATGGGTCTAATGCGCTTAACGATGAGAAGGGTATAAATCTTAGGCTTACTCAACTACATGACGTGCACTATATTTCAGACACTCAGCATGATATGGTTCCAAAAAGCAACCGGAGTACGCTCTATGCGTTGATGTCGATAGCAGTAATTCTGTTGTTGGTCGCAATGATAAATTACCTGAATATCTCAATGGCAGAAGTTCCAACAAAGATTAAGGGGCTTAATACCAGAAAAGTTTTAGGTGCATCACAACTCGAATTGATATGGATTCAATGTCGAGACTCTCTGAAAGTAGCTGTTTGTGCAGTAATAACCAGTATGCTTATAGTATACCTAATCAGTCTTACCAATATTTCAGATTTGATAGATGGCAGTATACTACCATCAGACAACATAGGATTCTATACATTGTTGGCTATAGGAGCTATTGCTATAAGTATTCTGTCGGGGTTATATCCGGCAATTTACGGTACATCCTTTCCTCCGGCTATAGTTCTGAAAGGGAATTTTTCACATACCGATCATGGACGAACACTGCGCAATGCACTAATAGGTCTGCAAGTTGTAGTTTCATTTATACTAATCATATTTGCCTTCTTTGTGCAAGTTCAGATGAATTATATGAAGAATCACGATAAAGGATATAGAAGCAACGATGTTCTTTATAGCCAGATTCCATGGGGTATAGCATCAAATAACAGAACGTATAGAGAGATGCTGATCAACCATCCTGAGATACAAGACGTAACGTTCTCTGCATTCGGTCTTTGCACATCGCAGAAGGGAACTGATTATGGAATGATGACAAACTATAAGGAATATACATGTGATTTTGATGTATCTCCTGTAGAATATAATTTCACCGATTTCTTTGATATACCTATTATAGAAGGCAGAACATTCAATAGTGAAGAGAGTAATGTGTTAATATTCAACGATGTCGCCAAAACAAAATGGGAGCTCGAAACAGGAACGGGAATTTTGATAGATGGCACAGAAAATGCTGAAATTATAGGTATTGTTAACGATTTTAATTTCCGACCTTTGCAATATGCCATTACGCCTATAGCACTATACCGAGTAACCCGTAAAGACGAGACTTTCTGGAACTGGACTAATATCTATATAAAAAGGGCGCCTAACGTCAGCATAAATGAGATATCTGACATTCTTTATGCAGAAGCCTATAAGATAGACAGTAAAGTAACCCCTGACCAGTTTTGTGTCAGTTTTCTGGATGAGCAATCGGGAAAACTATATGAAAAGGAAGAGACGCTTGGAAACCTTGTCCGAATAGCTTGCATCTTGTCCGGACTCATCGCTATAATTGGTATCTTGGGGTTGGTTCACTACGAAACACAGTATCGCCGCAAGGAGATTGCTATCCGTAGAGTTCTTGGTGGTGAAACGTTAGGGTTGATTCTTAAGTTCAATAAGATATATGTCAATATCGCTTTGATATGCTTTGTCGTTGTAATCCCAATCTCTTGGTGGATCATCTCTCAATGGCTCAAGGATTACCCATACCAGTCTCCTATCCCTTTCTGGATTTTCATTGCAGGTTTCTTGATATTGATGGCTATCATAGTGCTTACTGTCTCTACTAAGTGCTATAAGACAGCAACAGAAAATCCTTTGAATTCACTTAAATCAGAATAACATAACACACAAATATTATGATACAAATCAAAAATTTATGCCGTTCTTTCAGAACAGAAGAAGTTGAAACTCTCGCTCTTCAAAACGTTTCTTTCACCATCAATGAGGGTGAGTTTGTCTCCATCATGGGACCATCAGGTTGTGGCAAGTCCACTTTACTCAATATTCTCGGTCTTCTCGATAGCCCGACAAGCGGTAGCTATATACTAGCAGGTCACGAGGTCGGCAATCTCAAGGAGCGCGACCGAAACAATATCCGTAAGGGTCAGATTGGTTTCGTATTCCAGTCTTTCAATCTTATCGACGAACTCACCGTGGCTGAAAATGTAGAACTTCCTCTCAAATATATGGGTGTCCCTGCCAAAGAGAGAAAGGAGATGGTTCACGAAGTATTAAAGAGAATGAACCTCAGCCACAGAGCTTTCCACTATCCTCAGCAACTCTCGGGTGGTCAACAACAGCGCGTAGCTATTGCCAGAGCCGTAGTTGGAAAGCCCAAATTAATCCTTGCCGATGAGCCTACTGGTAATCTCGACTCAAAGAATGGTATAGAGGTAATGCAGCTTCTATCTGAACTTAATAAGGAGGGAACAACAATCGTTATGGTTACCCACAGCAAGCACGATGCTACATACACTCAACGTATCATCAATCTCTTCGATGGTAAGATTGTCGACTCGCTCGAAGATTACGCCTAGAGATAGCATTAAAAAAATTTGCGATGAAGTAAGGTGTACTATAGGTTCTGCATAGGCTTTGCACGGATCCATCAAATAGTATCAAGTCACAATAATTTTCATGAAGATTAAACACTTTTCATCCATACTCAACTATATCGGCCTCACTACAGCTTTCATGGCTTTTTTGGTCATAATGATTCAGATTGATTATGAGTCCTCTTTTTGTTCCTCATATAGGAACAGAGAACGTACATACCGAGTTGAGCGTGGCAGCGCTGTCGAGAATGACATCACCAGCTCAGGGAAATACTGCTGCATCTTTAGCCGCCCATACATAGAGGTTCTTAAAGATGCACCTGTAATAGAAAGCTATTCTCGAATAATGGGTGGGACTGATTTGTCTTTCTTTATCTATGATACCGAGAGCAGAGAGCTTCCTTCTGTCAAGGGGCAGGGAATGATTATTTGTAATAAGCAGACTCTGGACATGATGAATGTCAAATTCATCTTAGGTCAGGAGAATGCTGAAAAAATGAATGAGAATTTCGACAACGTTTTTCTCTCCAGAGATCTTGCTCATAAGATTTATGGCGACATAAATCCTATAGGCAGACGCATCTCGTACAATAATCAGTTCAGCTCAGATAGCTTGTACGTAGGCGGTGTATATGAGCCATTGCCAAATAATGGTATTTCTAATCCCGAAATGATCGTTCCTTACGGAGATTTCGACTTGCAGCAGCATGGCAATCAATCTACCCATTTATTCGTTACCATCCACGAAGGAATCACTAAGGAGGAGGCAGAACTATCTCTATACGAATACAGCAAAAAGTATTTTGTATCTATGGGCGATAAAGAGGAGAACGCTGTACTAATAAGACTTACACCCATCGATGACATTCATTTCACTACCGATGTAGAGTATCAGATGGTTGACCTTGGCAATCGTAGCACTCTCTATTCGTTGATTTCCATCGCCATAATTCTTATTCTTGTCGCCATGGTCAATTTCTGGAATATCGCCATGGCTTGCGTCCCATCTCGTATCAAGAATATCAATATTCGTAAGGTCCTTGGCGTCTCTCGCGAAAAACTTATTGGCGTCCAGATGATACAGACCGTCCTCATTGCCCTAGCAGCTTTCGTCTCCGCTTTATTGTTCTTATATCTTCTTAAGGACTCCCCTATCGCTAGTTTTATCAGTGTAGATATCAATCCATTACCTCACTGGAAGCTCATTTGCACCACAGGAGTATTTGCAATTCTCATCAGCTCATTGGCCGGACTTAGCCCCGCCATATATAGCACTTCTTTTGCGCCTGCCATGGTTCTCAAGGGTGGGTTCGCTCACAATGTCAAAGGGCGTAACCTTCGCAATACTCTTATCGGGTTCCAGTTTATCGTATCTCTCATTTTAGGCATCTTCGCATTGTTCGTTAATATCCAGAATGATTATATGCAGTCTTTCAATAAGGGATTCAAATCTGGAGATGTCCTCTATAGTGTCCTTGACAATAAATTGGCTTATGTACACCGCCAATTGGCAGAACGCTTGAAAAAACACCCTGAAATAGAAGATGTCACTTTCTCTAGCCGTGATTTCGTCTCTATGGGTGGTATCTCAATGGGATGGGGTCGCAACATAGATGGTAAGGGTGTCTCATTTAAGTGTCTCCCTGTTGAACGTAATTTTATAGTGGTCTTTGGTATCTCTATAACAGCCGGCCGCCACTTCGAGCTGAGAGACGAGTCCGCCAAAAACGCACACTTCGTTCTAAATAAAGCCGCCGCTACACAATACGAACTGAAAGTCGGCACCATATTCGGTGGTTATGATGCTGATGACGAGATTATTGGCTTCTGCGAAAATTTCTTCTGCCGCCCACTCCAATATAGTGTCGAACCGGCAGCTTTGGTATTCTCAAGTTATTTTATGGGCAACGAGTCTTGGGAAACCATGAATCACTGCTACATCAAAAGGGCTCACGGAATAGGTCTCAATGAAGTGTCAGACATTCTTAAAACCGAAATTCTCAACATAAGCAGCGACGTTCACCTTGAGACTATATCGCTCGATTATTTCGATGAGACCATCGGTAAGTTGTACGACAAGGAGAAACAACTCAGCACACTGACATTCTCCGCTTGTATCCTCTCCGTCCTCATCGCAATCATCGGCATTCTGGGTCTTGTATATTTTGAAACTCAGCACCGCAGAAAGGAGATAGCAATACGCCGCGTAATGGGCGCAGAAACTGCAACTCTGCTCAGTATGTTCAATAACACATATCTTCGTATCTGCCTAATCAGTTTCGTCATAGCAGCTCCTATTGCTTTACTAAGTATCAGAATCTGGGTCTCTGGCTACGCTTATCGAGCTGATATTCCTATGTGGATATTTATTGCTGCTTTAGTAGTTTTAGTCCTCATTGTTGTATCAGCAATTACCTTCTCAAGCCTGAAATCCATTCACCGTAATCCTCTCGAATCTATTAAGTCCGAGTAGCATGTCTTTTATATGTTATCGCTATACAATTTTTCAGATACCATAGCGGTAGCCTATAAAAAAATATAGCCTTATAGGCAAATCCATTTCAAATCACCTAACAGTCAAGATTCAAACCAGATTATTCAATTATTGCATATTAATAATAATAAGTTAATACTTTTTCGCCAGTTTCTGTGATAGAAACTGGCTTTTTTCTTTATTTCTAGTACCTTTGTCTCTTATACAAGTCACATAGATGTACACTTTTATATTACTAACATCATGAAATATTTTTCTCTCATCTTGAGTCTCCTGCTCGTCGTAGGCTGCACTCAAAAGGTATCTAATGTCCGTAAACAGATGGTGTTGGACGAGGGTGGTTCTGGTCCATACAAGGCTGTGGGGGTAGCAGACTCTACCCTACAGGGTCTCACCATATATCGTCCGCAGGACCTTAATGCAGCTGTTGATGGCGAGGGGCGTGCTCTCCCTCTCATGGTATTCGCTAACGGTGCTTGCACTGATTGTAATGCTCAGCACTGGCGCATGCTATCTGACATCGCCTCGTATGGTTATATCGTCATCGCCGTGGGCGAACTACAGGATAGCATCAATGACCGTAAGCATGAACATGTTGAGCCTGACCTTATGATTAAGGGCCTCAACTGGGCTGAACAGGAGAATAATCGTGCCGAGAGCGAATATGAATCTCTCATCGACATGGATAATGTCTGCCTGGCTGGTATGAGTTGCGGTGGCGCTATGACAATGTCTAATAGTGCAGACTCTCGCATCAAGACGTATATAATGTTCAATTCTGGCATGGGCGATATCCAGATGGCAGGCGCATCGACAGAGAATCTCAAGGATGTTCACGGCCCAGTTCTCTATATGCTCGGCGGCGAATCCGATATTGCTTATAATAATGCTCTCACTGACTACGATCGCCTCAACCACGTTCCTGTAGCATTCTCAAGCCAGCTTCGCGTAGGCCATGGCGGCACATATCACGAGCTCTATGGTGGCGACTACTCTGTCATGGCTCGTTACTGGCTCGACTGGCAACTAAAGAATAACGAGGCTCACAAGGATGTATTCCTCAACAATAATCTCGAGGGATTCTCTGATTGGCGTATGAAATCAAAGGGATTCAAGGAGCTGAATGGTACAGAGAACGACCCATACCGTGTAGAGGAGTTGTGTGTGAAGACTCGTAACGGTCAGAATATATGGGGACAGCTATATATCCCTAATATCGACAAAAAGCCTATTCCTATGATTGTCATGGCACATGGCTTCAATAGCTCACATGGCGAGCCTAAGGAATTTGCCATCTCAATGGCTATGAATGGTGTTGCTAGCTACATATTCGACTTCATAGGTGGTGGCAACAACTGCAAGAGCGATGGCAAGACTACAGATATGACCATCTTTACCGAAAAGGAGAATGTAGAGGATATAGTAGAGGCCATAAAGAACCTTGATTTTGTCGATCCTAATGATGTATCGCTTCTTGGGTGCAGTCAGGGCGGACTCGTTGCTGCTATTACTTCATCAGCTAACCCTGATATGTTCAGGAATGTTATCCTCATCTACCCTGCCCTGATGATACCTGACACAGCACCACGTATGCTTGAGTCGTTCAAGAAAAATGGCAATAAACCGATGGATGTCATGGGAATGAAGCTCTCACGTAAGTACTACGAGGTACAGAACGGATTGGATGTATTAGGCATGCTACCATCATACAAAGGACATGTATTGATGGTCTATGGCGATGCAGACCCAGTATGCAAGGGCGGCACACTAGAGAAAGCCCAACAGACTTACGAAAACTGCCAGTCGGTCATCATCCCAGGCGCCAACCACGGCTTCCCAGAATATAAGAATCATGCTATAGCTACAAAGGCTATTGCGGAGTTTATGAGGTAGTTTTTTATATCGGAAAAATAAATAGCCGTTGCTCAAATGAACAACGGCTTAAAATATTTCTTAATCACTTATCGAACGGTCCAGACGGAGATATCGACTGTTCAAATATAGCCTCATTTTCAGACTGCATAATAGGAATTTGATCTCCTGGTCTTGTAGGGCTGACATTATCTGATGATTCTTCACTCATACTAATACGTATGACACCCATATCCAATACAACAGGCTCAAAATATGGTTTAGCGTACAACCTCTTCATAACATATTAGTTCCTATAAGACAAACTACATTCGTTTACAACTTGCGTGCGAAGTTACAACAAAATACTAAAATACAAAAATTATCAAGCTAAATGATGAAACTTAATAGGTAGCACTGGGTAAAGCTATCATTTATTGACCAATACTTTAGAAGTTTGTGTAAAATCGTCAGATGAAACCTCTACAAGATAAATACCATTCGCACAAGAAACAGGAATTCTAGTCAATGAGCCTGCTGACTTGCTCTCTGCAATTACCTTTCCGCAAATATCGAATACACGTATTCTTGCATCATCTATAGAAGATCTAACTACAATATTTCCATCAGCACTATACACCGAAATAGAAACCTCTTCCTTCTTCAAAGACGAATTGCCTAAGGCCTCTTCTTTTGCCTCTGGATACTTTAACACAACAGAAAATCTATCTGAGATGTACTTTCCTCCAATTTCATTGAACTGATATGTATTCTCCTCTCTTAGGTTTACTACATTTCCTGTAAGATTATCATACAATAACACGTCTACACTCTCGTCGAACATATCAATGTTGGTAGCTGTAATCTTGCCTTGTGTAGATTTAGAGGATAGCATAATGCCTATCGGAAATTCTATCTCAGACGCATCTTCTACTGATGGATAATATGGGATAGCATAACGTTTGCTTCCCTTAACAGCAAATACCTGATTCTGTGTCTTCTCTAATGACATCTTCTCTGCATCGCCATAGATGATATCAAGAGAACCACCATCGCGGAATACCATAGCCATCTCATCGGTATTACTTTCATCAGAACTGATTGTAAATCGGAGCACATCATTCACTATGCTACTTGATTTCAAACTACTAGATGAAAGGGTGTAATTTGTAGGGACACTATAAAATGTCAAGAAACCAACCGAATTTTCTGGCGCATCGTCTGCCGCTCTCACAAAGAATGCTTGTTGTGGAGCTATCACATCGCCAACAGAAAGAGCACCTTGGGAATCTTCAGTATTGCCAACTTGAACATGGGTGCTAACACTATATGTGGTAAATTGATAACCTGAACCAGTATAGTTATCAAACCAAATAACTGGGTCAACCTTACTATCACATTTCAAGCTACTCAGCGGATATGCAAATGAGAAAGGATTTGACAGCAAACACCAGTTGTTTCCATCTCTATGAGACTTCCATCTTCTCACCTCAAGTGTTTTAGAACCAGAAGCGACTATAGTACCAGTCTGACTAACACTGAATGTACCGCTGCCTCCCTTAGCTATGAATCCTGCTTGATTAAATGGATTGGTATACGAAGTAGCCACAACGTAACTATCTGTTGCATGATCTTGAAGATAAAACATAGCACCATTAGTCTCTATATTTCCTTCTGTAGTCTCTGAACCAACATACATATATCTACCTGTAGGATAGGTTGTTTTGATTTGGGTTTTGGTATAGTCTACATCAGGTGTTTGGCTTCTTACTTGAGACTTCAAACGCAATGATACCATTTTATTTGATGTCTGATTAATTGCAACAGCACCTACCTTGTTCCCATTCTTAACAATGATGCGGATAGCATCAAGACAAGCACCTTCATTTAACGTCAACTTGCATCTATCATCATCATTATTTATCGTTATATTACCTACCAATATAGCCGCCCTATCAGATATTACTGGCATATTTGTCGCAGAACTTGGAATAGACACATCCGCATAGACACTATTTGGAGAGGCATCTGGGACATCATTATTAAGCTTCCAATTTTCTTTATTGAACCAATCTGAATCCTTACTCCCATTCCATGTATAACTATCCACTTTGTGGGCTAGGCCAGCAGCGACTAATGTATTTATGAAATTTTTTGTATCGTCAACACTATGATTTATTGCATCAGGTAGCAAATCGACAACAAACGTCGTTCCATTTATATTATACTCAACACCTACATATGAAGCTCTAAAATCACCACCCACCTTAAAAGAAGTATTAGATGTCAATGGCATATACGCACAATCTAAGTTTCCATTAATATCGACATTGCCCTTAGGAACGAATTGCTGTCCATTAGTATCTACATTTCCTTCACAAGTAAACGAAGACGAATTAGTTCGCATATTTATATCCATACAATCCAAACCACCTTCACCTATCTCAACAGTACCATCGAAATAAACGTGATTACCAGAAGTAAATCCACCTGTACATTTTAACTTAGAAGTGGAACCTTGTTGATCAAATTCATTCGCACAATAGATATCTCCGTTTACAATAATTTCACCGCCGTACATATGGATATGTCCCGTAGAGGTGAGATTACCATTACACGTGAAAATACAATTGGGATTAACATAAAAATCGCCGCAATTCAAATTAGCAGGACACGTAGTGGTGGCATTAATATATATACAATCACCAGATTGTGGGAGTCTAGATGCAGAACTCCATCCTGTATAATAAGGTGACGCTTGACCATTTCCCCAGTTCCTAATGTCATTCCAATCATTACTTACTGCCCCAGTGAAAACAAAATTATCTCCCCAAGCGCTAACAGTAAAAAGCGCGAGGCAGGCAACGACTATAAGTCTTATATATCTATTCATTTCCATACAACTACTTCTTAAGTTAAACATCTACAATTGCCATACACATATATTATATATGCGTGGACTTCGTTTCCTTAGTTCTTTTTCTTAAATAATTTTTACTACTAAACTAATTTAGTAACTCAATAAATTATAGTGCATAATTCCCGACTTTGTAGGTCTGGGTACTCAAAAAGTATTTATAACTAACTATTCTTCTGGAGTTTTAGAAACTATCTTATCAATAGGCCTAATGCCATGGTCTCTTAATAAAATATATCTACTAAACGCTACGTAAATATACGTAAACTTATAGCGCAAAGTTACTCGATAAATCTCTATCTTTAATTACTAATAAGTGAAATGCAACAGTTAACAATGCGAAATACAACAATTTACCCCCACTCTTGTGCGAAAAGATGGGGGTATTTGTGAATATGCAGTATGTTTATCAGTCGACTAACAATGGGCTGCAAGCCAAAGCATGAAGAAACGGTTGTATACAGAGAGCGACTCGCGGTCGGAAATTAGGAATTCATTATCTGTCAGACACTTGATGCAACTCTTGACAGTGGAGATTGCTGGTAGTTTGTATTCTTGCAAGAAAGAAGACGCGTATGGTTTATCGACTACACGTCGTTTAGCAATAGCAGACATGACTTTGCGTTGCGCAGGTGTAATGGCTCTTGAATAGACGTAGAAATTCTCATCTTCTTCCCGCAATATTTTCTGGAGAGCGTTATTGACATCTGTGAAAGTAATGTCGCTCTCGGCCATGTCATATAACTTATTGAGCCACATCTGGATATACCATGTATGTGACATGACTGTTGCGTAAATGGTATGGAAACACTCTTCGGGCAGATTTCTTCCACTATTGGCGAAATGCCTACGTGCGAACGAGAAGTATTCAGCCTCTGCTATTTCCCGCAGGTACAAAGTTTGTGTAGATTGGTAGAATGGTCGAGCTGGGGAAGAAAACATCTCACTCATAAGATGCCTTTTGCTGCCAGAGAAGATAAAATTGACGTTGGGGAGAAACTGGATATATGAGCGCAGAAGCGCCTCTGTACCATTTTCTGGATATTCTGTTATCTGCTGAAATTCGTCAATAGCAATATAGCAACGTTTACCAGACTGCTGCAGATAGGAGAAGATCTCCTTAAGGGCATACTCTTCGGAGCCATGCTGGATATCAAGAGTAAGTGATGGCGCTCCTGTAATTTCATCTGCAGAGAAAGAGGGACGACTATGCTTGAATACCTTTACGATATCAGACAATAATTTGGAGATATTGCTGTCAAATGCGCTAATCACATTTGATGCGAAAAGCTGAATAAAATCGCGCAATGACTGGGTATGAAATATATCTATATAGAAACATGCGACCTCGGGCGTATCGCTCGCGACTCTTTCAAAGACGTGTTTTATAAGACCAGACTTTCCCATACGGCGAGGGCTAATGAGCGTAACATTACGTCCATTTTCAAGAGCTGATATTACATCTTGAGTTTCACTCTCGCGATCGCAGAAATAGTCTGAACTTATATACCCCTCTACTAAGAAAGGATTCTTGATGACACCCATAACGCTTTGTATTTGTGGCAAAAATAACGCTTTTCGCATTATTGCGAAAATTTCGTTGCGAAAATTTCGCAATAGGTATCTATGGGGCGACTATTAAACGAACGTAGAGCACCTGCAGGACCTCTGTAGGTCTTCTGTAGGTGCTCTGTAGGTCTTTTTTAGGTCTTCTATAGGTCTAGTATAGGTCTTCTGTAGGTAAAACAGATATTATTTCGCTAGTATTTTTGTGCGCTGTGTTCCGTTGTCTGTTGTCAGCTCTGCTATAAACATACCTCTCATTCTCAGCGGAACTACTGTTCGCTGTGCTGCTATTGTTCTGGTCTCTACCATACGGCCCACTGAGTCATACACCCTCAATACGCCACTCTCAGCACCTGCCAGCTTGACAACCAATCCCTCTTCGCTATATGTCATAGAGTACTTAGCGCTGATATTCTGTACACCAGTAGCTACGCCATCTTCGTTCTTGTCGTCAGCAACTATAATGCCCAAAACTATTGCGAAACGGTCTAGAACCTCCTTGCCGGCTGTAGCTGTAAACTCGTACGAACCCTCTTCCGTAAGGTTCACCACCACATTTTCTTGCTTATCCACAAGGTACACATCCGATGCCACACCAAACTCAGCAAGGTTTGTTGCTGTTATCTCTGCCTTTGCCGACTTAGAGGAAACTCTGAAGCCCAATGGCAACTCCTCGCCCTCAACCTCTGCAGCATCAGGATAGAATGGTATCACGCACCTCTTACTACCCTTCATCGCATAAAGCTCATTGTATGTAGCATTCTCACTGCGCTTCTCCGCATCGCCATATACCGAACCAAGGTCACCACCATCACGGAATACCAAAGCAACCTCGTCAGTATTGCAACCATCACTAGAAATCGTCAATCGCAATACATCATCAGGCGCAATCGAAGCAGACTTAAGAGAAGCCCCACTCGCCCCACTTGATGGATATTTCACTGTAAACGAAGTCGCCCTGTTAGCCTTCACATAGAATGTCTGCTGTGGCGCAATAGGACCACCCATTCCTCCATCGGAAGCAGCAGGCGACTGCACTCCTGTTTTCATCGAGTAAGTAAGGAATTTATAATCCCCATCCTTTACACGGAACCATATTGTAGGGTCTACATCCCCATCCGTAAATCCAAACGAACTTGGTTCCAATGGCAATGCCGTAGTGAATGGATTACTCAAGAGATTCCACCCAGCAAGCCCCGCTCCCTTTGTGAGTGTGTAAGATTTATCACCAAATGGCACAATTCCCGTCTCTGATATTGTTCCTGCAGTAGTAATCTTTATGGTACCTGTTCTATGCGTACCACTCCCAATCGCCCCTGATGAAAATGATTCAGAAGATGCACTATAACCTGTAGTGGTGTACGCACCAACAGACGAAGGGAACGAAATAGTACCATCTTCAGTAGACGCACCCATATAATAGGTACGACCTCCCTTTATCTTATGACGAACGTTTAGCTCTTTTGCCACTTCGGTACTTGACAAATCTATAAAACTTGCACCACTCCCTAAATAGAACGATGCTGAGTTTGCATAAGTATGATATACAATAATCTGATCACGGTTTGCTCTTCTTATCTTGCCATTGACAACAACTTTTGAACCAGGATATGCAACTAGTTTGTTGTTTTCTCCGTAAGTTGTCCGATCAATTTTACGTGAAAGCGCCAACGCACCAACATCATTTGCGATAGTCAAATTTCCATAAACATACGCACTTGCAAATGGTGATGCCGTTATCGTAACATTCATTCCACTAGGAATAATTGCTATATCGCCGCCATTTTTATCATCTCCTGGAGACTTATAGCCATTAATTGAAGGACAATACACAACTTTACGGTTAGCATCAACAGACCACTTTATCGCATTATCGCCACCCCAATTTCCACTCGTGGATGGATAATATATATGATTCACCCCATCAGGCCAAGGATCACTCGCCACATACACAGTACCATTCTCAAAAATATCACCCTTCAATCCATCAAACGTGTTCTCCTCACCGCTAACTTTAGTCAATTTAGTACCTGTAATTTTAAGGGTACCTGCACCATTGAACACACCACTAGCGTTTTCTACTGTTGCAGTACATCCACTGGCAATACTCAAACTTTTCATCGTCATCTTTCCTCCATTATGGAAAGTTACGGTAGAGCCAGTTCCCTGCACTATTATAGTTGCACCGTAATAAACTCGCTGATTAGTTTTTTTCACACTATTCTCAAAAATATATGCTTTTGAACACAACGCACCATTAGTAACCTCTACACCTGTCCCTTCAATATAATAAGTCGTACTTCCCACCTTGTTCGCAGGAACGTAACCAGATAAATCCGCGCCAGGATTAATATCAACTACTTTTGCCTCGATATTTCCAGCACCAGACACACTTGCCCCCGACTCTAGAGAAATAAGACTATTACCTTTAGTATAATTATTAGATTGAGCTTTTAGAGTACCAACAGCCCCACTGCCATCAAAGTCGTTTTCAAATATAACCGTTCCAAAAATAGTAGCTTTACCTGCCTCTTTTTGATTACCTTGATTTTCTTGATAAAATACCAATGTCACAGCACCTTTAACTATCAGCGTACCCCTTGCTTCAACTTTTAGCGCTGCAATGGTATAAGTGCCCTCAGTAATCGTCACAATAGCTCCATTGGGGATTGTTACATAATCACCAGAAGAAGGTACACCATATGAGCTCCAGTTCCCAGGCGTACCCCATGAACCTTCTGAACCTATATATGTCTTATCCGCTCCCCAAACACTCGTAGTCCCCACTACAAGCATCACAAAAAGTGTTGCTATATAAAATATACATCTCATATTTTTCTATTAATTAGTGCGTTTATCAAAATGGCACATTCCGATTCCAAATCTTGGTTCTATCGCCTAGACCACCAGACAAGAGTCCTTCATAGCCCTCATCTCCATTCTCATTGTCACCACCGCCCTCACCTTCATAGATAGGGGGCTTGCCGTCTGATAATGTCAGCAAAACACTAGTCTCATCCAGCCCTATCTCCAACAACAAAGGGCGTATATATCCTTTTTTTACAATCATATTTTTCAGCACGCCCCCTAAATGACTACACAGCTAGCCCCTTAGAAGCCCACAATACAGTTTCTTTAATCAAACACTATCAGCGTCATTCTACGCACTTCACCCTCAATAGGGTTCATGCCGAAACACACTCAGTCGAGTGCAAAACTAAGCATTATACAAATACCATTATCTTACCAAAAGTTAAATATCGAGATAACACCCCTTAACACGCTAATTTTTAACACTTTTCACACCTCCCCCACACCATCTTATCAACATAAGGCATGAAAAAAAGAGCGTCCTGAAAAAACAACCAAACGCCCAATTTACTGACTTTTTTACAGCAAAATTTATCAATAAAAAGTCTTTCTACATGCCATTATTAGAATAATTGAGCGATGACGCCTCATTTTCAAGAGGCACCATCGCTATTATTATAATTTTCTCCCCTATACACTCCCTATACACAGAGCCCACTCTCAAACCTAAAGTCTTGTCGTGACTTTCTTAACCATCACATCCTTCCACTCGGCAAAGTCGCCCGCTATGATATGTTTGCGAGCCTCCCCTACTAGCCACAGATAGAAGGCTATGTTGTGCTGACTGGCAATTAGCGGACCTAGCATCTCTCCTGCTACAAACAAGTGTCGTACATACGCCTTGGTGTAGCGCGAGTCTACAAACGACGGACCGTATGGATCAAGCGGACTGAAGTCTTTCGCCCATTTCTGATTCTTCAAGTTCACTACTCCCTCAGATGTAAATATCATGCCGTTACGCCCGTTTCTCGTAGGCATCACACAGTCAAACATATCCACGCCAAGGGCTATATTCTCCAATATATTGGCTGGTGTACCCACTCCCATCAGGTATCTGGGCCTGTCTTTGGGCAAAATGCCGTTTACAAGCTCCACCATCTCATACATAACTTCCGTAGGCTCCCCCACGGCTAGTCCGCCTATCGCATTTCCTTCTCTGCCAAGGGCTGCTATATGTTCTGCCGCTCTTGTTCTTAGCTCTCTGTGCGCTGCCCCTTGAACAATCGGGAATAACGCTTGCTTATGACCATACAGCGGCTCCGTAGAGTCAAATCGCGCTATGCAACGATCTAGCCACTGCTCTGTGAGGTCAAGCGATTTCTTGGCATATTTGTAGTCAGAGTCTCCTGGAGGGCACTCGTCAAATGCCATCATAATATCAGAGCCTATCAATCTCTGTATATCCATCACGTTCTCAGGCGTAAAGATGTGCTTAGATCCGTCAATGTGAGAACGGAATTGCGCACCCTCTGGCGTGAGTTTTCGCATCTGACTCAATGAAAATACCTGGAACCCTCCACTGTCAGTAAGTATCGGCTTGTCCCAACCTATGAATTTATGCAGTCCACCCGCAGCGTGTAACACATCTGTAGTCGGACGCAAATAGAGGTGGTATGTATTTCCAAGTATTATCTGCGCCTTGGCATCGTCTGATACCTCTTTAAAGTGAAGGCCCTTCACAGAACCTACCGTACCCACAGGCATGAAAATAGGTGTCTCTATCTTGCCATGATCGGTCTCTATCAGACCCGCTCTAGCCGCACTTCGGGCATCTGTATGTTGTAATGTAAATTTCATATACCAAGCATTAGGGCAAAAAAACCACTGTCCATTGAATACAATGAACAGTGGACTTTATTATATGAAGTTTTTCTCTATAAAACTCTATTAATACTTAACCTCTACCAATGAGATAGGGCATGTAAGGATCGACTGATAGTCCTCTCCAGACTCGTACATATCCTCATCATCCTCGTCATAATACCAGAATATCTCAATAGTCCATCCCTTGCGGTACATAACCTCAAGACGCTTGAAGATATCTAGAATACACTTCGACGAACTAGTGTTGAAGTACTCTAATTGTATCTTCACTGTCGTCTTACGCATCTCCTGCTCACTATACTCCGAGAGCATATCGGTCAAAGGCTTGTAGAACTCAATCGAATTCTCAGGAATTGAACGACCCTTTATCTCTAGCACACCCTTCTCTGGATCCATAAAGATGTACGGCGTCTTTGAACTCTCTTCTATTGTTATAGCTTCCATACAATAAGTACTTAATTTTTTTCTACTGAATTAATGTTGATGACCGCGCTATACCTTAACTTATGCATACATCAAAAGAGAAGAACATCAACTCCGGATTATCCTTCACCTCATAAAAAGCATACTGAAGCTTGTTGCCGGTCTTCCTGCGCATATCTATCATACCAATACCCGCACCTCCCTTTTCAGAGAAGTCACGGTTGTTAATAGTATCTCGATATAATTGCTTGATTTCATCGGCATCCATTGCATTCAATCTGTCTATGCGCTGACCTAGACTCTGCATCTTCGCTTTTGAAACAAAGTTGCCTGTAGATACTCTACAGCCTAATTCGTCTTTAGTCATTACAATGGCTCCCAACTTGTCATCAGCATACGAATCTATCAACGAAGGATTAGACTCTATGTGATGATATAAGTTCTGTATACACTCGATAAAAATATGGAAAGCTCTCTTCCTTACATTGTCTTGCTCGATGTATGTATTTAGGTTCTGCTCTACTGATGGAAGAACAGAATCTATATACTCAGACGAAAAATCACCGACATGCTCAATCATAACTGAACCTGTCGCTTTTTGCTTCATCCAAGCATCAAGATTAAAGACCGATGTAGTTGTAGTCGCTACCATAAATGTTCCCTAGCGCGGGCAAATATAGCAATTATTTATTACTTAATCACTCTTAATCGTCATTTTTTACGTTATTCTGAACTATCTTGCTGAATGCTGGAACGTCCTTCGTTACCCATACATTTCCGCCAATAGTAGAACTTCTTCCTATACGTATTCTACCCAAAATGGTTGCCTGCGCATATATAACAACGTCATCTTCTATAATCGGATGTCGCGGCTCCCCTTTCAGTATATTGCCATCTTTGTCTGTTGGGAAACTCTTAGCACCAAGCGTAACACCCTGGTATATCTTTACATTATTACCAATAATGGCTGTCGCACCAATAACTATACCAGTACCATGGTCTATGGCAAACCTCTCTCCAATGGTAGCAAATGGATGAATATCAATGCCCGTCTCCGAATGAGCCATCTCCGTTATGACTCGCGGCAACAACGGAACTCCTATCTTGTAAAGAAGATGCGCAACACGATAATTTATCAATGCCCTGATACCCGGATAGGCAAATACTATCTCTCTGTACGACTCTGCAGCAGGGTCTCCATCGTATATGGCTTCTACATCAAGATTCAGCATCTTTCGCAACTCTGGCAATCCCGCAATAAATGTCATTGCCATCTCATGCGCTTTGTGCTGAAGCTGCTCACTATCTATCCTCTCCGTACTCTCTTGATATAGACAGAGAGCCGCATATATCTCTGACGATAGTATCAGACTGGCTTGCTCCACATTGACGCCTGTCAAGTAGCGCTCACTGTGGTTTATATATGTGTCAGAAACAAAGTATCCCGGGAAAATAATACCACGACACAATTGCACAAATTGCTTCAGTCTCTTGATATTAGGCATAGGCAATTCCAAGCCTTGAGCACCGTATGGCCTTAAACTGGGCACATCGCTCTGCAACGTCTCCACTGTACGTTGAATAGTGCGAAGCATCTGTTCCTGCAACGAGTCGTTCACTGTGTGAGAATAATTAATTTTTTCTGCATTACCCCCATATTTCACTGATCAAATGGCCAAACAAACCGATAAGCACCAATAGTACTATAACAGCCCCAGCCACTTTGTTCATGTAATATAGTCGCTTTAATGTAAAATATTTCCTGAAAAAGCCTACCAGCATAATGAGCGTAAGCCACCAGCATGTCGCTCCTACCCCGACTCCCAACATTCTGACTATCTGCTCTACAAAGGTCTTCTCTCCTCCAAATATACTGAAAAGACTCAAGAACAGAAATATCGCTAACGGATTTGTAAATGTCAGCGCAAAGGTCGAACCGTAATCTTGCCACAAATTGGAACTTTTCTTAGACGACGAATTCGCCATCTGTTTCATAGGATTCGAAAAAAATATCTTCAAACCTAACGCTATCAATATTATAGCACCTATCCATGTAAGCGCCTGCTGATACTCTTCTATAAAACTGACTACGAGCGATACACTGAATCCCGCTATTACGGCATATATAAAGTCTGATGTAGCAGCTCCAAGCCCACTGGCAAAACCCGACCATCTTCCCTTTGATATCGTACGCTGAATACACAAAACACCAATTGGGCCTAATGGCATGGACGCCAAAAAACCAATTACGATACCTTGTATAAGGCTTGATCCCGCTCCTATGATTTCAGTTGTCATACGACGTTAATACTTATTTTTTCGGAAAAAGCGTCGCAAAGATACAACAATCAGACAACTATTCAAAATTCTTTTGCAATACATCTTCAACGTATGATGGCATTCTCACAGGTCTGCCTGTATTGATATCTGTGAAAACAAGCGTAGTCTCTCCCGTACACAGAAGCTCTCCTTTCTCATTTTCTATAGTATACTCAAACTCTATGCGCACTCCAGGTTTCTTATTCATGGTCGCAGTTACAGTAAGCAAATCATCATATAACGCCGGACGATAGTATTTGCAATGTAAGTCCACTACCGGTAAACGAATGCCGTTTTTCTCCATCTCCGCGTATGGCATCTTAAGTTCTCTGAACATCTCTGTCCTGGCTACCTCAAAGTATATGGCGTAGTTTGTGTGATATACCACTCCCATCATATCTGTATCGGCATATCTTACTCTGACCTGTGCACTGTGTTGAATCATTTTTACTTATAGTTTTTTTCAAAAACGGTGCAAATATAACCAACTAAGAAATAATTTGACTAATATTGCGCGATAAATATAGCGCAATAATCTTTTTGGATAAAAAATGGTAAAAGTTAGACCTTTTAGAGGCGTACGCCCTCCTCAAGCCATATCAAACAAGGTGGCTTGTCTCCCTTATGACGTAATGAATAGCCAGGAGGCTGCTCAGATGGCAGCCGGCAAACCAGAATCTCTTCTCCACGTGACTCGCGCAGAGATAGATCTTCCTGCTGACGTTGACCCACATAGCGACACGCTTTACCAAAAGTCGCTCGATAATTATAACGCAATGAAGGCCAACGGCTGGCTTGTTAAGGATTCTAAGCCTTGCTATTATGTATATGCTCAGACTATGGAGGGCCGCCGTCAGTGTGGTATCGTAGGCGCAGCTTGGGCTCAGGATTATGTCGAGGGCCGTATCAAAAAGCACGAGCTCACTCGCCCAGATAAGGAGGAGGATCGAATGGTTCTCACTCGCTGGCTCAAGGCTAACGTAGAGCCTGTTTTCTTCGCTTATAAGGCTGTACCAGAAATCGACGCCATCGTAGCAGAATATACTGCCAAGACTCCAACTTATGATTTCGTAGCAGAGGACGGCTTCGGTCACACTCTATGGGTAATCGACGACGATGCTAAGGTCGCTCGTCTTCAGGAGTTGTTCGCTACTAAGGTAGACTCTACATACGTAGCCGACGGCCACCACCGTACCGCAGCTGCTGCTCGTATCGGCGCTGAGTTCGCTTCCAAAAATCCTAACCACACAGGTGATGAGGATTATAACTATTTCATGGCAGTCCATTTCCCAGATTCCCAGCTCCGCATCATGGATTATAATCGCGTAGTCAAGGATCTTAATAATATGTCAGAGGCCGATTTCATTAAGGCTGTCGAGAAGACTATGGTTGTTACCCCTATGGGCAACGCTCCTTACGCTCCTCAGAAGTTGCACGAGTTCTCTATGTATCTCGCAGGTACATGGTATAAACTCGAAGCTCGCCCAGGTACCTATAATGATAGCGACCCTATCGGGGTTCTCGACGTGACTGTTCTCTCTAATAATGTCCTTGCCGATGTGCTCGACATCCAGGACCTTCGTCGCTCAACTCGTATCGACTTCGTAGGTGGTATTCGCGGACTTGGAGAACTTCAGCGTCGCGTAGACTCTGGCGAAATGAAGGTCGCTTTCGGCATGTATCCTGTATCTATGAAGCAACTCATCGATATAGCCGATTCAGGTAATATCATGCCTCCTAAAACTACTTGGTTCGAACCTAAACTTCGTTCAGGTCTTGTCATAAAGGAAATTGAGTAAGATGAAGAATATCATAAGCTCTTCTCTCGCAGCCATCACAGTCCTCTTGGCCTCTTGCGCCAAGCAGGACGATGTGCGTATAGCTTGCGTGGGCGACAGCATCACAGAGGGCTTCGGCATCAGTTACCAGAGCTATAACAGCTACCCTGCCCGACTCGATTCTATTCTCGGCAATGGCTATGACGTGCTCAATTTCGGTCGCTCCGCAACTACCATGATGCAGGACGGCAATTTCCCATACTGGTCTGCCAAGGAGTTCAATAATATGCTCGCTTTCCATGCCGACATTCATGTCATAATGCTGGGAACAAATGATGCTAAGCTCTTCCAGTGGAACGCAGAAAAGTTCTCTTCGTCTTATCAGGCTATGATAGATACCATACGTAGCGTCAACCCTAAGACTAAGATATTTCTCTGCCACTGCATCCCTGCTCGCGCAGAGAAGTGGGAGATTACCGACTCGGTTATTACAAATGGTGTCAATCCTTGTATCGACGCATTGGCCCAAAACAATAACCTGCCGGTAATAGATATGTACGAGGTAATGAAGCCGCACATGGATCTCATTTTAGATGACATCCATCCCAATCCCGCCGGCACAAAGATCATGGCCTCAGCCATCGCCAAGCATATCAACAGATAGCTATACTATATCAGGATAAAAAACTTAAGCCAGCCATATCTAATACGGCTGGCTTTTTTTATTCGTATTTCATTCGTATAATCAAAGAAGTGGGACCCCCCAGGTCGCAAATTACATAAAGGAATCACTTCTCAAGCAGAAACTCTACAAATATCGGAGAATATGTAACATTTATCAGATTCTCAGGCGCTGATGCAATGTGCAATTTAACTTTCTGCTGATTGTTTTTATATATATCTACCGACGACAAATCGGCTACGATATCTATATCGTTTTCTCCAACCTTCTCAAACTGACTCATTCCTACACTGAATGTCACTCTGGCTGTAGGCGGAAAGGCCCTGAATATATACCCATCTGGTACATTCAATGCCGTGATAGGAACCTCAATCGTCTTCTCCGTAAACGACTCCACACAGAATGTGACGTCCACTGAATGAACATTCGTTTCCACTCCTTTGGGCAAATCACAATCCAATGAAAGTGTCAAGGTATCATGAAGCACAAAATGATCTGTCTTCCGTGTATAAACCGCCGACATGGTATCTACAATGTTGTTTGTTCCGTTTACCCAAACGTGCGACGGAGAAACTCGTATATCGTCTGATAATATATGCTGCTGCTCTAGCGAATAATCCACGCATGGCATCACTGGCAGATATTTCTTTCTGGCTCTAAGTAATGGAATAAAGAGTGTATCTTGCATCAGACCACGAAGCTCTATGTGGTCATCTATATTTGAAGATATCTCTGAATAGAATTGCGACGGGGCAATAACTGCAAATACCCCCTCCGATGTCTGTACTCTGGGAAGACGACTGACATCAACTTTTATATGTCTCGAATTCCTGCTGGCCCAAAAGTGCTGTAGTAGCGTATATCCATCGGATGATACTAATGCACGTAGAGATTGACCATTTAGCGACTCTGGTGTTACTATGTAATTCTCAGGCGCCGAATGTAGTTCAAGTGGTACGTTAATAGCTGTAGTATAGTCGCGTCGCAGTTGCTCTATCACCCAGAAAAGTGAAGCAACTACAACGAAACTTACATACAAACGGAAATTTCTTCCGCGTAGTATTCCCAATATCTTTTGTATAAACGACATATCGGGAGTATTATCTTTTTACTGCTGCTGAAGACCCTTGTCTGTAGCCGAAAGGATAGCCGACTTGTCGAACTTAACCTTTACACCTTCTGAAATCTCCAATATAATGCAATCTTCCTTAACTTCTGCAACCTTGGCATAGATACCACCAGTTGTCATTACATGATCCCCTTTCTTGAGAGCATCACGGAAGTTGTTCAACTCCTTCTGACGCTTCTGCTGTGGACGAATCATGAAGAAGTAGAATATTGCAATAATTAAGATAAATGGTAGAAAGCTCATAAGCATGCTACCTTGTGGCTGCTCTGCAACCTGAAGAAGTGTTGTAAACATATTATGTGAATGTTTGTAAGTTATCTGTCTATTTTATCTCTGCCAGCACCACAATCTCATACGTATCCGCATCTGTTCGTAGCGTTACTTTATGATATTGTCTGCCTATCAACCCATGAGTATCAAGCATCACTTCCACTGTGGCGGTCTCTCCAGCCGCAATGTCAGATACACTAACCATCGGCTGCGTACACTCACAGCTGGTTTTCACTTCAGTGATGTGTACCTCTTTGCCCGATTCGTTCTTTAGTTTCACTCGGCGCGATAGAATTTCTCCCATCTCTACTTCACCGAAATCTACCATTTCTCTGTCTGGCACCAAGCCGCTCCCTATAACGGTCTCCTCACTCACTTTATTATTTTTTTGCGAGCAAGCCGAGAGTAGAACGAGAGTAGCAAGGGTGTAGACCGAGAGTTTCTTGATACTCATATCTGGCTTTTACTGAAGCTGCGAAGCAAGAATTCGTTTCTCCTCAAAGAACTGACGAACTATCTTCTCCAGCAATCCGTTGATGTAGATGTGACTCTTCTCTGAAGAGTAATATTTGCTGATCTCAAGATACTCATTAAGCGTAACCTTAACTTGGAGATGCCTCATCGTCGTCATCTCTGCTATGGCCATATCAATGAGAATAGTATCCATCAATGATACACGCTCCGGATCCCACTTGAGTGAGTATTTCTTTATGAGGCCAAAACTCTCCTCATATCCAGCTAATGACTTACGGAGCAAGTTCTCTGCAAACTCTTTATCCTCATCGTCTTTATATACACCTAATAACTCAAGGGTCTGCCCGTTCTCTCCATCTAGCAATTTAATTGTCTTGCCTGCAAGGCTCATCTCAAACTGAACCTCATCGTTCCAGTATATCGATGACGACTCAAAATAATCGTAAATCAAGTCGTATGTCGCAAGCTCATGTGTGAGATAACGGAATAGAAAACGACGGTCATTCTCAAAAGAATCTTCTGCCGATTCCATATACTCCTTATAAAGGTCCGATGCTAGAAGTTTATTGAAAATAGTTCGAAGAAGTTCTTCATCAGAAAACCACGAAATACCTGTCTCCTCTACATAAGCCGACAATGTCTCGTTCTTTTCGAGCTCCAGAATAGCTCTATTGCGAATAAAACGGGTATTGGGATTTAACTCCTCCTTGGTAGGACGTATTTTCTGTCGTCCAATCTCAATCTTCTTTACTGCCATTCGGCGCAATGCACAAGGTAGAAGGAGGAGGTACATGTACAACTCGTGTGCCTTTGCTACACTATGTTGCAATTCGCTGAGGACTATTTTGTAATCAGAGTCGCCCTGAATATGATGGGCATAAACCATCTGCATTACCTTTACGCGAAGTAGTCGTCTGCTTAACATCTTGTATAAGAACTTTTGTAATTTATTTGAATTAGTGACGCAAAACTAATTACAAAAACGGATATAGCAAAGCATTTTATAATTAGTTACTGATTTTTTAGTCTTTCTAAACGTTTCGCCTCTTCCCATAGCACATCCATCTCTGCTAATGTCATATCTTTCAGATCTTTCCCTTTCTT
>JAKSLC010000024.1 GCA_024401415.1 Bacteroidales bacterium | reverse complement strand
GTGTGTCTGGTTTTCTTGTTTTTTTTCTTGTTTTTTTGTCATATGATACAAAAGAGAAAAAAAATGTTACGTCAACGAAATACAATTTAACAACTATTTACGATATTTGCATTCGATAAACTAGGGGATTGGGTGTTCCTGACTTTTTTGATTGAGTTATTTGGTGTTTGATTTTTAGGAAATTTATCCACCGTGACTGAGTTATTAGAGCGAGAATATTAGTAGTCTAGTTTGTCTAAGCAAGTTCAATTAACTAATCAATGGGTTTTGATACGAGTGAAAACGCGTAATGAAGCTCAAAGTAATCAAAAGTACTATGTTATTAAACAAATGGAAATTTGCAAAGGTGCTATTGTTGTTACCAATGCTATTTTTCTCGTTTTCTGCATTCGCTCAGAAGAGTGTTTCGGGAACGGTTACAGCTGCCTCTGACGGTCAGCCATTGCCGGGCGTGAATGTACTTGTACAGGGTACAACGCAGGGAACGATTACTGACTTTGATGGTAAATATCAGTTGTCAGTATCAGAGGGTCAGACCCTTGTATTCACATTCGTAGGTTTTACTAACCAAAACGTTGTAGTTGGTGGCCAGAATGTTTATGATGTAATCCTTGAGGAGGAGACATCTGACCTTGACGAGGTTGTAGTTGTAGGTTATGGTGTTCAGAAGAAGAAACTCGTTACAGGTGCTACTGTACAGGTAAAGGGTGATGATCTTCAGAAGTTGTCTACAACATCAGCTCTTACAGCTATGCAGAGCCAGACTCCTGGTGTTGTTATCCAACAGAATTCAGGTCAGGCTGGTGATGGTTTCAAGGTAAACATTCGTGGTTTGGGTACTGTAGGTAACTCAGCTCCTTTGTATGTAATCGATGGTGTAGCAGGTGGTGATATCAACAACCTCAACCCATCAGATATCGAGTCTATCGATGTATTGAAGGATGCTGCATCTTCAGCTATTTATGGTGCTCGTGCTGCTAACGGTGTTATTCTTGTTACAACAAAGAAGGGTAGTAATAATGGTGCTAAGAGCAAGGTAACCTTGTCATACGATGGTTATGTTGGTGCTCAGTACATGTACAAAGCTTCTGATGCTTGTAATGCACAGGATTACATCTACAGCCGTAAGTTGCGTGATCAGTTCGCTGGTCAGTATTCAGAGCCAGATTGGAAGGGACAGCTCCCTGAGGACATTTACAACAGCCTCTTCGATGAGGAAGGTAATGTAAGAAAAGATGGCTGGAAGGGTACAAATTGGATTGAAGAGTCATACAAGAAGGGTGCAATTACACAAAACCATGCATTCAATCTTTCAGGTGGTAATGATGTATCAGTATTCTCTATCGGTTACTCTTACACACAGCAGGATGGTATCCTTGGTGGTAAGACTCCATCAGAGTATGATCGTCACACCGCTCGTATCAATTCTGACCACAATGTTATTAAGAGTTCAGATGGCTCATTCAATGTTTTGACAATTGGTGAGACATTCAACTATTCTCGTAATACAAAGCGTGGTATCTCACAGGGTAACATGTATTGGAACAACATCAAGTCTTTGATGACAGCCAACCCATTGTTCCCAGTTTACGATAAGGAGGGTAATCTCTATACAAACCCAGAGGCTAATGCTGACGGATGGAAGCTTGATGGTTCATCACAAGCTAACCCTATTGCACAAGCTGCTACAACAGGCCATGGTTTGAATCAGTCATACTCATGGAACATTTCTCTCAGCGCATATGCAAGTGTTCAACCAATCAAGGGTCTTATCTATAAGAGCCAATTCGGATACCGTATGGGTACATCTACATACCGTTCAATGACAGCTAAGCATGATACAGGTTCGGATGTAGCAGTAGTTGATGGTGTTAGCCAGTCATCAGATGTATGGTCAAATATGACATTTGAGAATACATTGAGCTACAATTTTGATGTAAACGAGAACAACTTCGACATAGTTCTTGGTCAAGCAATTGAGCAGAACAAGTATGGTCAGCATCTTGATGCAGCTGCAAAGAACCTTCTCTTTGGTAGCTCTTGGAAGCATGCTTGGATCTCTAATACAGAGAAGCTCGATATTTCTGAGTTGTCTATGAATGGTAACCCATCTTCAGATAGCTCACTTGCTTCATTCTTCGGTCGTCTTTCTTGGAACTACGCTGAGAAGTACATGGCACAGTTTACACTCCGTGCTGATGGTTCATCTAACTTTGCTAGAGGAAATCGTTGGGGTTACTTCCCTTCAGGTTCACTTGGTTGGGTTATGTCACAGGAGAGTTTCATGGATGGCCTTAAGGGTACAGTTGACTTCTTGAAGATTCGTGGTTCATGGGGTCAGAATGGTAACTGTTCGATTTCTAACTTCCAGTATGTAACACAGGTAGGTTTCGATGAGAAGAATGCTTACTATTTGGGTGGTACAGAAGCTGGTGGTACAAATAACTCAACACCAACAACTGGTGGTTACTTCAAGACATTGATGAACCCAGATATTTCTTGGGAGACATCACAGCAGATTGACCTTGGTATTGATGCACGTTTCTTGGACAGCCGTCTCTCTCTTGCATTCGACTGGTATAAGAAGACAACAAAAGACTGGTTGGTAGTTGCTCCAATTCTCGGTGTATACGGTATTGGCGCACCATATATTAACGGTGGTGACGTTGATAACAAAGGTATTGAGCTTTCACTTGGTTGGAATGATGAGACAACATTTGGTCTTTCTTATGGTGTAACAGCAAATGTTTCATACAATAAGAATGAGGTTACAAAGTTGGCTAACTCAGAGGGTATTCTCCATGGTCCTTCAGCAGTTCTCCACCAGTTGGAGGGTGAGGTATACCGTGCACAAGTTGGTGAGCCAATTGGTTTCTTCTACGGTTTCAAGACAGATGGTATCTTCCAAAACCAGACAGAGATTGAGGAGTTCCGTGCACAATACACAGATAAGATGCATGGTAATGACAAGCTTAAGCCAGGTGATGTACGTTACGTTGACGTAACTGGTGATAATATTATTGACGATCGTGACCGTACAAACATTGGTGATCCTCATCCAGATGTAACAGCAGGTCTTACAATTACACTTGGTTATAAGGGCTTTGATTTTGCTCTTACTGGTGCAGGTGCATTTGGCCAGCAAATTCTCCGTCCATGGGCAAATCAGGACTTCTCGCTCCAAAACCCAACAAAGGCTATGGTTTACAAATCTTGGAAGGGTGAGGGTACAAGCAACAAGCTCCCACGTTTTGACGCAATGGATAACATAAACTGGAAGACAATGTCTCAGATCCACCTTGAGGATGCAGATTACTTCAAGATTCAGAATATAACACTTGGTTATAACTTCAATTCAATCTGGAAGAGCAACAATCCATTCTCTCAAGTTCGTTTGTATGTAACAGCACAGAACATCTACACATTCACAAAGTACACAGGTATGGATCCTGAGGTAGGTATGGAAGGTGGTTCTGGTAACTCATGGGCATCAGGTATTGATACAGGTGCATACCCATCAGCTCGTACATACATGGTCGGTTTGAACATCAAGCTTTAACCCCTAAAATTATCTAGAAAAATGAAACTTAATAAGTCAATCATATTGGGAGCTTCTGCTCTTCTAGCCTTGACTTCTTGTGAAGATTTTCTTGACTCACAGGACTATACAGGAAAGAATAGTACCAACTTCCCTAGTACAGAGAAAGACGTTGACCAAATGGTAGCTGCCGTTTACAAGTCAACATTCTATGCTCCATTTGAGACGAACGCTCTAGAGCAGTACTTCTCAATATCAAACCTTTTCTCGGACGATATGTTCGGTGGTGCTGGTAAGGGTGACCCACATTGGAAGGCACTTGGACACTTGATGTATAATCAGGTTGATCAGTGTGACCAGCTTTGGGTAGCAGCTTATGAGGCTATTGCTCGTGCTAACTCTGCTCTTTCAGTTATTGACAATGTTGCTGATGAGGAGTTGAGAAATCAGACAAAGGGTGAGCTTTTGTTCCACCGTGCTTATAACTACTACAACCTTGTACTTGCATTCAACAATGTACCAGTTGTAGATAAGGCTCCTACAAATGTATCTGAGGCACAGGTTGCTCCAGAGCAGCGTGAAGGTAAAGAGATCTTTAAGATTATTGCACAAGACCTTAAAGATGCTGTAGCAATCATGCCATCATATAAGTATGATGGATGGAATACATTGAAGTGGGGTAAGGTATCACGTTGGGCAGTTGAGACATTGCTCGCTCGTGCTTATCTTTTCTACACAGGATTCTATGGTGAGACAGCTATTCCTACAACAGATGGTGGCTCTTTGACAAAAGAAGATGCATTGAAGGCTGTAAATGATGTTATTGAGAATTCAGGTCATTCGCTTCTTGAAGACTATCGTTCTTTGTGGCCATATGCAAATGAGTGGACAGCTCAAGATTATGAGTATGTAAAGGATATCAAAGAGAACAAGGCTGGTTATTACAAAGAGATTAACCCAGAGGTTCTTCTTGCTATCAACTTCAACTATCAAGCAGAGTGGACACCAAACTTGTTGTTGACAAACCAGTATGCACTTTTCTTTGGTATTCGTGCAGATGCTAACAACCAGGATGATGATCGTTTCCATGTAGGAACAGAGACATCAGTTTATCCATTTGGTACAGGTTGGGGTGTTGGTCCAGTTAACCCAGGTCTTTGGAAATCATATGAAGAGGGCGACCTTCGTCGTGATGCTTCTATTATCCAATTCCCATCAGCACTTGATCCAAATACATTCTCTGCTGGTGTAGAGTTGACAATGTTCCATAACAAGAAGATTACAGCTGTTCGTTCTGAGGGTGGTACAAGATATTCTTGGACTCTTTCAAAGAATGGTAGTGAGGGTAATGGACACTATCAGGCATCACATACACAGCCTCTCGTAATTTATCGTTTGGCAGATGTATACTTGATGCAGTCTGAGTTGTCAGGAGATGCTAAATATATGAATATGCTTCGTGAGCGTGCTGGACTTGCACCAGTAGCATACTCATTGGAGGCACTTCAGTCAGAGCGTCGTCACGAGTTGGCATTCGAAGGTGTTCGTTGGGATGACCTCCGTCGTTGGCACATAGCAGAGCAGGAACTTGAGAAGCAGTACGGTCAACCTCTCTATAATGAGGGTAAGGCTGGTGAATTTGCAAAGATTGGTTCAGGTCTTGCATCTCGTTACAAAGAAACTAAGGGTGGTTTCTTCCGCATTCCAAAGAAGCAGATTGAGCTTTCAGGTGGCTTGTACAAGCAGAACCCAGGATGGGAAGGTACAGACGGCTTCTATAGCGGTGAATAATGTAAATATTTTATAATTATGCACTTAGGTGTAGATTGTAAATTGAAAAAAGAGATTTATATGAAAAATTTATTTATGGCATTCGCCCTCGTGTTCGGCATGACATTCGTGGCTTGCGATCCAGTTGAGGATGAATACGATGCCCCTAAAGTAGTATCTGAGGCTGACTTTGATGTTACTGCTTATACTATGACTGTAACAGTTGACGGGGAGACATATGATGTTGGTGTAGTTGAGAACCATAGTCCTATCCCATCATGGATTGAGTATGTAGTTCCTGATTATGGAGATGGTTCTACTATCTCTGGTATTAAGAATGGTACATCTCTTATTCTCCGTACACTTGGTACTAACACATTCATCTTCCATGGTATGAATCCTGATGGAACTGAGGTTGTTAAGACAGTAACATGTGAGTGTAAGAATCTTAAGAAAGTTCTTCCAGAACTTGAGACTACAGTTTGGGAGCCTCTTATTGGTGAGGATGGCAATCCAATGATTCCAGTTTTAGCAAACTGGAGTACTCCAGAAGCTCGTTTCTCTGATGCAGAAGGTATCATGGGCAAGTGGGATGCTGTTAAGTATGACTCACGTCTTGCTGAGAAGAATGTATTTATTCAGTTCGATAAGCCATGGTCTGGTGAGTGGATGATTTGCACAGGCTGGTGGTCAGAGCAGAATATACTTGTTAACAATGGCAAGGATGTGGTTAGCTTCTACATGACACAAGCATTTGTAGATGCATGTAAGAATCAAGATTTGGCATTCATCGGTCGCGGTGTGCCAGAAGGAGATGATGCACCACATATTATCCGTATGTATACACTTATGGAGCTATAACCCATTGCAAGATAGCAATGTTACTTTTGGGGCTGGTTCGAAAGAACCGGCCCTTTTTTTGTCTGTATGTTTTTATATAGAGTTATAGACGGAGCGTGCTCCGCCTATACAAAGGCGTGGGAGGACTAAGGTTATACTCGGGCTATACTCGGGGAAGTCTCTTGTTCATCGTAATTTTTTAATTGTGTAGTGTAACCTTTTGTTGTGTCTCGCGTAAAAAGCTACATTATTTATCTAAACAATATAAATCAAGACTCCATGGCGAAAGCAACCATTCGTAGAAAGTGTATTACAATTGCTCGTAGTGAGGTTCGGGCTAATAGTACTGCCAGAGTAGATGGCAGAAGTGTATTTATCAAGAGATATCCTGGCCATAATTTCAGAATTATCATGGTTCACGTTTCAAAGAAGCAACGTGTTCTTGCCAAAGAGGATATGTTGAAATGGAATAGAGTTCGTCATTGGGAGCGATATGCTCGTCAGCATAAAAAGCATGGAGCTTATAGAGCGGCTGTATCATACTATTATAAGATGATTAGAGAGCATAGTGATGAGCTGAGAGAGATTGGACGTAATGTGAACGGCGGAAAGATTGAACGTATTAGAATGGTGGATTCTAAAGTCGTAGACGAGGCTAAGGATCTGCGTATCTTTAGTGATGATAATATCTTTTTTTGGGTGAAATTTGATTCGGTATCAGATTATCGAGAGGCTTTGAACTTAGCGGCAGGGTAGAAAGGGTTGGAGCCTAAAGCGCCATTACAGATAATTCGTTGTCGTTTTGGTTCCGAGAACAGAGTCGCTTTGTGGATAGATATTTAGTTTCTAGATTTGATTGTGATTGTTCTAATAATATGATGATGAGAAAATTTGTAGCTATATTGGGATTAGTCTTTGCTGTGTATACAGTATTGTCGGCTAAAGAGTATAGAGGAAAAAATGGTATGCCTGGTAAGGGATATTGGCAGAATTATCCCAGCTATATGATAGAGGCAGATTTTGACAATCAGAAAGATGTTGTAAACGGCATTGAGCATATTTCTTATACAAATAATAGTCCGCATAAGCTGGATTCTATTGTATTCAATTTGTATAAGAATGTGGAAGGGTTGTCGACATTCGCTATAAAAACGGTGAAAACAGGCAAGAAAGAATTGGATTATCGTATTGATAATACCAAAATGATAGTATATCTAAAGAAGTCATTGAGGCATGGAAAGACACTTGATATATCTGTGGATTGGAGTTTCAAGATAGGCAAAGGAGATGAGAGAAGCGGCAAGTATGCGAAAGGTTATTTTATTGGTTATTGGTATCCTCAGATTGCTGTTTTTGATGATGATGGCTGGGATACAGTACAGCACAGTGGTACTGAAGAGTTTTATTTTGAGTATGCGAAGTATGATGTGAAAATCACGACGCATGACAATTTCTACATTTATGCTACATCTCCGGCTATACAAATGCCTGATTACAAAGAGAACAAGAATAATGTATGGCACTTCAAAAGCATAGAGACGTTTGATTTTGCCTTTGTGGCATCAAATAGCATGTCGATAAATAAGATTAGTAGTGATGATGCTGGTGGTGTTGGTGCAGATATTATATTAATATCTGATGATGCAACATTTAGGAGCAGAGCTGCCGAGTATTCGAAAAGTTTCATAAACTTAACGTCTACAATAAGTGCGCCTAAGCTCAAATTTCCATTTTCGCAACTTGTTTTGTTTGATAACAGAGGAAGAAATGGAGGCATGGAGTTTCCTGGAATGGTTAATTTAGGTATTTCGGGTATGGGGCCTGGGACTACAAACTTTGTAGTTCAACATGAGCTTGGACATGAGTATGCTCCATTTTTAGCTGGGTTCAATCAAGCCAGACAAGCATTTATGGATGAAGGATTTGCGTCATTTATTCCATATTTGGCGAAAGATTTAGATGAACTCAGAAAAGAGCGTAAGTATGTTTCTTTATGTTTCATGGATTTTGCAGTAACAACAGGAGTACTATCTGATTTTACGTCCTACCCAAAATATCCATTATTTACAGAGTCTTATAAGTACAAGTCGTTTAATGATTATCAGGCTATGAGCTACAACAAGTCGTTTGTTGCGTTGACAATGTTGAGGGAAGTCTTAGGGAAAGATGGTATGGATAAGTTGATACATAACTTCTTTGAGGCGTGGGCTTATAAGCATCCAAAGGCAGAAGATTTTCTGAATGCGGCGCGAGTGGCATACGGCGATGATTTGGAGTGGTTTATTCAGCCTTGGTACTATAGTGAGAAGAAGCCTGATCTTTCGGTGAAAAGGAGTGATACTAAGCCAAATGTGGTAGAGGTTACGAATGTTGGTGGTGTTCCGGTTCCGATTCAGCTTATTGTATGCAATAAAGAGGGAGAAGACGATTGTGGCTTTAAGGTTAAGAATGGGCAGTATTTTTATATGGGTCCGGATGTTTGGAAGGACAAAACAACGGTTGAGATAGAATATGAGCCGATGACGTCTAAGTACGCTATTGTACTAGGCAGTGACGAGGTGCCTGATGAGAAATATGATGCGGTGATAATGGTGGATGGAGCAGAGTAGAAAAGAATGGGTTGAGATTTGATCTAAGGCTAATCTATGACTTGGAAGATAAAACAATATTCCTCCGATAATTGGGGGAATATTGTTTTTTATGTGTGAACTATTTTATGACTTCGATAAGTTCGACATCGAAGATTAAAGTAGAATAAGGCATGATTGAAGGAGCTGCACCAGCTACACCATATCCAAGATAATATGGTATATAGAGACGATGCTTTGCGCCCTCCTTCATCAACTGAAGTCCCTCTGTCCAGCCAGGGATAACCTGGTTCAAAGCGAATACTATAGGTTCTCCATTATAGCTAGAATCGAATATTTTGCCGTCAATCAGAGAGCCTTGGTAATGGCAACGTACTTTATCTGTTGCAGAAGGATTTTTACCTGTTCCTTCTCTTATGACTTCATATTGTAGTCCACTTTCGGTAGTAATCACACCTTCGCGTTCCATATTCTCCAGGAGGAAATTCATACCATCCTTGTAATTCTGTTCAAAAGAAACTGTCTCGTTCTTATCATCAGAACAAGAGAATTGTGTGAATAAGCTGCCGAATAGAGCTGCTGCTATCAATAGACGTTTAAGCATAATAGGTATATGTTTTTCTGCCGCAAAGATAAGTTATATTTTGTTTACTTGTGTCTTATGTGATATTGGCCTTTTTTGTTTATTTTTGCCGTGTATTAATACTTGACTTATTGTGTTTGCACTATATCAAAAGGAAATATATCAATATTTCTCGTCGGCTGTAGGCTATCTTGTTAGTATAGTCTTCTTTGTTACGGTGGGTCTTTTTTTATGGATATTACCTAGTGGAGACAACATTATCTACTCTGGTTATGCCTCTTTGAGACCATTGTTTGATTTAGCCCCATGGCTATACCTGTTTCTTGTTCCGGCTATATCTATGCGACTTATTTCGGAAGAGAGGAATAAAGGGACATTGGAGTTGTTGCTTATTCGTCCTATCAGCAGACTTAAAATTGTTACAGCTAAGTATTTGGCTGGGTTGACGCTTGTACTTATTACTCTTGTACCTACGGTTGTCTATATTGCGATTGTGTGGCACTTGGGGCAACCTCAAGGAAATCTGGATATGGGAAGTGTATGCGGATCTTATCTTGGGTTGATTATGCTCGCCGGGGTTTATATGGCTATTGGTATATTTGCGTCGTCGTTGACGGGTAATCAGATAGTTGCTTTTATTGTGGCTATGGCTTTGTGCTATCTGGTGTATTCTGGCTTTGGAGCGTTGTCTACATTGCCGTCACTACAAGGGTGTGCGTCACTTATCGGTCAGTGTGGAATAGAAGAGCATTATGCTTCCATCAGCAGGGGAGTGGTAGACTCTAGAGATGTAGTCTACTTTTTGAGTATAGCACTTGCCTTTATTTTCTTTACATCACTACGTTTAAAGAAATATTAATACGCGTTATATGAAGTATTTATATATAATAGCAGGATTGATACTAGTCAACCTTCTGGCTTCCACATACTACTTCCGAATAGATCTTACGCAAGAGAAGCGATTTACGCTAGCCGATGTTACACAGACGTATCTGGCAGAGCTAGACAGTCAGGTATTTGTTCGACTGTATCTTGATGGGGAGCTTAACCCGGGCTTTACACGTTTACAGCGATCTGCTAATGAGCTTCTTGATGAGATGCGTGCTTACTCGCATACCACATTTATGCGAACGACGGTAGACCCACATGAAATGACAAAGTCGGACTTTGAGGACTTCAATGAGACTCTGTCTGATTACAACTTTGCGGGCGTGCCTGTGTTTGAGACAAAAGAAGACGGGCAGAAGACTCGTACTGTAGTATATCCTTACGCTATGGTACAAGTCGGTAGCAGGTATACCTATATTAATCTGCTTGAGAATATTCCGGGATTGAGTGGAGAGGATAACCTGAACAGATCTGTAGAGAACCTAGAGTACAAAATCATGGATGCGATACATCGCCTGACCATGGAAGAGAAACCTAGAGTAGCATTTCTGGAGGGTCAAGGAGAGCTGGAAGAGATAGACGTGGTAGATGTGGCAGATGCGTTGTCTGAGCATTTTGCGGTTGACCGTGGGCAGATTAATGGAGATGCGACGATTCTGGACCCATATAAGGTATTGATAATAGCTAAGCCTACAGAGAAGTTCACTGAAGCTGATAAATATGTGCTCGATCAGTATATGATGCGTGGTGGTCGTGTCATGTGGCTTTTAGACGCTGTGTCCATGACCCTTGATACGCTACGAACACAATCTCAGACTATTGGGCTTTATGGTGATTACAATATTGAAGATCAGCTATTTGTATGTGGCTTCCGAATTAATCCTATAGTAATAGAGGATATGTCATGTGCTAGAATACCTGTAAGTGTAAGTCCGGAGGGTCAAAAATCGCAGATAGTACCTATGCCTTGGCGTTTTTCTCCACTATTCTCAGCAAATATGCGTAGTCCGATAACGAGAAATATCAGTCTTGTAAAAGGTGATTTCAGTTCGTCTATAGATACGGTTGGACTTTCAGAGGGAATGGATATAACACGTACACCGCTTTTACGATCGTCGGCCTATACAAGGGAGCATAGAACACCAGTAATGGCAACCTTGATGACTATTCATGATAAGCCATTGCAGTCGGACTTCAACAAATCGCACCTTCCAGTAGCTATGCTAGCTGAAGGAACATTTAAGTCGGCCTTCTCCCACAGGCCTATCCCGTCTGCGGTACGTAATGCGCAGAAACACCAGCGATTAGAGAACAGTGAAAAGACAGCTATGCTGGTAGTAGGCGATGGTGATATAATCAGAAACGATGTGAGATTCCGAAATTCAGGAGAGCCACAGATTACGCCATTAGGCTATGATGAGATTTCCAGACAGACATTCGGCAACAAAGATTTTATAGTCAATGCGATTCTCTATCTGGCAGATGAAGACGGGTTGATGAACCTACGCAACAGGACATTTACATTACGACTGCTAGACAAAGCGTTGATATCAGAAGGAACAGCACATCTGAAAGTCATAGCTATAGGATTGCCAATATTGTTTGTTGTAATCATAGGCTTGTTGATATACTTCTTCAGGCGTCGTGCATATAGTAAGCGAAATATTGCCTAACTTTGTTTTTGTTATGAATAGACAGACAATAGCACGTTTTATTTTGGCTCTTATGGTCGTGGTAGCCATATTTGAGTCGTGTAATCCAGAAGATGACAGACTTCTCTCGTATCAGCATACAGTTCAAGTAGGATTTTACAGTGCGTATACGAAAAAAGATACCGTTCTTGTGAATGTCAGGGTGTGGGGAGAGAACAGACCCAACAATGAGTATGTGCAGTCTGATACTCTGCTATATGATTATAATGAAGACAAAACGGAAAGTGTAAATAAACTTTTTTTGAACTTGAATATGAATGCTGATTCTACTGTGTTCTTCTTGAAATCCAGGACGCTTGTAGATAGATTGTCATTCTATTATACAAAATCACTTGAACCAGTGAGTGGAGCAGGTGGTATCACTATGGAGATGCGTATAGATACCATGTATCATACACAGCAGAATATTATATCAGCAGAGATTGTACACAAACCTATAAAATACAATGAGGACCGTGAGAATGTTAAACTGTACATATATTAACCGAGGCCTCATTAGAATTGTGATGCTGTTGCTAATGGCATGTTTGAGCATGTCTACAGTAAGGGCACAAAATCAGATGGGTAATAACTTTCAGAATAAGGGTAACAACAATAGTAATTCTCAGACTAATAGAGATGATGAAGATGTAAAGCCTGAGCCTGTGCTGGTTGTTATTAAAGATCAAGGAATTTCAGTGGGTGTGGACATAGCTCCTGTTATTACCATGTTTTTTGATAAAGAGCGAAAAGGATTTGCGTTTGTCGGACGTTATGGATTTGCCAAGAGATGGTGGGCCGGTGCTGAGGCTGGTTTCGAGAATGTGGAATACAACAAGAATATCACAAAGGACGGAGAAAATAAGGAACCATTGCTATATGACAGGGAGATATTCTCGTACAAGAGTAATGGTACGTTTGTCAGATTGGGAGCAGATTATGACATATACATGTCTGATGAGTATCCTACCAACAACAATATACTTGTTGGTGCCAGGTATGGGTATGCATGGCAGAGCCATCAGTGTGATAATTTTGAGATAGCAGACAGGTACTGGGGCGCATACAGAGGTAAGGTTGACAATTCACCTGTCAACTCGCATTGGTTGGAAGGGGTATTTGGATTAAGATGTGAGATGCTCCCATCCATATATATGTCATGGACATTTAGAGCGAAAGTATTGCTGACATCTGCACATTCTGATGCCTTGAAACCATACGCTATTCCTGGATATGGAAAGAGCGACAGCAGGGTTGGCATGGGTTTTACATATACAATAGAGTATCAATTACCTACAAATAGAAAGCAGAAGAAATGAAGAGTGTGACAGTATTCTGTGCTTCGAGCGACAGGATTCCTGAAATATATAAGCAACATGCTCATGAGGTAGGCAAACTACTGGCAGAGGCTGGCTATGGTCTTGTATATGGCGGAGGTGGCTTAGGTACTATGGGTATCGTTGCCGACGAGATGCTAGCGGCTGGTGCCCATGTGAAAGGAGTGATACCGCGTTTCATGGTAGAGGTGGAGTGGCAGCACAAAGGAGTGACCGATATGGAACTGACAGAAACCATGAGTGAGCGCAAACAGCGATTGATAGAAGCTGGAGATATTGTATTGGTACTGGCAGGAGGTGTCGGTACTTTGGATGAGATGTTTGAGGCAATATCTGACAGGAAGTTGGAACTCAATGAAAAATCCATGGTTGTATTAAATACGAACGGATTATATACGCCAATTAAAGATTTGATGAGTCGTCTTGACGAAGAGAACTTCCTAAGAGATAATGATAATTTATACTTTGTGGATACACCACAAGAGGCGTTGAGGAAAATAGATTCAATATTGAAAGGCTGATGTCTGCAGATTCATTACATATAGAGACTCCGGTAGATATTTCCGATTTGGTTACATTTCACTCAGAGGCAGATAGTGCTTTGATGCATATTCAGTCTTCGGGAGAGATGGTACTTCATCCGATAGGCAATACTCCATTGGGAGACCATACTGGACTTGTATTTGTGGTCTGTATAGTAGCCAGTTTATTGGTTGGATTGACACGTCTGATGTCTTCTTCATATATAAGCAAGACATTCTCGTCCATATTTATATCGTCTCGAGGTAGAGGTAGTGTCTATGCAGACCTGTTCATCCATTATCTAGGAGCTTCTGCAGTGATGGGTGTTGTTTACATGTTGGTGGATTCTATTGTTATATTTGAGTCGCTGGTAGTATTCGGAATCATTGAGCGGGCGAGTTTTTTGGTTTGGTTGTACTGCTTAGGCGGAATATTGCTTTATACGGTGGTAAAGATTCAGCTTCATGTGGCGATACTCTCGGGTTTTGGGTTGACGCAGTTAAAAGAGAATCTTATAAAGCACAAAATAATGGCGTGTCATGTAGAGGCATTGGAGTTATTGCCGATATCTATAGTGATACCATTCTTAGGAGTGTACAATGCCAAAATGATATTGGTTCTATCATTTGTAGTAGTTAGTTTGTTGTTGATTTGGCGCTTTATCAGATTATTTGAAGACGTTTCTGTCGATTTGCTTTCATTTGTAAACATTATTTTCTACCTTTGCGCCGTCGAACTAGCACCTTTTGCATGTATAATGAAAGTGCTAGGAGTGATATAGAAGGTAAATTTAAATAGACAAGACATTGAAGATTAAGAAGATTTTGGTGTCGCAGCCTGCCCCAGCGCCCGATAGCAAATCCCCATACTTTGACATTGCGAGCAAGTATGATGTCGAGATTGACTTTCGTCCGTTTATTCACGTAGAGGGTGTTTCTGCTAAGGATTTCCGAAAGCAGAAGGTTGATATTTTATCGCACACAGCTATTATTTTTACAAGCAAGACTGCTATTGATCATTATTTCCATCTTTGTGAGGAATTGAGAATTACTATGCCAGAGACGATGAAGTATTTCTGTGTTTCTGAGCAGATATCAAATTACTTACAGAAATATATTGTATTCCGTAAGCGCAAGATATTTGATTCTTCGAAGGGTAATTTCAAGGATTTGGTTGATACAGTATTGAAGAAGCATAAAGATGAGAAGTATCTTCTTCTATTGAGCGATATATCGAAAGGCGACATGGCTGAGATGATGGAGAAAATGAAACTCCAGTTCTCGAAGGCAGTAGTCTACAATACTGTCAGTTCAGACATGACGGATGTAAAGATACATGACTATGATGTTGTGCTATTCTTCTCTCCACAAGGTATTCTTTCATTGAAGAATAACTTCCCAGACTTTGAGCAAGGAGATTTGAATATCGGTACATTCGGTCCATCTACAGCACAAGCTGTAAAGAATGCAGGATTGAGACTTGATATTGAGGCTCCATCGCCAGAGACTCCTTCGATGACAGCAGCATTGGAGAAGTTTATTAAGCAGAATAAAGGGTAAAGTACTTTTATAAATTATCTATGAAGTTGGATTGTCTAGTCGATGATTAGACAATCCATTCTTCTTTTATGGGTATTACTTGAAAGATTTCAATAGCTCGATTCCCTCTTTGTAACCTAAATCGTATAACTTCTGCAGATTAGTCGTATTTCTACTTGTGCGGCCTACTCCGCAGTCATTGCTAGGTCTCAATACAGTTATGCGGCCTTCGTCTTCCAGTTTTTCCAGGTATTCTATCTGTTTATTGTAATCCTGATTGCGATTAATCATAGCTTCGCGAAGTTTTGGGTACTTGCGCAATGGGTACCATGGGATTCGAGATGGCTTATCTGGTTTGCGATAGCCTCTAGGCTTAGTAAGAATGACCACGATTTCGTCGGCACCATCTTCTATGGCTTTTCTTACGGGAATAGAGTCTGAAACTCCACCATCTACCATAGGTTCTCCGTCGACCCAAGTGACAGGAGTTACCAAAGGAAGAGAGCACGAGGCGCGGCATACTTCCAGGAATCTAGGGAAATGTTTTTTCTCCTCCAGATATACAGGCTTGCCAGTGAGAGCGCTAGTAGCCACAGCGATAAAACGTATATCAGAACGACTATATGCTTCAAAGTCGAAAGGGTAGTACTTGTCGGGGTATATATCGAACAGATAATGAAGGTCAATAAGTCCGCCTCCGAAAATCAGAGAACGAAGTCCGACGTAATTATGGATCTTGAAAAGGTCGACATTAGAGAATCGAGAGCGTCCTTTCTGCTTGCTTATATAAGATATTCCCGTAGTGGCACCGGCAGAAGTGCCGATAACTTAATCGAACTTTATATCATAATCAATAAAACTATCGAGTACGCCTGCGGTGTACGTTCCGCGCATGCCTCCTCCTTCTAGTACAAGTGCTTTCATTACTCTTGAAAGTTGAGATGATACAATATTTGACCTTAACTTATCGAACTCCAGTTGATGCTTGATGCTTTAAGGATACTCAATCTTTGAGCCATGCCTTGGTTGTCTGGTGCTTGTAAGAGCGGATCTTCAGACAAGATTTTCTCGGCTGCTTCTCGGGTATACTGTACCAAGCGAGCATCTTTAGCTAAGTCGGCAATATGCAAAGAGAAAGGCAATCCGCTCTGCTGAGTACCTTCTATGTTACCTGGTCCACGTAATTGGAGATCTGCCTCGGCTATACGGAACCCATCTGTAGTATCTACCATGATTTGCATTCGTTGTCGAGTCTCGTTGCTCAATTTCTCTGATGTCATAAGAACGCAGAAACTCTGGTCAGCGCCTCTACCTACACGTCCTCTGAGCTGGTGTAATTGAGATAATCCGAAACGTTCGGCACTCTCGATAATCATTACACTTGCATTTGGTACATTGACGCCCACCTCTATAACAGTTGTAGCAACCATGATGTGAGCCTGACCGGATACGAAACTCTGCATAGCGGCCTCTTTTTCGTCGGCTTTCATTTTGCCATGGACCATGCATACATTATACTCCTTGAAGGCATCCTTCATGTACTCGAATCCTTCAGTGAGGTTCTTGTAATCGAGCGATTCGGATTCCTCAATTAGAGGGTACACTACATATATTTGTCGACCTAACTGCAACTGCTGACGCAAGAAAGCGTTAAGGTTATTTCTTTTCTGGTGGAAGTAATGTTCTGTACGGACAGGCTTACGTCCAGGAGGAAGTTCGTCTATGACAGATACGTCCAGATCTCCATACACAGTCATGGCAAGAGTGCGAGGTATAGGAGTAGCCGTCATGACCAAAATATGAGGAGGTATTATACCTTTCTTCCATAGTTTGGCACGTTGCTGCACGCCAAAACGATGCTGTTCGTCTACGATTGCCATGCCTAAATGGGCAAAAATGACGGTATCCTCTATTAAGGCGTGGGTGCCTACCAAGATGTCTATTTTGCCTTCTGCTAAATCTTTAAGAATGAGTGATTTCTTTTTGGTGGAGCCTGTTAGAAGCTCGACGCGAATTGGCATATCCTTTACAAAAGAACTTAGTCCTTCGTAGTGCTGGGTTGCCAATATTTCTGTAGGAGCCATCATGCAGGCTTGCAATTTATTGCCGACGACTATAAGCATTGCCATGAGAGCTACTAAAGTCTTGCCAGAACCTACATCGCCTTGAATCAGTCTATTCATCTGGTGTCCACTTTGCAGGTCGCTCCATATCTCACGTACTACACGTTTTTGGGCATTAGTAGGTTCGAAAGGAATATGTTTTTTGTAGAAATCTGTAAGCAGTGGGCCTACTTCAGAGAACTTGATTCCTGCTTGTTTATGGCGATTGATATTTCGATTTCTGAGGATTCCCAATTGCACGAAGAAAAGCTCTTCGAACTTAAGTCGGAATACAGCCTTCTCCAAATCCTTGTAGTTTTGAGGGAAATGTATGATACGTAGAGCTGTAGAGCGGTTGACTAGATGATACTCATTTAGGATTCTGTACGAGAGAGTCTCATTTACTGTAGCCTGAAGTTGAATATTGAAAAGCTGGTTCATCAGCTTTTGTATAGACTTTGTATTAAGTCCCGCTCTCTTCATACGTTCACTGGTATTGTACATAGGCTGAAGAGAGCCTGCCGATATTTGAGCGCGGTCTGCGCGTTCCATTTCAGGATGTACAATACTGAAACGCCCACCGAATACAGAAGGTTTTCCGAAGAGGACGAACTCGTCGTTATAATTAATCTGCCTTTGTACGTAATTGAGGCCCTGGAACCAAAGGACCTCAATTTGTCCGGTACCATCCGTAAACATGGCAGATAGACGTTGCTGGCGACCTGTACCTAAGGTTTGCATAGTTACGAAACGACCGCATATCTGAATAAACGGCATTTCATTCGTTATGTCGCATATCTGAAAGATGCGGCTGCGGTCGACATACTTGTATGGATATAACTGAAGAAGGTCGTCGAATGTGCTGATATCCATGTCTTCCATGAATAACGTTCGCCATTTGGGACCTAGGCCTAGAATATTCTTTATGTCGGTCTGTAGGATATCCATAAAAATTGTTTGACAAAGATAACAAGCAGTTTTGAATTTTTGCAATGAAAAGGATATCAACTTGGCATAAAAATACCCCCTGATTACTTATAATCGGGGGGTGAATAGTATTCGGAAAGATGTTTTTACTTTTTGATGAAAGATTTGATGACAGAGCGGAGTAGTGAAGGTAGCCCAAGAGCCTTGGTCACAGTATTTATAGTCTTCATGGTCTCTTTGCGGCTCTTTTCTTTTTCTTTAGCTTCTGCCTTAGCCTGCTTTTCAGCCTCTTTCTGTTGTCTTGCTGCCTCTTTCTCTGCGGCTATTCTTTCCTTTTCTGCCTGCTTCTCTGCAGCCAGACGTTCCTTCTCTGCTGAGGCATCGGCTGCGGCTTTGTCTGACATAGATGTACGTTCGGCCAAGACAGCGGCAGCACCCTTGTTCATCGCAATTTTTTCATTATTTGCCTTCTTGTACTCGGCCATGAAAGAAGCACGTTCTTCTGGTGTGATGGCGCCAATCTGAGAGAGAGGGAAGAGGATTTTGGCACGTTCAACTACGGAAGGAGCGCCCTTAGGGTCGAGGAAAGAGACGAGAGCCTCGCCAGTTTCGAGGTTCATAATAGCCTCGTCTGTTTTGAAGTTAGGGTTAGCGCGGAAAGTATCGGCAGCAGAGCGTACAGCCTTTTGATCTTTTGGAGTGAATGCTCTCAAGGCGTGCTGTACACGATTGCCGAGCTGACCCAAGATATCATCAGGGATATCAGTAGGACTTTGTGTTATGAAATATACGCCAACGCCCTTTGAACGGATAAGGCGTACAATCTGTTCTATTTTATCAGAGAGTTGTTTGCTTGTATCTTCGAATAGCATGTGAGCCTCATCGAAGAAGAAAATCAACTTTGGTAAATCCTGATCACCCACCTCTGGTAGAGTCTGGTACAGCTCAGTGAGGAGCCAGAGCAGGAATGTAGAGTAGAGTTTAGGCTTAAGCATCAGCTTATCGGCAGCGAGGACATTCATTATGCCTTTACCATCCTTAGTGCGGATAAAATCGTTGACATCAAAAGCTGGCTGACCGAAGAAATGCTCTGCGCCCTCGCTCTCTATTGCTAATAGAGCACGTTGTATTGCACCGACAGAAGCAGAAGTGACGTTGCCGTATTTTGTAGTGTAGTCCTTGGCATTCTTGCCGATATAATTAAGAAGAGCGCTCAGATCCTCTACTGTTATGAGTTCGAGACCTTCATCTTCAGCAATCTTAAAAGCAATAGCCAATACGCCGCTTTGTGTGTCATTGAGTCCCATGAGTCTTGACAACAGTTGAGGTCCCATGGTAGAGATAGTAGTTTTGATACCTTCACCTTGTTCCTCGAATACATCAAAGAATCTTACTGGGCAAGGCGCGAATTGAGGATCAGGAATACCGAACCCATCTTTACGCTTTTCGATAAAACCAGAAAGTTTTCCGGCTTTTGATATACCACTTAGATCGCCCTTCATATCAGCCATAAAACAAGGCACGCCAGCCTGGCAGAAAGTTTCGGCTAAAACCTGGAGAGTAACAGTTTTACCAGTACCAGTTGCGCCAGCAATAAGTCCGTGGCGGTTAGCCATTTTGCCTGTTATGGAAAGTTTGGTACCGTCGGCGTTTGCGACATAAAGTTCGTTGTCTAAATACATAATGATTCTTATTTTTGTTACTCTGGGTTTTACGGCGGTAGCTTTGTATTGTTTCATGCGTTACTGCCTGGTCTTGGGCTGATAGAGAATAATTTGGAGATATTGGTCAAGGACCGAATGAAATAGCAATGCTGGGAGATGTCGTATGGAATCCATTTACAAATTACCTCACAAGATATTATTTGCAACTATTATTGCTACTACATTATGTGCGAAATGAAACAATATATATATCTTAAGAGTAAAAAAGGGCACGAATCAATACAATTTATAAGATGAAGATTAAAGCAATTATTTGCGCTATTGGTCTTTTTGCTATGGCCGTAGCAACATCAGCACAAACTCGTTTCGGTGTAGTAGGTGGTGTTAACATAAACAAGATCCGTATGGAAGAAGAGTCGCTCGATCCTAAGGCAGGCTTCCATTTTGGTGTTATGATGGAAACAAATCTTGTAGGTAATTTGTATTTCCAACCAAGTCTTGTTTTTACTCAGAAGGGTGCTAAGTTCAGCGCAGAAGAAGTGATATTCGGAGAGAAGGTTAGTTTCGAGGAGGATTATAAGTTGAACTATTTGCAGTTGCCAGTTGAGTTCAGCTATCGTATGCCTGTTGGTCCTATATCATTGGATGTAATAGCTGGTCCATATCTTGCCATGGGACTTAAGGCTACTGTAAAAAATGAGGCAGGGGAGTCGGACAATTTGTTTGGCGAGGATGAAGGATTTAAGAGATTTGATGCTGGATTGCGTTGCGGCATTGGTACTCACTTGTTGAATCATCTTGGTGTATCGCTATACTACGATCTTGGTTTTGTTGATATGAACAAAGAATCAGTAGAAGATGCATTCAAGGCTAAGAATGGTTCATTCTTGATTTCTGCTAGCTTTACATTCTAAAGAGTAGATAAAATATAAATGCCAACAAATACGAGTATTCGTTTTTGTTGGTGTTTTTTGTTTATTGCTAAGATAATTAACCATTATACAGTATAGTTATGAAAAAACTTTTATTTGCCATATTTATGGTAGTTTCGCTGCTGACCACTACAGCGTGTGCGAAGAGTAATCCGCAGGAGGAAGCAATCAAGAGATTGCAGAATCTGACAGAGCAGTTGAGTCAAGACACCTCAAAATATACAGATGCGGATTGGGAGAAACTTGCTCAGCAGTTTGAGGAAGTATCTAAAGTCATAGACGAGAATAACAGTAAGTTTACGGCAGAGCAGCGTACTACAATCAACAACTTGAGAGCTAAGTGTATAGGGCTATTTACTGCCAAGGCCATGATGAAAGCTACAGAAGCTATGGGTGTTGCCGCTCAGACATTTGGCGGGTTAATGGAAGGCTTTTTAAGCGGACTAGGTGCTGTAAATGAAGAGGCAGTCGGCAAGTCGCTTACAGGTGTATTTGAAGCTTTAGGCTCGGCTTTAGAACAGTCTGCAAGTACTGTAGAGAAAGATTTCGGTAAGATGGAGAAGTCGTTAAATGAGATGGGAGATTCGCTTGAGATTATGGGAGAGAAGCTAGGAGTGACACTTGAGTCGATAGGGAAGTCGCTCGAAGCAATAGGTCAGTCTATGGATAAAAGATTTGATAAGAAAAAATAGATGAATTACGAGGTGTACTTGAGAGGCGAAGCAGGCTTACCAGCTTCCGCCTCCACCACCGCCTCCGAATGAGCCACCACCGCCGCCACCGAAACCACCACCAACAGAGCCACCGCCCCAAGAACCTCTGTGAGAAGAATTATTGAGAATATTGCCAATTATCCATGCGGCATCGGTAGAACGAGTAATATGGCGTTTACCACGATCGTTTTTGTTGGCACATACTAATATTACAATGAATATCAAGAAGCAGATGGTAACAAATGCAACCAACTCTGCTTCCTCGTCGTCATTTTCTTCTTGTGTGTATTCTCCAGTAACATATTTGATTACATCATTAACTCCAGCTATTATGCCACTTTGGTAGTCGTTATTCTGGAAATGAGGTATCATAGTCTGATTGACAATTCTGGTACATATAGCATCGGGTAACACACCCTCTAACACGTAGCCAGTGGCTATAAATGCACGACCTCTTTCTTCCTGTGTCTTGGGCTTGACAAGTACGACTATTCCATTATTCTTGCCTTTTTGCCCTACGCCCCATTGTTCGCCGATTTCGTAAGCCATTTCACTAGCCGAATAACCATTAAGGTCAGTCAGTGTTACTACGCATATCTGAGTAGAAGTAGTGTCGTCAAAAGCAACGAGAGTTCTCTCTAAATTTTCAGCAGTCTGGTAGTCGAGAATATTTGCCAAGTCATTAACCAATCGTTCAGGAGACGGACGAGCTGGTATCTCTTCGGCCTTTGATGCCGAACTAAAGGTAAATATAATGGCAAATATTAGGGATGTGATTAATCTCATCTTCCACAAGTGTTTATAATTGATACTGCAAAAGTAATAGTTTTGTCTTTACTCGGCACTACGACTAGGGTTAGTTTTGTGGTGATATGAAAGAAAAGCATTATCTTTGTATAATAAATATACCCTGATGAAGAACAAGTTTTTTATATTTAGCTTTCTTCCATGTGTGGCTGTTATATTGGCATCTTGTAATAGCGGAAGCAAGTCTGACAGTTTTAGTTCTGATAAATATACTAGCGAAGTAACGCAAGTGATAGACTCTCTTTATGGTACACCGTTATTGGATGATGCTGATGGTAAAATAGCAAAGAGTTTGTTGGATAATGGTATTTCTATGTCTTCTCAGATTCTGTATCTGGCACAAGGGGGAGACTTAGAGTCGATTCGTTATGTAGCATGGATGTACTCTTACGGGATAGGAGGTGCTCAAGCCAATCGCAAGGAGGCATACAAATACTACCGCATGTTAGCAGAAAAAGGCGATGCAGAGGGGGAGACTATGCTTGGTTATATGACACTGTATGGTCTTTCTGGTGTTGAGGATATGGAATTAGGTCTTGAGATGCTCAATAGTGCTATGCGCCAGAACTATGGACTGGCATATTATATCATGGCCGATTTTCTTGAAAATCACGTAGAAGAGACAGAAGATACCAAAGGTCAGGCTCAGGTTTACTATGAGATGGCTGAAAAGTTGCTGTAGTATAGTAATCTTGCAACTTAGAATAGAATGTTCGACTGGATTAAGGAACCATACCAAGACGATGAAGGAGAGCGTAGAATGCCTGCTGAGTGGGAGTCTGTTGAGACTGTTCAGATTATATTGCCTAATGAGAATACCGACTGGGAGTATATCCTAGATGAGGTTAAACAATGCTATAGCGATTTGCGACGTGCTCTCGAGAAGACAGGGGTGAAGGTGCTGGTTGTCGGGAAGAAAGAGTATGCAGGTGAATTGTACAGCAATGAGATATTGGTAGATCAGCCATATAATGACACTTGGGCGCGAGATTGTTCGCCTATAACCGTCTTTGATAGATATGGAGAGCGACATCTGATTGATTTCCAGTTTAATGGTTGGGGCTTGAAGTTTGCAGCCGATAAAGACAATCTTTTAGGAAGAGGTGTATATGAGAATACTTTCAAGGCAGAAGGCTTTGAGTATGAGTCACACTACGAAACAGCTCTTGAGGGTGGTTCTATAGAGTCTGACGGCAAGGGAACTATAATGACATCTGTTCATTGCCTTACTTCGCCAAATAGAAACGGACATTCAGTAGACGAGATGGAGGTGATACTCCGCAATACATTGGGAGCTAAGAGAGTCTTATGGTTGCGTCATGGAGAGCTGACAGGAGATGATACAGATGGACATATCGATACATTAGCTCGTCTGGCACCGAATGATACCATAGTTTATGTTGGTGATCCTAAAGATACAACTGATGTCGACTATCAGTCGCTCGTAGATATGAAATCCGACTTGGAGTCGTTCCGCAATTGGGATGGGGAGCCATATAAACTAGTTGAACTGCCTTTCCCTGCAAGAGTATATGACGAAGAGGGAGAGATGCTTCCTGCTACATATGCAAATTATCTGTACGTGAATAATTATATCCTTCTACCTGTTTATGGAGTAGAAGAGGATGCAGAGGCAGTTCGTATTATGCAGCAAGCCTTCCCTGATAAAGAGATACTTGCAGTTAATTGTCGGGCATTGATAAAACAACATGGGTCCTTGCATTGCGTGACGATGCAGTACCCGTCAAAGTAATGAGATAAAGCATGATAATATGAAAGTAGCATTAGTACAATTACATATTACTCCAGATGTGGAGGATAATAAAAAGCGTCTGGCAGACAAGGTTAGAGAGTCTGCAAGCAAGGGGGCTGAGATAGTAGTACTATCAGAACTTCACAATACTCCATATTTCTGTCAGACTGAGGATGTGGATAATTTCGATTTGGCAGAAACAATACCAGGAGAGTCAACGACTTACTACAGTGAACTGGCAAAAGAGTGTGGGGTAGTCCTTGTTTCTTCTCTTTTTGAGAAGAGGGCAGCGGGTTTATATCATAACACAGCTGTTGTCTATGATGTAGATGGAGAAATAGCTGGTACATACCGCAAGATGCATATTCCAGATGATCCTGCTTATTATGAAAAGTTCTATTTCACGCCAGGCGATTTAGGTTTTGAGCCAATATATACAAGCAAAGGTGCGCTTGGTCTGATGGTTTGCTGGGATCAGTGGTACCCAGAGGCAGCCCGACTTATGGCATTGGCTGGTGCAGAGATGCTTATATATCCTACAGCTATTGGATGGGAATCTACGGATACTCAAGATGAGAAAGATCGTCAGCATGGTGCATGGGAGACTGTACAGCGCGGCCATGCTGTAGCTAATGGACTACCTGTAGTGACAGTTAATCGTGTTGGTTATGAGCCAGACCCATCGGGGGTGACAGGAGGCATTCAGTTCTGGGGTGGTTCGTTTGTTGCTGGGCCGCAAGGAGAATTACTGCACAAGTCAAGTCATACCGAAGAGGAATTAGCCATTGTCGATATTGATATGGAGCGTTCGGAGAATGTCCGTCGTATCTGG